>NZ_VPEW01000003.1:0-479938 GCF_013416965.1 Acinetobacter sp. YH1901134 | reverse complement strand
CGCCGCTAGAAATCGGTAGCAAGCTACCTATTCCCGCTCGACTTGCATGTGTTAAGCCTGCCGCCAGCGTTCAATCTGAGCCATGATCAAACTCTTCAGTTTAAAATCAATAGTACATATAGTGTACCAATCTTGGCTCATCAATTACTGACAAAAATTTGCTCAAATAAACTTCGAGTAATTTCTACCATCAATCAATGAAAATAATTTCGATCGATCAATCAGTAAAAATCCACACAAGTTGTTCTTCATAATCTCTTAATGATCTTCTTAATGCTTCGTCAGCAAATAAGAAACAACATCAAACAGCTAAAAAACTTAAGTTTATCGCTGTCTGCGTTGGTATGCAGCGTATTCTATAGAGTTTCAAAACAAACACAAGCCCCTATCATAGAAATTTCTATAATATTTTGCTTGAGTGTATATTTTTTAAACTAAAAGCAATCTATTGCTTATTTAAAGATCAATATATCCTTATATTTTGCTTTATGAAAGACGAATTTTATAATTCTTGGTGATTTTTATATTCTTCAATCTAAAAAGCCCGTAATTCAACGGACTTTTCGAATATCACGGATTTTAAGAAAACTAATGAAGTTACAAAAGTGACTTTAGTTTGCTTGCTCAGCCAACCAACTCATAAATTTTTGTCGTTCAGCTTTACTAGCCTTCTGCCAAAGCTGAATTAATTGTTGATCTGCCCCATTTTGATGAACAGCTATATTTTTTGGAGCGACCACAGGAGCTGCCACGTTTGTTGGTTTTACATTTAAGGATTGTGCATAAACAGGTGCCGGTTGATTTTCTGGTACAGCTTCTTTCTTCGTAAAATCTACAGCATTACCCAATACACCATTGGAGAAAATCGATTTTTGTTCTTTCTTCGCCCCAGCTTGCTGCACAAGTAATTGATTAGATCTGTCATACAAACCAAATATCGGTTGGTCTTTATATTTTTGCGCAGCATCAAAATCTTTTGGTGCATTGACTAGACCCAAACGATACTCTTGACCATCAATCAGTGCTGGAGTACGAATAGCGGCCACACCTGACTTTAAAATATCGTGAGAATTATCAGCATGTTGAAAAAATTCGCTATAACGTACCGTTAATAGGTTTTCACCTGCATCTAGCTTATACTTCTCCGTAGATCGAAATAAACCACCAGTAACTTCTTGATCATTAACTGCAACTATTTTAATTTCTTCCGGAACAGTCAAAGTTACAGCTGCAAATCCGGCACTACTTAACATCAGCGCTGCAGCAGCAACAGTTAATCTTAAAGTCATCATTATCACTCTTTATCAATTATTTAGTTTGGAATGCACTATGCAATGCATATATGACAATCTTATGACATCTAACAATCACTGTATATTTTGTTTCAAGACATTATTTTGATATTCATTCAAGAATTTTGCATATAAAAAAAGGATGCTTAATGCATCCTTTTTAATTCATCACACCATCATTACTTAAATGTTTTGAATCGTTCTTCATCTGCAATAAAGGTTTTTTCGCCTGCAGGCGCTTCAATCGAACCGAAAACAAGTTGTGCACGTAGTTTCCATTGATCTGGCACATCAAATGCCGCAGCTGTTTCAGCATCAACAATTGGATTGTAATGTTGCAATGATGCACCGATATTTTTTTCAGCCAAAGCCGTCCAAGTAGCAAATTGAGCAATCGCTGTTGAGTGTTCAGACCATACTGGGAAATTATCTGCATAAAGTGCAAATTGTTCTTGGAGAGCTTTTACTACAGCCTGATCTTCATAAAATAATGCTGTACCAAAACCTGCTGCAAAACTATTAATCTTGCCATTGGTTCCTTCAAATGCATCTGCAGATACAATTTTACGTAAAGTTTCACGTACGATATTCCAGAATTTTTGATGTGCATCACCAAACAGAATAACGACACGAGACGTTTGAGAGTTAAATGATGACGGACTTAAACGTACAGCATCTTTAATGGTTTGCTCAATTTCATCTTGCGATAAAGTAACGTTATTACCAATAGAATAGATTGTGCGACGTTGTTCGATTTGATTCAAGAATGACATTACAAGACCTCTTTTTATTTTCAATTAGCTTACTAAATTGAGATTTATAATAGGTGAAGTTTTTAACCGTTGCATGACTATATTTACAACATTGTGTCTTATTTCTAGAACAATCAGTTGCAAGCATCTAAATACGTGCAACCCACTTACATTCAGATTTTGGTTTCACTGTCTTTAGTACGGCAGAAATCAAAGCAACTTACAGCACATAGAAATTACTCATAAATTCTAAACTGATCTTGATCTTCTGGTTCTAAGCGTTCAGGCGCTTGGCCTTCAATTGAACCAAAGACCAACTGCGCACGTAGCAGCCATTGTTTTGAAATATCAAAGTGTTCGGCAACAGCATAATCAATGTGTGGATTATAGTGCAGTAAACATGCGCCTAGACCTGCATCTGCGATCGAAGTCCATACTGCGAATTGGGCCATGCCAGACGTTTGCTCCGACCATACTGGAAAATCTTCTGCACTTAATGGCACTTTCTTTTGTAATTGTTGAATCACGGTTTGATCTTCATAGAAAAGCACAGTTCCTAGGCCAGCTGCACATTGATCTATTTTAAGCGCCACGCCCTCAAAAATATAACTCGCAACATTCTTGCGTTGTACGTCTTTTACTATGTCCCAAAATTTTTGATGAGATTCACCAAATAAAACCACAATACGTGTACTTTGTGAATTATATGCAGATGGACAACTTCTTACAGACTCTTGAATCAGTTCAGCCAAGTAAGCCTGACTATAATGTACCTTCTTTCCAAGCTCGTAAATACTGCGACGTTTCTTTAGTTGGTCGACAAATGACGCTTCTACCTCTCGGTCAGTATTTTTCTTTTTTAATTTAAAATCTTTAGTGATATCCGCAGTCAATACATGACCAATTTTATCGAGTAACGCCACCCTAAACACCCCAAAGCAATTTTTATATATAAACAACAATTCCTTACTTATTCTAAGGGTTTATTAGGCTGAATTTTGACTATGATTTATTCACATGTTGCTTTTTAAATCAATCAGTAAGCTCAAAAACAAAAAACTCCGCATTTTGCGGAGTTTATGTGACATTTAACGCATTTTATTTATCAGTTTCAAATAATGCTGCGACAAATGATTTTGCTGAGAATGGACGTAAGTCATCAATTTTCTCACCTACACCAATAAAACGAATTGGTACATGGGTACGGCTTGCAATATTAAATAACACACCACCTTTTGCTGTACCATCAAGCTTAGTAATAGTTAGACCTGTAAGCCCTACTGCCTCATCAAACATTTCAACTTGGTTAATGGCATTTTGACCTGTGCCTGCATCTACCACTAACATCACTTCATGCGGAGCTGTAGCATCAATTTTTTGCATTACACGTTTTACTTTAGACAACTCTTGCATTAGATGTCCTTTGTTATGTAAACGACCTGCGGTGTCTGCAATCAGTACATCTACGCCTTTTGCACGAGCACTTTCAAATGCATCAAAAATAACAGATGCAGAATCTGCACCATGACCTTGAGCTACAACGGCAATATTATTGCGTTCGCCCCAAATTTGTAATTGTTCTGTGGCTGCTGCACGGAATGTATCACCAGCAGCCAACATTACTTTTTTACCTTCACCTTGTAAGCGTTTCGCTAATTTACCAATCGTGGTGGTTTTACCCACACCATTCACACCAACAACCAAAATCACATACGGATTTTTATTGCTGTCGATATGTAGCGGTTTAACACGTGGTGCAAGTAATGCCACCAGTTCTTCTTGAAGCGCTTTATATAAAGAGTGCGAGTAAATTAAATCGCCACGTTCAGTACGTTCAGTTAAGTTCGCAATAATCGTTTTGGTTGCATCGACACCAATGTCAGCAACCAAAAGTTGCTCTTCAACTTCCTCTAAAAGTTCATCGTCAATTTCCTTCCCACCGATCAGGATATTCACCATGCCGTCTGCCAAGTTCTTACGTGACTTTGCTAGACCTTCTTTCATACGACTAAAGAAGCCGCCTTTCACCTTCGAGTCTTCAGTTTTTGACTCTGTTTCTTGTAATGGTGCAGCAACTTCTTGCTGTACTTTCGGTGTCTCGATAATCGGCACATTTACCGCAGGTAAACTCGGTAGCGTGACATCGTCATCACCGATATCAGCATCAATCAAAAATTTATTCTGCCCATGAGATTGCTGTTGCATGCCGAATCCTTGAAAAGCACTGCGTTAAAAAAACCGATTCTATCATAAGTTATCTTAAATTGAGTCGATACACGCCCGTCAGAGCGAAGCACACTAAAAAACAACATGTTGAACTTGCAATCAAAATTAACTTTAGGAAAACTAGATAGCTATAAAATGCATTTTAATGGATTCCTTTGTGTCCCATAAAAACAGATTTTCTCCTTATTTTTTTAAAACTTTATTTCGCTCTGCGCTTCCTATCTGTGTCATCAGCAGTTGCTTTTGGTGTGCACCCAATCTACATGCTGACACACGTACCCAATTAACACGTAGCACCTTTGAAACCACACTTAAAAATGGTTTAAAGGTCATTATCCGTGAAGACCACCGTGCGCCGATGGTAATGACCCATATTTGGTATCGTGTTGGCAGTAGTGATGAGTCGGGCAATCTATTAGGGATCTCTCATGCGCTCGAACATATGATGTTTAAAGGAACCACTAAAGTTCCTAATGATGAATTTACACGTCTCAGCCGTATCTATGGCGGCAGTATTAACGCTGCAACCTATACCAATTACACCAATTATTATCAGTTGTATCCAAAAGCCTATTTTCCTATGGCGTTGGAGCTCGAAGCGGATCGTATGAGTAATTTACGATTACAACAACAAGATTTCGACCCTGAAATTAAAGTGGTTATGGAAGAACGCCGACAGCGCACAGATGACAATCCTCGTTCTTTGGCTTATGAACGTTTCAAATGGATCTCTTATCCAACCAGTCACTATCGTCAACCCGTCATTGGACACATGAAAAATCTGCAAAACATCAAATTGGCAGATTTAAAACAGTGGTATAAAGATTGGTATACCCCGAACAATGCCATTTTGGTGATTGTCGGTGATGTCGATGCCGAAGCAGCCATTCGTCAAGTTCAAAAATACTTTGGTGATATTCCATCACGCAAAACACCTGATCGTAATGATGTGATGGAATTCGAACGTGTGGGCTATCGTCACATGGAACTAAATTTACCTGTACAAGTGCCTAATTTGTATATGGCGTGGAATGTGCGATCACTGGCTACCGCAAAAAACCCACAAGATGCTTATGCTCTCAATATTATTCGCAATATTTTAGACAGTGGTATTTCATCTCGCCTACAAGACAAACTGGTACGCGATAGAAAATTACTTACTGCTGTAAGTGTTTCTTATGATCCATACAATCGTGGAGACAGTTTGTTTACCATTTCAGCACTCCCTGCCGATGGCGTCAAAATGGAACAAGCGCAAAAAGCGATACAAGATGAAATCGACACTTTAAAAACAGAATTAGTCAAAACACCTGAAGTTGAACGTATCACCACACGTTTTGTCTCCAATTTAGTCTATAACCAAGATGACATCAGCAGCCAAGCCAAGACGATCGGTAACTTAGAAGTCAATGGGCTCAGTTTCAGGCTAATGGACGAATTACCAAAACTATATGAAAACGTCAGCGCACAAGATATTCAACGTGTCACAAATGCGTATTTTGTCAAAGAAAATTTAAGCACCATGTATCTGCTTCCAGAACAGACGGAGGTTCCAACAACCTCAAATAAAGCAGATCAAACTACAAAACCAGCTCAAACGGAAGTTGTTACTCCAGAGCAACAAACTAACTCAACCCAAAACACAGAAAGCGTCTTGTAAGGATTAGTGATGACTATTACGAAAATTTTATCTCTAAGCTTACTCACTGCGTTTGGCTCACTCCTCCATGCAGAAACTTATACGGAAAATGTTCCTGACCTCAACGATAACCCGAGCCAATTACAATCTATCCCAATGCTGCAAAGTTTAAAGAATTTACAGATTGATAAAGACTACCGTGCTCCGCTGGTTCAAGTGCTGAAAAACCGAAATGGCGTGAATAGTCTATTTGTTGAATCACAAGATCTACCTATGGTGGATATTCAACTGACCTTTAATGCGGGTTCTGCTCGGGATGAAGAAATCGGAAAAGGCTTGTATGGTGTTGCCAACATGGCTGCACGTTTAATCGATGAAGGCACAGAAAAATACAATGCAACGCAAATTGCCTCGGTTTTTGACCAAACAGGTGCTCAATTTAGCGTACAAGCACATCGAGATATGTTTGTCGTTCGGCTACGCGTATTGTCAGACCCTAAAAAATTAGAACCTGCTTTAAGTATGATGATGGATGTGATTAAAAATGCGACTTTTAAAAACTCCAGTCTCAACTTAGCACTCAGCAATAACCAAGCTGGTCAGAAACAACTCCAAGAAAGCCCAAGTCGCTTAATGAATATTCGTTTCTATCGGGCTGTATACGGCACACACCCATATGCAGAACCGATTACTGGAACCAATGGCAGTATCAAAAAAATCACCCCTGACATTTTAAAGAAGTTTCGTAATCAATTTTTAGTTGCTCAAAACATGAATATTGCCATTACAGGCAAACTCAGCAAAAAAGAAGCACAAAACCTTGCAGAACGTATTTCCGGAAACTTAAACCAAGGTGAAAAAGCTAAGGCACTTGCACAACCAGAAGAAAAACAAGGGTTTGATATCATCCATCTTCCCTACAATTCCACCCAAGCCAACGTCATGTTTGGACATTTAGGAACGACACGTGATAACAAAGATCGATTAGCCCTAGAAGTAGCTAATCGAATGTTTGGTGGTGGAGGTTTTAACTCGGTCCTCATGCAAGAGCTTCGCGTTAAACGTGGCTATACTTATGGTGCCTATAGTGCATTTAGCTTTAGCCAAGCACCCGGTATCTTTAGTTTTAGATATGGAACACGTCAAGATCAGCTGATAGATAGTATTCAAGTGGCACATAAGGCTTTTAATGATTTTGTCAAAATGCCTATTGATCAAAGACAAATGGAAGAAACCAAAGCAGGCATGCTGCGTGCTTTTCCAAATAATTACAGCAGTAATGCAGCGATCAATGCACAGCTTGGTCTATTGGGCTTTTATCATCAAGACCCAGATTATTTGACACAGTACCCAAAATTATTGGAAAAAATAACTGTAACTGATGTACAAAATGCGGTTCGTACTTACATGCACCCTGAAAATATGACTGTGATTGTGGTGAGCAAAACCTTAGATAAAAATGAAGTACAGCAGATATTGGAGAAGAATGTACAAGCAGCTCCAACCAAGATAATCCCTACAACTAAAGCTGTTCCTCTGCCAAAGCCGGAAGTTGATGTGCTCGCACAGACTCCATCTGATAAGCATGCATCAATTTAAGATAAGCACCCACACGAATGCGATCTTGCTGTCTCAGCAGCATCGCCATTTCCTGTGTTTCAGGATAACTTTGCTGCAACGCAAGTCGTGACACGTTTTGGTATTGCTGTACAGAAATAGGACGATATAAGGCAATCACAGCCAATACCAAAATCACCACGATCATGACTGAAACAAAGATATTATAAATTTGCTCAAGCTGTATTTTAGATTTGAATTGAATAATTTTTTCTAAATCAATAGTCATACACTACCTCAGGTTCAAAGTAGTGTATGGCTGACGTTCAAGAAGTTCAAGTCACAGCGCTTAAAACTGCATCAGTTCACCTTTTCAGTCTGTGAGTTAGCTAAACAATTTAATGAATAATGGTACGTATCACCGCAAAATAAAGAATTAATGCAATAATCGCCAAAACGATAAATACTGCAAAAATACTCATTCCACCTTCTGCATGCGCAGGATGTAAATCATCATCATCGGCGATTTTGAGTAATTCGCCATTATATGCATTGTAAAATTCTAAGCGCTGTCCCTTATCTAAATCCCGTGTGAAATCATATACACGTTTGCGCTGTGCCAAACCAAAATCCCCTAAATGGATTTCTTGATGAAAAATTGCTTCATCAAGATTGCGACGATGTAGATGTGCCAACTCCACAATTTGCGCTAATGTCGGAGGATAATCTAAAGTTAAACCGTCTAAAACTCTTGTCATTTTACTTCTCCTAATTATCTACAACTTCTTATGATAGTATTTTACTCACGAAAACAATTGTCCATTGTTTAATCATGTAAACTATAGCAAATTAGAAATATTTACGTGAATAGTTGACAATTCAAGATAATTGTAATATTAGTTTAATAATACTTAGTTAAATTAGTTAATAGGGCTAAAGAATGGGCCCTTAATGATCATAATTAGAATAAGGAGTTAAATATGATTCAACAATTCTCTCAACATGAACTCGAACATGTATACGCAAATGCGGTAAACACAATTCAATCTCAAATGAACTTCAGCGATGCAGTTCATGAATTGGAAGATGCAGCTCGTGCTGGACATGGTAAAGCAGCGTTATTTTTGGCTGAACTTTATTATCAAGGCTTCCGCGTAGAACGTGACTCACTCAAAGCGCAATATTGGCAGAACATGGCCACCTTGCAAGCATAACAAAACGTCACTAAGGTGGCGTTTTTTACACCCTTCAACTTTTAACTACATAAATTCTTACAATCAAGTTCAAAGCATACACAGCTTTTTCATAAGAATTTCCTACAATAGGAGCAACATCAACAACACGCTGCATATGATGTCTAAATTAAAGCAATATAAACCTATTCCAAAAGATTTCTTTTATAAAATTAGTATTTTAAAAACCATGATGTACTGTGGAGTCCTTTGGGGTCTCTACCACCAACAAGGTTGGGCAATGACCAGCGATCAAGATCATATTATCTTCCCGTTTTGGCTAAATGGCATTCAAGCGCATAAATATGCCAAAAAGCATTGGCCCAACTACACTCCACGACGCATTACATCACAAGATTTTGAGGCATCGCTATTACCGACATTAACACGTCTTCAAGTTATCCCTGCGTTGCATAGCTCTAGCCACATCCGTCTCAAGCTCACAACCTCGCAAATGCGTTTATTCTTTTTTAACCAAAATAAGATTCAAATGGCATAAAACCCTCAGTGCATGTTTGACCCCAACATGCACTGAAAAGTATTTGCTTTTTTCAAATTTCGCGCTAATTTAAATTAAACAAAAACTACTATAAAGGAATGAAAATATGACTACAGTTGCCCAAGTACTTAAAGACAAAGCTTATCAAGAAATCTACACCATCACTCCAGATGCGACTGTACTCGAAGCCATTTCCCTGATGGCACAAAAAGGCATTGGTGCCCTCGTTGTGACCCATGAAGGCACAGTTGTTGGGATTTTGTCTGAGCGTGATTACACACGTAAAATCGCCCTGATGGAAAGAACATCTTTCGATACCTCTGTCAGCGAAATTATGACGGGTAGTGTCATCACCGTGACAAGTGCAGCGACTGTCGAAGAATGTTTAGAACTTATGACAGATCGCCATTTACGTCATTTACCTGTCGTTGAGGAACAGAAATTAACTGGCTTAATCTCCATCGGCGACCTTGTAAAAGCAGCAATGGATGATCAACGCAAACTGATCGAACAACTTCAACAATATATTTCTGGCTAAACTCAAAAATCCCCCTTGATAAGCTTTAAGGGGGAATTCCAAATATCAATAATTTATATAACTCACATTTTGTAATGACATACACATTACAAATTAATTACTTTTCTCAATTTCCTTTCTTATGTTTGAATCCGCTTTAGATAAATTAGACCAACTAGATGCCATCATTTTAGAATTAGAACGCATAATGTTATCGATGAAAGACGATGAGCTGCTGCAATACCACCGACGTACGATCAATTTAGAGATTGCATCTTCTATCACAGAAATTTTAGATGCAAAGGCAATTATTTATGCACTACATCCTGAGTTAATTTCAATTTCATCAAGCTTTGACCATATTTTTTATAAAAATTACGTCAAAAAAAATATCCCAGTTAAAAACTGGGATACTTCGAATATAGATCGGGCTATACAACTGCAAAAGATTTTTGCGTCATCAACAGATGATGAGCAACTTAGTCTTTTTTTAATGGCAGTAATTAATTTAAACCTAATTTTTCAGCCACATAGTCTGAGTCTTTATCGCCACGGCCTGAAACGTTAACGACAATCTTCACATCTTTGGCAAGTTTTGGCGCTTCACGAATTGCCCAAGCAACCGCATGTGAACTTTCTAGTGCAGGCACAATACCTTCCACACGTGAAAGCGTCATGAATGCATCTAAACACTCTTGGTCTGTCGCTGTTGTATATTCAACACGGCCTAGGTCTTTTAACAAACTATGTTGTGGCCCCACTCCTGGATAGTCCAGACCTGATGCAATTGAATGCACTGGCAAAGGCTCACCCTGTTCATCTTCAAGGACATAACATGCCATGCCATGAATTTGACTTGGCTTACCCAATGTCAACGTCGCAGAATGCATATTGGTATCTAAACCATGACCTGCAGGCTCCACACCTACAAGTTTAACATCGGTGTCATTGAGGAATGCTGTAAATGCACCAACGGCATTGGATCCACCACCCACACATGCAACCACATAGTCAGGATTTGCACCAAATCGATCATTGGATTGAACTTTAATTTCATCTCCAATAATTGACTGGAAGTCACGAACCATTTTAGGGAATGGATGTGGACCAACCACTGAACCAATCGCATAAATAAAATTGGTTGGATCTTTTAAATATTCTTCAAATGCGCTATCTACTGCATCTTTGAGTGTAGCTGTACCACGTGTAACAGAGATCAGGTTAGCGCCTAAAATCTTCATTTTCACCACGTTGGGATGTTCTTTTTCAATATCCACTTGCCCCATGTGAATTTCACATGGAATGCCCACCAAGGCACAAGCCGTTGCCAATGCTACACCATGCTGACCTGCGCCAGTTTCTGCAATCACTTTGGTTTTACCCATGTATTTTGCTAACAAAGCTTCGCCAAGGCAGTGGTTAATTTTATGTGCGCCAGTATGGTTAAGATCTTCACGCTTGAGGTAGATTTGTGCCCCACCTAATTTGTTAGACAAGCGCTTCGCATAAAACAATGGGCTTGGACGTCCAACATAGTGTGCAAACAAATCCTTCAATTCATTTTGAAATTCCTCTGTATGACGAATTTGCTCATAAGCAACATTAATGTCATCCATTGCCTGTTTTAAATCTGGTGGAATGAACTGCCCACCGTATTTACCGAAGAAACCTTCTTCATTAGGTAATGCGATACCATTAATTTGATGATCCATCATATTTCCTTCATGTTGTATGCAGAACAAAGACTTTTAAATACTATCCAATTTTGAAAATAAGAAACAATGCAAAATTGGAGTAAGTAATATAAACATCATTGATAAGAAAAAGTATCGTTTTTAACGCTTTAGCGCGCTAAATATTTCGTCATATCTTCCACGCCTTTTAGGGTCATTGGGAACATATGATCTTCAAAGATTTGTTTAATCGCAGCTATGGTTTGGGTGTAGTGCCAATAACTTTCTTCTTCGGGGTTTAACCATGCTGTTTTATCAAAGTGATTGCGTAAGCGCTGTAACCACACCTGACCCGCTTCATCATTCATATACTCCACAGAACCACCTACAGAGTTCAACTCATACGGTGCCATACTTGCATCACCGACCACGATGACGCGGTAATCACGCCCATAGGTATTGAATAGATCCCAAGTATTCATACGCGTGCTTGAACGGCGAATATTATCTTTCCACACATAGTCATATAAACAGTTATGGAAATAGAAATAATCTAAGGTTTTAAATTCAGTTTTAGCCGCGGTAAAGAGCTTCTCACATTGGGCAATATGTGAATCCATCGAGCCCCCAACATCAAACAGCATCAAGACTTTAATGCGGTTACGTCGTTCAGGAACCAACTGCACATCCAAAATTCCTTGTTTGGCTGTTTCACGAATGGTTCCGTCGATATCTAACTCTTCTGCTGCACCTTGGCGGGCAAATTTACGCAAACGACGCAAAGCCATCTGCATCTGACGACTACCGAGAATCTGCTCATCATCTAGATTTCGGTATTGACGTTGTTCCCAAACTTTCACCGCAGATCGTTTACGACCAGGCCCACCGATACGCACACCTTCAGGATGGTCACCATAGGCACCAAAGGGCGAGGTACCGCCCGTACCGATCATCCGATTACCACCTTGATGCTTTTTATGCTGTTCGCGTAAACGCTCTTCAAGCATTTTCATCAATTCTTCTAATGATCCGGCTTTTTTTAATTCTTCTCGTTGTTCAGGTGTTAGATGTTTTTCGATGAGTTCAAGATCAAACCAATCCTTTGGCAATTTATGCACCTGATTTAATAGTTCATCCAAATCAAAGGTGGCAATACCATCAAAATAGTCTTTCATTGCACGGTCGAACTTATCAAAGTAACGCTCATCTTTGACCATAACGGTTTTTGCAAGCTGATAAAATTCATTTTGATCTGCAAAGACCAGCCCTGCTGCCACTGCTTGGTTCAAGTCAATCAATTCACGAGTTGAAACAGGAACACCGTATTTTCGAAGGGTATAAAACAATCGCACAAACATAGGCGAATAAAATCCAATAAAAATTAAATATCAGGAGGTCAAATCCAGTGTGAATGCATGTGATCTTGTTATTTCATCTGCAACTGAGTCTTGCCTTACATCCACCATTATGAAAAATTGATCCCTACAAGTAAAGCCAAAAGCTTTTACTGCGTGTTCATATACGTTGCCCTACTACCCAAAGAAACACATACAGCATGATTTATTCGCAAATCGCATTTCTATTGTTAAGCGATTGTTTAAGAGTTTCATATTTGTGCTGAACATTGAGGCGATCTTGCTGCAACTGTTCAATAGATACGATTTTATGAAAACCTTGATGGTTTCTATAGCGGTTAAAATCGCTTAGGTTCAAGATCACAAAATCATAGTATTTCAGCTCAAGTACAGTTGCAGCACAAGCCTTTTGCTGAATGGCCGTTTGAGCTGCGAGATGATCTGATTGATCGAGGAGTTTTTCTTTAAGTTGATGTTCTGCAAGTTGCGCCCAATACGCATCTTGGAGTAGCTGTTGATGCTGCTGTTCAAACTGAGCATCATCCATTGCATAACTAAAAACAGGGAGATAAAAGCTCGCAGCCAACAAAAGCACAGTTGGCTTTAATCTCTTAGGTACAGCTATGTGTACTTGAGATAAGTATGCGCTTGTCTGCATAATTCACCCTTATATTTTTTAATACTCAAAATAAAAGCCGGATAACCGGCTTTTAAATCTTTTAAAGAATTGATATCAATTAACGACGTGACATAAATGCTAGACGCTCAAGCAATTGAACATCTTGTTCGTTCTTAATCAAGGCACCATAAAGCGGTGGAATTGATTTTGATTTATCTGTGTTGCGTAAAATATCTTCTGGCATATCATCCGCCATCAGCAAACTCAACCAATCAATCAACTCAGAGGTTGAAGGCGGTTTCTTTAAACCCGGAATTTGACGTAATTTAAAGAAGATTTGTAGTGCTTCAGAGACCAAGGTATTTGAAATATTTTCAAAATGTACATCGATGATTTCACGCATGGTTGCTTCGTCAGGGAATTCAATATAATGAAAGAAACAGCGACGCAAGAAGGCATCTGGAAGTTCTTTTTCATTATTTGAAGTAATGATCACGATTGGACGTTGTGTAGCCGTAATTGTCTCACCCGTCTCATACACAAAGAAGGACATTTTATCGAGTTCATGCAGCAAATCATTAGGGAATTCGATATCTGCTTTATCAATTTCATCGATTAAAAGTACACAACGTTCTTCACTGGTGAACGCTTCCCAAAGTTTACCCGGCTTAATATAGTTTTTGATGTCATAAACACGGTCATCGCCCAACTGACTATCACGCAGACGAGATACGGCGTCGTACTCGTACAAACCTTGTTGAGCCTTGGTCGTCGATTTGATATGCCAAGTAATGAGCTTAAGCCCTAAGCTTTCAGCGACTTGTTCGGCTAAAAGAGTTTTACCTGTCCCCGGCTCACCTTTAACCAAAAGTGGCTTTTGCAATGAACGTGCAGCTTTTACTGCAAGTTTTAAGCTATCGGTCGCAATATATTGATCTGTACCAGTAAATTGTTGATTTTCAACAGACATGATATAACCTTATTTTTTTATTTAAAGCGGTGAAATTTTCTTGTTAACAACGTGCTGTGGTTTCGCTGCATTGTATTTGGTCCAAAAATAACCAAGGACTAAACCAATACCCACCACAAAGAGAATCAGCGATAGATTCAACCAAACCAATGGCTGATCTTTTGTTAATACACCAAAAATCAAACCAAAAATCGCAGGTGCGATCGCTGCATTTGAACCTTCAGAAACGGTTGGTGTTAATAAAATAGCAAATACGATAAGCCAACCAATGGCACCGATCGTTTTGGGTAAGCGCTTCATCAGCCCATACCAACACAACAAAGCAATTACAGCCCCACCTAGGTAAACCGTAATTGCAATACTGCTTTCAGGAATTGAGTCCAATACCGATACTACACCATTCATTTTCACAACTCCTGAATTAACTTAAGCGCCGCGCAAGCCTTCTGGCTCAACTGCATTTGGGTCAATTAAACCTTCTGGAGGCATCTGAATAAAGAATCCTTTTGTTTCAATAGAATCTATGACGTGTAATACGTTCACACGTGCAAGTTTGCGTGATTCACTGAGTTCTAGATCCATGACAAATGTGGCACGACCAAATGCTGTACGTAAAGCATCAGGCATTACTGCAAGCGGATCTGTCGCTTCAGTTTCGTTTTCATTAACTTCAGGACGAGCAATATAAAGATACATTTCATCTTTTTTGCTCGATTTGTAGATAGAACAGTACATAATTGAATCAATACTCATTAAACGCAAGGCAAAGGATACATCAAAAAAAAGACTGATACATTAGTGTTTATTAACGCATCAGTCGTGAATTTGTATAAGTGATAGTTCTTTAATCAATCAGAACTTATTCCATCACTTTCATTTGACCAGAAAGATAGCTTTCATCGGCATGCAGTACTTCAATTAAAGGCTTCGTCAGCAAATCATAGCGCCAGCCCAACAAATAGCTCGGTAAATCTTGTTCATCATTATGAAAAACCACATGCTGATACAAAGCATTTAACCATTTTTTACGCATTAAAACTTCTTTAGGCACAGAGGTTTCTTGTACTGCACGCTGAATGACTGTATCGACGCGCGAACCAATATCCTGAGACGAATGACGAATTGGACGTGCCATACGCAGCGGCCATTCAGCTTGTTCTGGTAAAAACTTCAACAAATCTAAAATAATTTTACCATGCTCACGCACAATGTTCGGACGAATGTCTTTCACTGCACTCAATTGAAAATTATTTTTTGGATTTTTTTCAACCATATCAATGATGGTTGAGTTTTTAAGAATAAAGCTACGTGGCTGATTTAAGGCTTTCACCATTTGCTCACGCCAAACGGCCAATTGCTGAATTTGCATGAGCTGACGACGTGAATGTCGATAATTACCAATATCGTGATACAGCATATGGATCGGCGTTTCAGTGCCAATTTCATAAGTTAAATTTTTGCAGTCCTCAAGCACACAATTTAATAAACTTTTCGCAGCCAATTTGTTCTGAATCGTATGGCTTAAATTCATTAAATAATGTACATCATTCGCTGCATAGTTCAATTGCTCGGCACTGAGTGGACGAGCCAACCAATCTGAACGTGTCTGATCTTTATCTATATCTACATCGAGCATAGTTTTTAAGGCATTTTGATAGCTGACTTGTAAGCCATGCCCTAAAAATGACATCCCAACTTGGGTATCAAAGACATTTTCTAAAGACTTATGCTGTGCATAGTGATAAATCAGGTCGATATCTTCACTACATGCATGAAAAATGTTTTGCTGAGCTGCAAATAATTTTTGCCAGAATTGGGTTAAATCGAGGGTTGTACCATCAAGTAAATACACCTGATTTTGTACATTAATTTGGAAAAGTCCAAGTTTGGGCCACAGGGTATCTACTTTTATAAACTCGGTGTCGAGTCCGTAAATCGAGCTTTGGTCCATAAGATTTAAAACGCAATTTAAATCTGGCTGATTTTGAATGAATTGATACATAAGTTGCTGAGTCTAATTTTAGATGCTCTATGAGCTTATATTAACTGATATATATTATTTATCTATAAGGAGAAACGTTATTTTAGTGACTTATTTCCTTTATTTGGCTTTTTTATTCATTATTAACAAAAACTTTAATCGTTATTAAGTATAAATAATTAGGTGAAAATTATACAAAGCGAAACGAGTTTCGCTCTATAGTTACTTCATTCGCATTCGGTTATGCACGGCCTGACTTAAGGTATGACTATCCACATATTCAAGCTCACCACCCTGTGGTACTCCCTGTGCAATACGGGTCATTTGTATTGGTAAATGTTTAGTCGCTTCAACCAAATAATGTGCTGTCGCTTGACCTTCAACCGTTGCATTGGTCGCCAAGATCACTTCCTGCACTTTACCATCACTTAGTCGTTGAATTAAATATGGAATACCAATTTCGTCGGGGCCAATACCGTCGAGTGGCGACAAATGCCCACCCAATACATGATATTTCCCTCTAAAACTACCACTTTGCTCGATTGCCATGACATCTGCAGGAGATTCAACCACACAAAGCAGTTGATCATCACGCTCTGAAGAGACGCAAATGTTGCATACTTCATCTTCAGTCAATGAATGGCAAATGGAACATTCATGAATATAGTTGGTTGCTTCAGTCAAGGCATGTGCCAAACCAACAGCGCCTTCCCTATTTTTCATGATTAAGTGCAGTGCCATTCGTTGAGCCGACTTTGGCCCAACGCTTGGCAAAATACGCAATGCCTGTACAAGTTGATCAAAACGATCACTAAACATTCAACGTATTCCTTAGAATAAACCTGAAAGGCCTGGTGGAAGCCCCATACCAGAGTTTGCAGATTTCAGTTTTTCTTCTGAAATCACTTCAGCTTGACGTGAAGCATCATTCATTGCCGCTGCAATTAAGTCTTCAATCATATCTGCATCATCTTGAAGTAGTTCAGGATTGATTTCAATACGTTTCACCACATGACGCGCAGTCATAGTAACTTTAACCAGACCACCACCTGCTTCAGCGTGAACTTCAACTTGTGCAAGCTCTTCCTTAGCTTTTTTTATGTTGCTCTCAACTTCTTTTTGCATGCGTTGAGCTTGCTGCATGAGCATATTAATGTTCATAAAAATCTCCGAACAAAACTGATGAATTCACTTTAGATAAGATCTAAACCGCGTGAAATGTCGCGAATAATATCATTAATATCTTCTAAACCAACAGATACGCGAATTAAACCTTCGCTAATCCCTGCTGCTTTTTTCGCTTCTGCAGACATTCTGCCATGAGAAGTCGTTGCAGGATGGGTAATTGTTGATTTTACATCACCCAAGTTACTTGTAATAGAAAGGAACTTAGTATTATCAATCAATGTCCAAGCGCCTTCACGTTCGCCTTTCACAACAAACGATACAACTCCGCCAAAGCCTTTTTGTTGCTTTTTCGCCAACTCATGACCTTCGTGATTTGGAAGTCCCGCATAGTACACTTTTTCAACTTTCGGGTGTGCATCTAACCATTCAGCTAAAGTTTGAGCACTTGCACAGTGGGCTTTCATACGTAAGCTTAAAGTTTCTAGGCCTTTCAGGAAGATCCATGCGTTGAATGGACTCATCGAGTTACCCAGTGTACGAATAACACCTGTAATCTCTTCCATTAATTTTGCACTACCTACAACAGCACCACCAAGCGCACGACCTTGACCATCAATATATTTTGTTGATGAGTAGATCACGAGGTCCGCACCTAATTTAATCGGTTGCTGTAACACCGGTGTACAGAAAGTATTATCGACTGCAAATAATGCCCCATGCGCATGTGCAATATCAGCAATGGCTTGTAAATCCCCTACTTGAGCCAATGGGTTTGACGGTGTTTCAATGAACAATAGGCGTGTAGTTGGGCGAATCGCTTGTTTCCAAGCATCTAAATCTTCCAAATCGACAAAAGTAACGTCAACACCAAATTTGATGACATATTTTTCAAATAGAGAAATGATCGAACCAAAGACAGCACGTGAACACACCACATGATCGCCAGCTTTCAAATATGCCAAAGTGATCGCGTGTACGCCCGCCATACCTGAACTTGTCGCAACAGCGGCTTCAGCACCATCCAAAACAGCTAAACGTTTTTCGAAAGCTTGTACAGTTGGATTGGTATAACGTGAATAGGTATTGCCTTCAATTTGACCTGAAAATTTTGCTGCGGCATCTGCTGCACTTTCACAAACAAATGATGAAGTCAGGAAAATTGGCTCACTATGTTCACCCTCAAAAGTACGAGTATGACCTGTACGAATCGCTAAAGTCTCTAATTGGTATTCGATGTCGTCTTGTTGGCTCATCTGTATTACTCAGTCGCGAAGAACTGCCTTTGTGAAGAATTGCCAATATTTTGAGCGTCTAAGCTATTTAAGGTCAAGGTAAAATACGAAATTATCGCTTAGACTTCGACCAATCCTACAAGGACTTAGGCAATTGACAGTTATGCACCCTTTCAAACAGAAATTTCTGGCGCAGCAAAAGAAAATTAAACACTTGTCTACACGTGTGTTTAATGCAAAATCGCTGGTCCTTTCTCAATCGACACCCTATGAAGTAATTACTGAATATAAACATGCAAAAGTTCGGTATTACGCTTCGCCTGATCGTAAATACAAAGAACCCTTAGTGTTTGTTGCTCCACTGGCCATCAATATGGCGATTTATGATTTGTATCCATATCGCTCATTGGTTAAACATTTTCAACACAGTGGCTTTGATGTCTATTTGCTGGAATGGGGAAAATTAAACTATCAAGATCGTTTCTTAAATTTTCTATCGTTTATTGATGATGTGATTCCACATTGTATTGATCAAATTTGTGAGCATGCAGATAGTCGATACATCTCGCTACACGGTTGGAGTATGGCTGGAGTCTTTGTCACGCTGTATACAGCATTACATCAACCTGAACATGTTAAAAATCTAATGGTGATGGGCGCGCCGATTGATAGCTATGCCTCAGGTCGTATCGGAAAGCTATTTCAAAAAACCAATCGCTTGCTTTCACGTAGTAAGAATTTACAAGATAAGGTCTACACAGGGAAAATTCCTAAACATTTTATCCATACACCGGGTGTGCTCAATGCAATTGGATTTAAAATCGTCGATCCACTGGGTTGGTTCAAAAGCCAAAAACAATTTCTATCTAACTTAGACAATCTACATGACCTGTATGAACATGCAACCATGGGCGATTTTCTCAATCACATGATTGACTATCCGGGTGGGATTAACCAAGACATGGTGTTCAATGTTTGGCTACAAAATCCACTTAAAAACGGCATTATTCAATTGAAAGATAAAGTTATTAAATTAAAAAATATCCACTGCTCTTTATTGATTGGCGCGGGTTCTACCGATCAAATCGTTACTGCCGATGCAGCAAGTCCTTTAGGCGAATTGACAAGTAGTCAAGATGTCACGTTTACTCTCATTCCCGGTGGTCACCTCGGCCTGATGTCGAGTCAAAAAAGTGCCAATCAATTTTGGCCAACTTTGACCCAGTGGCTTACACAAAGATCCAGTTTATTGAAATAAAAAATTTAGAGGGTAAAGATGATTCAGTCAGTTGCATTTATCGGATTGGGCGCAATGGGTTACCGTATGGCAGCGCACCTACCAAAACAGTTCGACACGGTTTATGTCTGGAATCGAAACTTTACCAAGGCAGAGCAACATGCTGCTGAATTTGGTACGCAAGCGGTTGCATTAGAGCAAGCAGTACAAGCGGACATTATTTTTTCATGCCTACCCATCAGCCAAGATGTTGAAAATTTAATTGCGAGTGTGACGCTGAAATCAGGCTCGATTTGGGTCGACTGTACCAGCGGTGTGCCAGAATCTGCAAAAAAACTCGCTTCAGCCTTAAAGCAACAAAACGTTTCATTCTTAGACGCCCCTGTGAGTGGACAAACCATTGGCGCTGAAACGGGAACATTAACCGTCATGATTGGTGGTGACGCAGCAGCCTTTGAACGTGCATTACCTGCGATCCAAACATTTGGCAGACTGATTAAACATGTGGGTGAACCGGGTGCGGGTTTTGCTGTTAAAGCTGTAAACAACATGTTAATGGCTGTAAATCTTTGTGCAGTTGCTGAAGGATTAACCACCTTAAAAGCGCATGGCGTAGACTTACATGAGGCACTCGATTGTATTAATGCGTCGAGTGGTAAAAGTAATGTGACTGAAACAGTTTTACCTCAGCGCGTACTGAATCGTAGCTTCCCATTAACCTTTGCACTTCCATTACTTGCAAAAGATACGGGAATTGCTGTTGATCTGGTGCGACAAGCAAAACTTTCAGCACCTGTGCTCTCTTTGACGCAAAATTTAATCCAAGCAGCAAGCGATCAAGCTGAAGAAAACAGTGATTTTTCAAGCGCTATGATTATGTATGAAAAATGGAGTAAAATTACAATTGAGTAATAACTCGCCATTGAATAACGATAAATAACCATCATATTGTACTCTAGTGTCATAACACACATTGTTACAAATGACAGAGGAAACTCGCATGAACAAATTTACCCTTGCAACTTTGCTAGGTGCTGTAACTTTAATCGGGGCTTCTACTGCTGTTTTAGCATCTGAGCAAGAATGCCAAAAGTTGAAAAATGACCATGATGTGATTTATGCGTCGAAAGGTTTCTGCTTTAAAGATCCTGATGCTAAAGCGAAGTTTGGCAATGACAATTGCTACACAACTAAGCCTAAATTTTCAGAAAAAGAGCAACAACGACTTGACGCGATCAAAGATCGTCAGAAAGAATTGAACTGTAAATAATTACGATTCAATTCGCTCAAGGAATTTAGCAATGACTTATGATGATCAAAATATTTTTGCTCGGATTTTACGTGGAGAACTTCCTGCGTTTAAAGTCTATGAAGATGATCAAGTACTCGCTTTTATGGATGTCATGCCACAGGCCGAAGGTCATACGCTCGTAATTCCTAAAACCCCTGCTATTACGCTGCTTGATTTAGATCCAGAAGCGGCTGCTTATACCATTCAGGTTGCTCAAAAAGTTGCGAAAGCAATGGAAAAAGCCTTAGACGTGAAAGGTATCGTATTGATGCAGTTGTCTGGCGCTGCTGCGGGTCAAACTGTTCCGCATGTACATTTCCACCTAATTCCGACTTCAGTACATGAATTAGGTAAACATGCCGCAAAAATGGGCGATATGGAAAAAATCAAAGCCATTGGCGAAAAAATCAAAGCAGCACTTTAAGTTCAATTGAGTTTAAAGTGATGATCAATGGAGCTTCGGCTCCATTTTTTATGTCTCGAATATTGTCCCAAGAACTTTTAGCTGCAAAATTTACTGTTCAATACAACTCTAAGCATTTAATAAATATTCATTTTTATAAGTATAAAAGCAATTTAAACCAAAAATCACCTTTCACCGTTTTGAAATATTTCCTTAATAGAACTGTCTTATTTGTAATGAATACTTAGCGCCATTAGATAGCGAAATTACTTCTAGCCAAGCTACTGATAAAACATATTGATATGACTGGAAAAGTCTTCTGGAGCTTCAAATGAAAAAAACTCTATGTGCATTAGCAATCGGGGCAACAATTCTTACACCAATGATGGCGTCTGCTGCAGATGTAAAAATTTATGGCCGTGCACATGTCTCTCTTGACTATCTAGATGATGGTAAAGATTACAACGAAGTTGGTCTTTCTTCTAACGCTTCACGCTTAGGCTTCAAAGTAGATCAAAAAATTAATGATGACCTCAACGTATTCGCTCAAATTGAGCAAGAAGTAAACTTTGCAAGCGGTAGCCAAGACAGTAAAGGTGTAGATTTTTCAACACGTGACACATTCGTGGGTTTAAAAAGTTCAACTTATGGTCAAGCACGTGTAGGTCGTTTTGACAGCCCATTTAAAGTCGCACGTAGCCCTGTGAACTTCTTCGGTGACATGGTTGGTGACGTTCGTAACGTAACACGTGTAGGCAACTTAAAATTTGATGAACGTAATGAAAACACCATTGAATATAAATCTCCAAAATTTGGCGGTGGTTTCAATGTATTAGCTGCAATGTCGATGCATTCAGGTACACAAATTGACCGTGACGCAGATGGCGAAGGCAAAGATGATAACAAAGCCTATGACCTTGCTCTAACCTATAAAGAAGGCCCAATTGATTTTGCAGCAGCATACGAAAAGTATGATGAAAATGCAGCAAACGCAGCAGGTGGCGCAAGTCGAGATGCATTCCGTATTGCCGGTGCATATAAGTTAACTGAAGAATTGAACTTGGGTGCTCTATATCAAATTGCTAAACACGACAACGATACATCCAACCCAGATGCTCAAGTTTTTGGTGTAGCTGGCGAATATAAAGTAACGCCTAAAACCTCAGTACGCGGTGAATACTTCTACCGTGACGTCGATGCTGATGATGCCAATGCAAGCTTGATCGGTGTGGGTGTAGAACATAAGTTAGATAGCACTTTACGCGTATATGGCAACCTAGCAACTGTGCTTAACGACAAAAACTCTAAACTCAACCCTTGGAAAGAAGGTCGTAGCTTCGGTAACGGTATTTCAGGGATCGGTGATGAAAATGCAACTGCACTTTCTCTTGGTCTGCGTTACGACTTCTAAGCTGCAATATCTCCCCCAAAAGACATACTCCGGTATGTCTTTTTTTACTCAAAAGAAATGTTTCAGGACTAAAATAAGCTAAGTTCATCATGTATCAAATATTTAAAAAGTATTTAAAAAACTTAGTCCAGCCTCTTTAACATTAACCATATAGAGATCGTTTAACAGCACTACATCAATAGCCCATTTTTTTAGCAAAACTTAAACATAACAAATAAAAATCTTATTCACTCAATAAGGATTATCATTATTAATAATGTAACTTTTAGTAAATATAGTAAATTAGTCAGAATTTAAAATATAAATATAAGCGTTTTAGTCGGATTTAAAATAATTAAACACAAGTGTTTTAGTCAAGTATTTAAAATAAAAAAATTAGTTTATTTTTTAACTAATAAGCACTATAAGTAATTGTATTTAAATTACTTAATAATATATTTTTATTTTAACTGTTCAACCTATTTGCTTTTTGTATATATTTGTTAATAATATAGTACAAGTTTAAAGAATAGGCTTATCTCCATGAGCTTAAAATTCAAAGATTTAAATCGTCGTGTGGTCAGAGAAATAACCGCAATACTAATAATTAAAGTGATTATTTTAATGATCATTAAGAACATCTGGTTTGACGCCCCTACTATCCCTAAAAACTTTGACAATCAAGTTGCCGAGCATATTGCTGGCAGTCCTTCCCAAATCAAGGAGACACGTTGATGATTTCTGAAAGCGTGGTCGATCTTTCGCGGTTCCAATTTGCAATGACCGCGATGTATCACTTTATTTTTGTTCCACTGACTTTAGGTCTGGCTTTTATTCTTGCCATTATGGAAACCACCTATGTGATTTCTGGCAAAGAAATTTATAAAGACATGACTAAATTTTGGGGAAAACTCTTCGGTATTAACTTCGCATTAGGTGTTACTACTGGTTTGACCATGGAGTTTCAGTTCGGTACTAACTGGGCGTATTACTCACACTATGTCGGTGATATTTTCGGTGCACCATTAGCCATTGAAGGTCTGATGGCATTCTTCCTTGAATCAACATTTATTGGTTTATTCTTTTTCGGCTGGGATCGCCTATCTAAAGTTCAGCATTTGGCTGTCACTTGGTTAGTTGCACTTGGCTCGAACATGTCTGCACTATGGATTTTAGTGGCAAATGGTTGGATGCAAAACCCTGTCGGTTCCGCGTTTAACTATGAAACCATGCGTATGGAAATGGTGGACTTCGGTGCACTGATTTTCAACCCTGTGGCTCAGGTTAAATTCGTACATACCGTATCTGCAGGTTATGTGACTGGTGCTATTTTCGTACTGGCAATTTCAAGTTACTACTTATTGAAAAAGCGTGACTTGCCATTTGCGCGTCGTTCATTCGCTATCGCTGCTATCTTTGGTTTAGCGTCTACACTTTCAGTGATCTTACTAGGTGATGAATCTGGTTATGAAATTGGTGACGTACAAAAAACTAAACTTGCTGCGATTGAAGCTGAATGGGACACTCACCCAGCTCCAGCGCCATTTACTTTGTTTGGTATTCCAAATAAAGAAACTATGTCTACTGACTACGCGATCAAAATTCCTTATGTCATGGGGATTATCGCAACACGTTCAACTGACAAAGAAGTAACAGGTATTAAAGACCTGATCGTACAACACGAAGCACGTATTCGTAACGGTATGGTGGCTTACTCACAGTTAGAACAACTTCGTGCAGGCGATACTTCTCCTGAACTTAAAGCAGCATTTGCTGAGTCTCAAAAAGACTTGGGTTATGGTTTGC
Organism: Acinetobacter sp. YH1901134; assembly: GCF_013416965.1. Taxonomy (NCBI): domain Bacteria; kingdom Pseudomonadati; phylum Pseudomonadota; class Gammaproteobacteria; order Moraxellales; family Moraxellaceae; genus Acinetobacter; species Acinetobacter sp. YH1901134. The sequence goes on along the minus strand of NZ_VPEW01000003.1, from coordinate 455,139 downwards.
TTCTGAAAAAATACACAGACAAAGTGGTCGATGCTTCTGATGATCAAATCAAAGCTGCTGCAAAAGACACTATTCCACATGTTCCAAGCTTGTTCTGGGCATTCCGTGCAATGGTTGCTTCTGGTTTCTTAATGCTCCTTCTGTTCGTACTGGCTACCTTTGCTGTCGGTAAACGTAATGCAGAAAACAAACCTTGGTTATTAAAGTTTGCTTTGTTTGCTCTACCATTACCTTGGATTGCTGCACAAACAGGTTGGTATGTTGCCGAAGTTGGTCGTCAACCTTGGACTATCGGTGAAGTTCTACCTACACATCTTTCAGCTTCTAGCTTAAGTACAGGTGATGTATGGGGTTCTATCCTTGCATTAGCAGCGTTCTACACTGTACTGCTGATCATTGAAATGTACTTAATGATTAAATTCTCACGCCTTGGCCCAAGTTCTCTACATACTGGTAAATACCACTTCGAGAAACTTGAAGCTGCAAAAAAGGCAAATGAGGAGGCTCAAGCATGATCGAATATGAATTACTCAAAATCATTTGGTGGGTATTAGTCGGTGTCCTACTGATCGGCTTCGCCCTCACCGATGGCTTCGATATGGGCTCAATGGCGATCATGCCATTCGTAGGTAAAAAAGACGAAGAACGTCGTGCGGCAATCAATACGATTGCCCCACACTGGGACGGTAACCAAGTGTGGTTTATTACTGCCGGTGGTGCACTGTTTGCAGCATGGCCAATGGTATATGCGACTGCATTCTCAGGCATGTACTGGGCACTGTTACTGGTACTCTTCGCCCTTTTCTTACGTCCAGTCGGTTTTGACTACCGTTCTAAACTCGAAAATACCAAGTGGCGTAATTCTTGGGACTGGGGTTTAGCAATTGGTGGTGCCGTTCCTGCCCTCGTATTTGGTGTTGCGTTTGGTAATATGTTCCTTGGTGTTCCATTCACTATGGACGAAACTGTTCGCTCAACTTATACAGGTAGCTTCTTTGCACTGCTTAACCCATTTGCTTTAGTTTGCGGTATCGTGAGTTTATCTATGCTTTGTGCACATGGTGGTGCATGGCTCATGCTTCGTACAGATGGCGACCTACGTGCACGCTCTGCAAAAGCGACTCAACTTATGGGTATCGTATTCTTGGTTTGCTTCTTACTTGCAGGCGCATGGTTATACTTCGGTAATATCCAAGGCTACACATTAGCGCAACCATTTGACACAAATGGCGTTGCTAACCCATTGGCTAAAGAAGTGATCACCAATGCCAATCCAGGTTGGATGAACAATTATAGTATTTATCCAATTACTATGATTGCGCCAATCATGGCAATTTTAGGTGCTTTGATCATCATCCTTGCCGCAGGTAAAGGCAAAGCAGGTTTCAGCTTCCTTGGTTCAAGCTTGGCAGTCATTGGTGCAATCTTAACTGCTGGTTTTGCATTATTCCCTTTCCTTATGCCATCGAGCATCAACCCAACTGTAAGTTTGACTATGTGGGATGCGGTATCAAGTAAAAATACCCTGACTGTGATGACAGTTGCCGCGTGTATTTTTGTCCCAATTATCCTGTGCTACACAACTTGGTGTTACTACAAGATGTGGGGCGTGGTCACTAACAAACATATTGAAGAGAATTCACACAGCCTATACTAAGGCTGTGTCTAAGGAGATAAAACAATGTGGTATTTTGCTTGGATTCTCGGTATTTTGATGGCTTGTTTTGCAGGTGTACTTAGTGCGCTTTACATCGAACATCATCAAGATCTAGATGAGGAATAACAAATGACTGATGCTGCTGTAGAAAAATCACTTGTAGAAAAGAAGCCAAATAAATTTGCAATGGTCATTTCCTGCCTGTTAGCTTTTCCTTTGGCAGCCGTGTTACTTGTACATCCTGCTGCCATGCTGGATGACAATGGTGGATATAGCCATCGAGCGCTGATGTTCATCATGATAGGTATTTCAGGTGGTTTTGTGCATGGTGTGGGTTTTACGCCACACCATTGGTTCTGGAAATGGCTTTTTAGCCCCTTCCTCGCTTGGCCACTCATGTTATGGGGCTACTACACATGGTTCCTACATTAATTGATATCTAAATAAAGCCCTCACTTGAGGGCTTTATTTTTGATTGAAACTACAAAACTGTTTAAAATCAAAAAGATAAAAAAATCGATCCTAGTTGCACACTTCAGAGTTTGTATGAGCACTAATAAGTAAATGAAAGGTATTTAAACTATCGAAACTAGAGATTAGGATTTAATATCTAGATCAATAGATATATTAGATATAGGATCTAGTCTTATGAAAATAAAAGGTTTTCTTTTAAACCAAAATCCAATTTTTTTGATCGAAATGCAAATATATTCAAGAACTTTTCAATGCTAAAAATAGAAAAACTTTGGAGTATGTGTAATAGAAATTTTAGTGATCTTACAAACAAAAACTACGCTGAAGTAATTCAATCTGTCTTTTCTAAATATAAAGTGCAAGAACAAACTTACTCATTTGAATCCACTGGAGGAATATTAGAGTTTGATATTTCATGCTCTATGTATGATTGTTTGGCATATAAAGAAACCAATGGATTCTTCGATGAGTGTGATTGTCCGCCGCCAGAATTTTGGATTGCTTATATTGACGATAAGTTATTTGCTTATATTCCAAAAGAATACTTAGATATAGCAAATTGTGGTGTTGAAATATCTATGAGCGGAAGCTTGAATTGGGTCCAAACATTAGGGCGTGTCCTCATTTGGCTTTGCACCAAATAAACATGCAAGCAATGTAGATCATAGACTGATAATTTCGTGCAAGCTTATCAAATCGGGTAGCAATAGCTACGGAAATGTTTTAATCTCGCAAATGCATTTTCAACCAAATGTCTTAATTGATATAAATATTTATCAAATTCCTTATTCGACCTCTTACTATTTGATCTCATTGGAATAATGGGAATCATATCCTTATTTTGGGCATATATTCTAGGGCGTGTCCTCATTTGAAGAATTGGTTTTAAATACTTAAAATCCTCTTTTGAGTTATTTTTATTTCTTTTATGATGCCTTAACTTTAACTATAGATTAAAGCACCACATCATCGAATGAAGCTTTTTAATTTATTTGAACATTTCATGACTATTTCAATAGTCAATTTTTCGCAGTTTTATCTAGTCTATTTTAAATCTCAAGCAAAAAAACCGGATATAAATCCAGCTTGATGTTGTCTATTACACTTAACGATGCGTATGAATCGACATCACAATCCCCATCCCTGCGAGCATCGCAATTACAGCTGTACCACCATAACTCATCAACGGTAGTGGATCACCTGTTACCGGTAAAATCCCACTGACCATACCCGAGTTTAAAAATACAAAAAAGAAGAAAGTTAATCCTATCGCTCCTGCATAAAGTCGTCCAAAATTATGGAAGCAATTTAGTCCAATAATCAAACAGCGAACAATAATTGCTGTAAACAAACTAAATAAAAGAAATACACCAATAAAGCCAAACTCTTCAGCATAGGTCGACATAATAAAGTCAGTATGATGCTCTGGCAGATAGCCCAAGTGCGACTGCGTCCCTTCGGTATAACCCTTACCCATTAAACCACCTGATCCAATGGCAATTTTAGATTGAATAATGTTCCAACCTGCACCAAGCGCGTCAGATTCAGGGTCAAATAACGTCAGTACACGTTTTTTCTGATATTCCTGTAAAAAAAACATCCAAAGTACAGGTGCTGCAATTGCAAAGGCGGTTAAAGCACCTGCAATTAAACGCCAAGACATACCACTTAAAAATAAAACAAAAATACCCGGAATAATCAAACCGATATTCAAGTCAGGCTGTAAAGCGACCAATGCAAATGGAATCAATAATAAAATTAATGCCCCGACAATTTGTAAAAATTTCGGTGGAAAAGGTTTTCGCGCAAAATACCACGCCATCATGAGTGGCATGGCAAATTTCATAAACTCACTCGGCTGCATACTGCCGATACCCGGCAAGCTAATCCAGCGTTTCGCCCCCATCCTTTTTTCACCAATGACCAGAACCAACAACAGTAAAAATATACCGATGGCATATAAGTACGGACTCATAGATTGGTAAACTTTGGGGGGAATTTGCGCACAGATCAACATCACAATAAAGCCCACACCAAAACTTGTGGCTTGGCGTAGTACCATTCCCGAATCTTCCGCGGTCGCACTATAGACAACCATCAGCCCCAATATTGCATTGAGTACCAAGAAGCAAAGTAACCACGGGTCTAAATGAAGTTTAGCCCATCGAGAAGAATCGTGTTTTATACTGCGGCCATCACGTAATGACTGACGTAAAAAACGATACTGTTGAGAAGGGATCATTGCGAAACAGATCTAAAAAGGATGCGGGAATTATAGATTAAAGCGACAGTAAAAATCACTGTCCCTTAAATATTCCTTGAAATAATCATCTATTCACTTGAGACGCTAAAATTAAACGTGCCAATTCCAAGTCATCCGGATAGGTAATTTTAATATTGTCCGAACGACCCTGCACGACATTGACATGCTCACCGACAAATTCTAAGGCACTTGCTTCATCTGTGATGGTCGCACCAGCGGCAAGCGCTTGTTCAATGGCATTTTTAAGCACACCCAATTTGGCAATTTGTGGTGTCTGCGCTTGCCATAAAGTTGAACGATCTACCGTTGTTGATATAAGTGGTGCCGTTTCAACTCGTTTTAAGGTATCGCGTACGGGAATTGCGAGAATCGCACTTTGCTCAGTTTCTACTGCCGATTGAACTAAATTTTCTAAACTCGACTGCGAGACACATGGTCTTGCTGCATCATGAACAAATACCCAATCATCATCATTGGCAATCTTAGATAGATATTGCAATGCATTGAGTACAGAATGCACACGCTCTGAACCACCTAAACAAAAATGTGCTTTCTCTTGATTAGCTAATTCCAAAGTCTGAGCAATATTATCTTGCTCGCCTATAGCCAATACATAGCCTGTTAAAGGTAATTGGTTAAGACGCGCAACTGTGTGTTCAAGCACAGTTAGACCCGCAATGTTTTGATATTGTTTTAGTTCAGTTTTAGAAAATCGACTTCCTGAACCAGCAGCAGGAATAATAGCCCACAATTTAAGGTTCGGGTGGAAGTTCGGCTGGTTCTGACTCATTGGTACGTAGGTCTACTTTTGCGTTTGGATCAATATAAATTGGTTTGTACTGAGTACTGATCGTACTCATTTGTACGAAAGTCTCATGCGGTTTAATTAAACCTAAATCTAGACGAGCATGCTCTTCAATAGCTTCAACGCCATTTTTTAAATCGTATACTTCAGCGGCAAGCACGCGATTTCGTTCTTTTAATTCGTCATTGAGTTCGACTTGTTGTTGTATTTTCTGACTCAGTTGTTGATGTTGATGATAACCACCTTCACCGAACCAGTATAAATATTGAAACCCTGCGATCAAAAAGATCGCAAGGCCCAACAATGCTTTACTCGCTTTGGAGTCAAATACATTTAACATAGATAGCATGATCTGCTTAGTTCAAACCTTTGAACTCAGCTTTACCTCGATATGCTGCATTAGTCAATTCTTCAATACGAAGTAATTGGTTATATTTCGCTACACGGTCAGAACGGCAAAGTGAACCAGTTTTGATTTGACCCGCTGCTGTACCCACTGCAAGATCCGCAATAGTTGAATCTTCAGTTTCACCAGAACGGTGTGAAATTACTGTAGTGTAACCATTTGCTTTCGCAAGGTAGATTGCATCTAGAGTTTCAGTCAACGTACCGATTTGGTTGTACTTGATCAGAATAGAGTTACCCACTTTTTCGTTGATACCACGTTGAAGAATCTTAGGATTCGTAACGAATAGGTCATCACCAACCAATTGGATTTTGTCGCCAAGGATTGAAGTAAGGTAAGACCAACCTTCCCAATCAGACTCGTCTAAACCATCTTCAATTGAGATGATTGGGTATTGTTTTACAAAACCAGCAAGGTAGTCAGCAAATTGGTTGCTTGTGAATGCTTTATTGCCTTCACCTGCAAGGATATATTGACCATCTTTGTAGAATTCTGAAGATGCACAGTCAAGCGCAAGCATAATATCAGAACCTGCTTTGTAGCCAGTTTTTTCAATTGCTTCAAGAATTACTGTAATTGCTTCTTCGTTAGAACGAAGGTTCGGTGCAAAACCACCTTCATCACCAACTGCAGTATTTAGACCTTGTTTCTTTAAAACTGATTTTAAAGAATGGAAAATTTCAGCACCAGCGCGTAAAGCTTCAGAGAATGAAGTGAAGCCAACTGGCTCAATCATAAATTCTTGAATGTCTACGTTGTTGTCTGCATGTGAACCACCATTTAGGATGTTCATCATTGGAACAGGCATAGTCAAAATGCTGTTATTACGAAGGTCTGCGATGTATTGGAAAAGTGGAATTTTCTTTTCATCAGCAGCAGCGCGTGCAGCAGCTAGCGATACCGCTAAAGTTGCGTTCGCACCTAATTTTTCTTTGTTTTCAGTACCGTCAAGCGCGATCATTGTGTTATCAATGTCTTTTTGTTCGAATACTGATTTACCCAACAATGCATCACGAATTACTGTGTTAACGTTGTTAACCGCAGTTTTAACGCCTTTACCTAAGTAACGAGCTTTGTCGCCGTCACGAAGTTCTAAAGCTTCACGAGAACCAGTTGAAGCACCAGATGGTGCACATGCACGGCCTACAACGCCAGAGGCTAAGATTACGTCTGCTTCGATGGTAGGGTTACCACGAGAGTCCAAAATTTCACGTGCACGAATGTCAACGATTTGGCTCATGAACAATTCCTCAGTTGATTAATAAAAATGATGCGTCAAAAGTGACGCATCAATGTGTATCGAATTAGTGTGTGTCTAACTTTGCGAAACCTTTAACTAAGGTATCGAGCTCTTTTAACTGTGCCAAGAAAGGTTCCAACTGTGACATGCGTAGCGCACATGGACCGTCACATTTGGCATTTTCTGGATCTGGATGAGCTTCTAAGAACAAACCTGCTAAACCAGTCGCCATACCTGCACGTGCCAGTGTCGTGATTTGCGCACGACGACCACCTGCAGAATCCGCACGACCACCCGGCGTTTGAAGCGCATGTGTAACATCAAAGAACACAGGGACATTCATTTCTTTCATGATGTCAAAGCCCAACATGTCTACAACTAAATTGTTGTAACCAAATGCTGAACCACGTTCACAAAGAATTAGTTTGTCATTTCCTGCTTCCAAACACTTATGCAAAATATGACGCATTTCGTGTGGTGCGAGGAACTGTGCTTTTTTAATGTTGATGATGGCATCAGTTTTCGCCATTGCTTCAACAAGGTCAGTTTGACGGCTTAAAAATGCAGGAAGTTGGATAATATCCGCAACTTCAGCAACAGGCGCAGCTTGGTATGGTTCATGTACATCAGTAATAATCGGCACATTAAAGTGTTTTTTAATGTCAGCTAACCACTCGATTCCTTTTTCCAGGCCTGGGCCACGGAAAGAGTTCAAGCTTGAACGATTGGCTTTATCAAAACTTGCTTTAAACACATACGGAATATCCAAGCGTTTGCAGATATCCACATAGGTTTCAGCAATTTCAAAAGCAAGGTCTTTTGACTCAAGTACGTTCATGCCGCCGAATAGTACAAATGGCAAATGATTTGCCATTTGTATATCGCCTAAACGTACAATTTCCTGTGGTTTTAATTGTGACATTTAAACTCTTCCTGGTTTAGTCAAAAACACATTATTTCGCTTTTTGGTACTGCTTTTTAGCAGCATCAATAAAGCCTGCGAATAATGGGTGTCCATCACGTGGTGAACTTGTAAATTCCGGATGGAATTGTACAGCAATAAACCAAGGATGTTCAGGAATTTCAACAGTTTCAACAAGACGCTGTACTGGAGAATAACCTGAAATCTTCATGCCTTTTTCTTCAAGCACTGGGATATAACGGTTGTTCATTTCATAACGGTGACGATGACGTTCAACGATCTCTTCAGAACCGTAAACTTGTGCAGTTTTTGTTCCTGCAACCAATTCAGATTTTTGAGCACCAAGACGCATTGTGCCGCCTAAGTCAGAATCTGCATTACGTTGTTGAACTTCGCCGCGCTCATCTAACCATTCAGTGATTAGACCAATCAATGGTGATTTTGTAGAACGGTTAAATTCAGTTGAAGTTGCATCACTAATACCCGCAACGTTGCGCGCATATTCGATCACAGCCAACTGCATACCTAAACAGATGCCAAGGAATGGCACACCGTTTTCACGTGCAAAACAAATCGCTTTCATTTTGCCTTCTGTACCACGTTCACCGAAGCCACCCGGCACTAAGATTGCATCCGCGTCTTTTAATACGTCGTTTACATCTTGGCTTTCAAGTTCTTCTGCATTGACATAATCAATTTGAACTTTCACACGGTTTTGAATACCCGCATGTAAAAGCGCTTCGTTTACAGATTTGTATGCATCTGGAAGTTCAACGTATTTACCAACCATCGCTACACGAACTGTGTATTCAGGGTTCAGTAATGCATCTACAACGTTATCCCAGTCTGTAAGATCAGCTTCTGGAAGATCGTTATAACCAAAACGTTCACAGATTAAATCATCAACGTTTTGTTCATAGAAAGTACGTGGAATTTGGTAAATTGAACGCGCATCTTTACATACCACAACTGCACGCGCTTCAACGTTCGTAAATAACGCAATTTTACGTGTAGTGTCAGCATCAACATCATGCTCTGTACGGCAGATCAGAATGTCTGGTTGAATACCAATCGACAAAAGCTCTTTTACAGAGTGTTGAGTTGGTTTAGTTTTTAATTCCGCAGCTGACTTAATGTATGGGAGTAAAGTTAAGTGCATTAACATTGTGCGCTTATGACCTAGTTCGACCATAAGTTGACGTACAGATTCCATGAATGGGAGAGATTCAATGTCACCTACTGTACCGCCGATCTCAACGATCGCAACGTCATAGCCTTCACCTGCGCGAAGAACACGTTCTTTAATATTGTCAGTAATATGTGGAATAACTTGAACTGTACCACCGAGGTAATCACCACGACGTTCTTTATTCAAGACATCTTGGTACACTCGTCCTGAAGTAAAGTTGTTCAGTTTGGTCATTTTCGCACGACGCAAGAAACGTTCGTAATAACCCAAGTCTAAGTCAGTTTCAGCACCATCCTCTGTGACAAAAACTTCACCGTGTTGGAATGGACTCATAGTCCCTGGATCGACATTAATGTATGGATCCATTTTTACCATGGTTACTTTTAAACCACGGGCTTCTAAAAGCGCAGCCACTGATGCAGCTGAAATACCTTTACCTAGTGATGATACAACACCACCAGTAACGAAAATAAAATGGGTCATTAAGTTTCTCGTACAATGGAGCCTAAATTGGCCTACAATGTTGTGCGATTTTACTTTACTCTGTACCAAGAAAGCAAAGTCATTCCGCATCAATTCATAGAACAATTAACAATTGGCTATTGTAACAGCAATTATCATAAAAATTTAGAGTAAGTTCTTATCATTTCTATATTCTTATTTGCTGTTATAATGCAGTTATCCAATCCACACTTTTTTGTTTTGTGTAATTATGAATAAGAAACTTTTAATCTGCGGTGCAATCGCAACAGGTCTACTTCTTACAGCATGTGTAAAAAAAGAAGCACCAAAAGAAGAAGAACAGGAACAGGTTGAAGTTGCAGCATCTGAACCAACAGCATCTGTACCTACACAATTAGAACCAGTTGAAGAACAACCAGTTGTTGAAGAAACGACTCAGCAGCAAGTTGAAGTGATTCGTGAAGAAACACCGAATACAACAACTGAAATTCGTCGTGAACCTACTCCTCCTGCAGAAACTCCTGCTCCAAAAGCAGAAGCGCCTAAAGCTGCAGAGAAACCTGCACAAGCTGCTCAACCTAAACAAAACTCAGGTTCTGCTCAGTCTGAAGATGACGCCGTGGCTGCTGCCATTGCTGCTGCAACACCTGCTTTAGAGAACTAAGATCGAAGTTTTATCAAACCAATGATCAAAAAAACCCGGCAATTGTCGGGTTTTTTATTGTTTCTATGTAAATAAAAATATGTACCCAACAATGCACTGTTTTTTTCTCACAACTATTCTTGTAATTTTTCAGCTAAATATTCAATAAATAAACGAACACGTTTCGGTAAATGCTCTTGTTGATAATAGACAGCATGAATAAGCTGTTCATGTGGCTCAATTTGATCGTCTAAAAGTTGTACCAATCGTCCTTCTGCAATATCTTTTTCCAACATAAAAATCGAAAGACAAGCGATGCCCATCCCATGAATCGCAAGCTCACGAATGGTTTCACCATTTGACGCCTTGATTTTGGGGCGGATCGTCAGAGGTTTCCCTGCGACTTGGATCGGCCAAGTATTCATATGGGTAATTTGACTAAATCCAAGTAAAGCATGTGCAGTTAGCTCTTCAGCATTTTGCGGACGTCCATGCTGCTGAAGATATTCAGGACTCGCCACCAAACACAGTCGACTCTTGTAGATAAGTTTTGCGTGCAAACTGGAGTCGTTTAATTTTCCAAAGCGAATTGCAACATCCGCTTTATGCTCTAATAAGTCAATCACTTGATCATGATTTACTAATTCAATCTGTATATGCGGATAACGTGCATTAAATTCTGGAATCAAGGGAACGATCATATGCAGAATAAAAGAAATTGCTGAATCGACTCGCACTAACCCCGAAGTATCTGCATCTAATTTTAGCAGAGAATCTTCCGCTTCGCTCAAATCATTCAATATCCGCCGTGTTTTTGCTAAAAACAATTGCCCCTCTTGCGTGAGCTTAATTTTGCGGGTTGTTCGTTCCAACAGGGTTACATTTAATTTAGATTCCAGACGCTGTAATGCGCGGCTTACACCAGATGCTGTTTGATCCAGTCTTTCTGCTGCTTTGATAATAGAGCCGCTATCTACAATAACAGTAAAAGCCTGCAGCTCCTCAATGGTCGATTTCATTGCATATTCTAATTCGTGATTTTTAATCAATAATATATTCCAAATTCATGCATTTTTCTTCATTAAAATTAGCAGCACAATAGCATCAATTCAAAAAAGAGAATTCCTGATGATTGTTCCTCAATTTGGTGTCGGCACCTTCCGTTTGACAGGTGACACTGTCATTCATTCTGTTAAAACTGCCTTAGAAGTTGGATATCGTGCTGTAGACACCGCACAAATCTACGGTAATGAAGCAGAAGTAGGCCAAGCAATCGATGAAAGTCAGGTCAATCGAGCTGATATTTTCTTAACCACGAAAATTTGGACTGAAAATTATGCTGCCGACAAACTGATACCCAGCCTAAAGGACAGCTTAATTAAATTAAGGACGGATGCAGTTAACCTCACACTTATTCATTGGCCTGCACCTGCACTTGGAGTCAATATTCCAGAATTAATGGGACATTTACTTGAGGCAAAAAAACAAGGTTTGACTGAATATATTGGTGTATCTAATTTTAATATTGAGCTCACTCAACAAGCCATTGATCACATCGGGCTGGAAAATATTGCAACCAATCAAATTGAACTCAGTCCATATTTACAAAATCAAAACTTGGTCAATTATCTGCAAGCCAACAATATAGATGTCACATCCTATATGACTTTGGCCTATGGCAAAGTTTTGCAAGACCCAACGCTGTTAAACATTGCAGCCGAACACCAAGTTACTTCGACTCAAGTCACTACGGCTCAAATTGCACTCGCATGGGCACTGCAAAAAGGCTATGCCATTATTCCATCATCAACCCAACGTGAACATTTAATCAGTAATTTAAAAGCTCAAGACATTCACTTAACACCTGAACAGATGCAGGCCATTGCCACACTCGACAGAAATGCGCGTGAAGTGAACCCACCTGAACTTGCTCCAGTTTGGGATATTTAATATGAAATTCAATTTTCCATTAATTGCATTAGCCGTAGGTGCTTTTGCAATTGGCACAACAGAATTTTCACCGATGGGTTTTTTGCCTGAAATTGCAGCAGATCTATCAGTGTCTATTCCTCAAGCAGGCTTACTGATTAGTGCCTATGCCGTTGGCGTCATGATTGGTGCCCCATTAATGACTTTATGGTTAGCACGTTTTCCAAAACGTACTGCCCTTATTTTGCTGATGGCAATATTTACCATCGGTAATATTTTGGCAACGATTGCACCAAATTATCTCGGTTTAATGGCGGCACGCTTAGTCACCAGCTTAAATCATGGTGCATTTTTTGGCTTAGGTTCTGTGGTTGCAGCGAGTGTTGTGCCGAAAGATAAACAAGCCAGTGCTGTTGCCATGATGTTTATGGGCTTGACCATTGCCAATATTGGCGGTGTACCACTCGCAACGTGGGTAGGACAAAATATCGGTTGGCGTATGTCTTTTGCCGCTATTACCTTATTGGGCATCATCACCATGTTGGCATTATGGAAAGCACTACCCCATCAGCAACAGACCGAAAAACCTGATGTACGAGCAGAGTTAAAAGTATTAACACGCATGCCTGTTGTTTTAGCACTGCTCACCACGGTAATGAGTGCTGGAGCTATGTTCGCGCTCTATACCTATATCGCACCAAGTTTAAAAGTCTTTACTCATGCAAGCCCTGAACTTATCACTTTCATGTTGGTTTTAATCGGGATCGGATTTTCAATTGGTAACCATTTCAGTGGTAAGTTTGCCGATCAATCCTTAGATAAAACCTTGATTGGCTTTTTAGTCTTACTCATGCTGATGATGCTGTTATTTCCAATTTTAGCAACCACCACCATTGGCGCAGCGATTGCATTAATCATCTGGGGAGCAGCAGCCTTTGCCGTCGTACCACCTTTACAAATGCGTGTTATGACAGTAGCTCACGATGCACCAGGCCTCGCTTCTTCAGTGAATATTGGTGCATTTAATCTTGGAAATGCATTGGGTGCAGTCACAGGTGCCGCAGTGCTAAATCTTAACCTAAGCTATGCTGCGGTGTCTTATGCAGGCGCTACACTGAGCGCTATAGCGTTGATTTTAGTATTGATACAGATGAAGCTTAAACCTCAAATTACTGCATGTTGCGCACAAGCTGAATAACACATACTTAAAATAGCCTACCCAAAGTAGGCTATTTTTTAGTTCGCATATAACTTTAAAAAATCTGCCATTAATTTGGTTGCCCATGAATGGGTGTCGACTAAACCTTCATAATAACCACAGTGACTGCCTTTTTTAGTGGTCACCACCACTACATTCGGCAAAGAACGGATTAATTCTTTATAGGGTTCAAAGTTTTGAATGTGGCAAACAGGATCGTCTTCGGCATTTAAAATCATCAAAGGAATTTTAAGATTTTCAAATACATAAATTGGGTTGGTGGATTTGGCATAACTTTCATAATCAGTAAAACCCGCCATTTGAAAATATGTACGTTCAAACTGCGCCAGATCTTTACTTTTTAGGACTTCTATTAAAGATGGTGTTGATGACCATGTTGCAGAATAGGGTTCTACAAACTTCTGAAAGAGCTTCTTGGTCATCATTTTACTGTAAAAAGGATGGACATTTTTAAAGCCAAGCTCAGTGTCATAGCCCGGACATAAAGCAAAAGCCGCTTTAAGTGGTGTTTCCTCACCTTGTTCGCCTAAATAGCGAACCAATAGCCCCGTTCCTGCAGATGAACCGACGCCACACAAACTCGATGCGGGAAATTTCTGCTGAATAAAGGCAATCTGTTCACGTAAGTCATCTGTTGAACCAAATAAATTTATTTTGGCAACTGGCATAGGCAAATTGGCATGACCACGCCTTAAACACAGTGCAATACGCCAACCAGTATATAGATGAAGATCCCGAACCACTTCTCGCATACTTTCAGGCGTTCCCGTAATCGTATGCATGAGCACCACGGTTGGTACATCTGCAGGCAAATCTAAGCCCAACCATGCAATGGCTGTGATTCCACCATCAGCCATGGTTAGTTGCTCTATGGCGTCGTATTTGAGCTTTACTTGGCGCTTTCTAATGACATCAAAATACAGTAAATGTGCATGAGTATTCGACAACCAAGGCGTAGGACGATATTTTTCATGTAGTTGCTTTAACTTCGGCAGCACATCTTTCATTTGCCCTTCAGGATGATAATAAAGCTGTGGTAATTCTGCACCAATTGCATGATCTACAAAGTTTAAAAGAGCCTGACGCCCTTTATGCATCACATTATTCATTGACCTTACCTTCACCTCGCTTCGCACCACAGCAAATCATTTCAATCTTTTCACTTTGACTAACAATGCCCAGTAAAAAAATGTATCTACAAAACCATATCTCGCTAGCAATATTTGTTTGCTTAAGCCTCAAAAGCAAAAAGCATGACAATATCCATCATGCTTTTTATCATTCTGTGATGAGCATTTAAAATCAGCAGATTTAAGGCTGATATTGCATAATGCGCTCACCCATTTTCGCCGCCAATGCTTCCAAGCCACTTTTTGGACGAAGCATGACTTCAAAATCAATCATCTGACCTTGTTCATTAAACTGAATCATGTCGATCCCTTTTAACTTTTTCTCGCCAACATTGGCAGAAAACTCAAGTACAACATTGAGGCCATCCTCACTATAAAACTCACGGTGGTAAGTAAAATTTTCAAAAATTTGAATCACATTGGTCAAAATAAAAGTTACTACAGGCTTACCTGGATATGGGTTAAACGCGACAGGTGAACGAAACACCACATCCTCTGCCAAGAGTTCATTTAAAATATTCATATCCCGTGTGTTAAGCATTTCGTGCCAACGTGCAACAGATTTTTTTGTTGTTTCAATAGTCATGTTTATGTCTTTTTTTTGATGAATCATTTCCCTTTCCTCAAACTCCTCTCCCAAATGGAGAGGAAGCACGACAACTGCATATTAAATTGAATGAAGTTGTCGTGGTTTAGTATGAGGCTGATTAAATCACCGCAGCCAAATCTGCACCTTGACGAATGGCACGTTTAGCATCTAACTCACCTGCTTCTTTCGCACCACCAATCAAATGCACATTTTTCCCATCTGCTTGTAGCTGTTCATACATCGCGGTATAGGATTCCTGACCTGCACAAATCACCACATGATCAACATCTAAAATACGTGATTGACCATCAACGGTAATATGCAAACCTTGATCATCAATTTTGTCGTAGCTTGCACCCGCAATCATTTTCACATCGCGGTGTTTCAAACCTGTACGGTGAATCCAACCCGTGGTTTTACCTAAGCCAGCACCAACCGATTTAGCCTTACGTTGCAATAAATACACTTCACGCGGCGATTCTTCGACGTCTGGATGTTTCAAGCCACCGACTTGCGCATAAGTGGTATCAATACCCCATTCATCATAAAATTTCTCAGGATTGAGGCTACCGCTTTCACCTTCATGCGTTAAATATTCAGCCGTATCGAAACCAATACCGCCTGCACCAATGATTGCTACACGTTTGCCAACAGGTTGACGTTCACGTAATACCTGTAAATAGCTCAATACTTTTGGATGATCAATACCATCTATATCTAACTGACGCGGTGTTACACCCGTCGCCACCACGATGTCATCAAAATCAGACTGAGCTAATTCTTCATACGTTGCTGTATGGTTCAATACCAATTTAATCTGAGGCAATAGTTCTATTTTACGTTTGAAATAACGCAGCGTTTCATAAAACTCTTCTTTACCAGGAATCGTTTTCGCAATATTAAACTGTCCACCAATTTGGCTCGATGCTTCAAAAATAGTTATGTTATGACCACGCTCTGCAGCATAAGTTGCAAAGCTTAAACCTGCAGGTCCCGCACCAATCACAGCAATATTTTTCACCTGTGCAGATTCTTTAAAAATCAGTTCAGTTTCATAGCAAGCTTGAGGGTTAACCAAACATGTTGCAATTTTCATCGAGAAAATATGATCTAGACAGGCTTGGTTACAACCAATACAGGTATTAATTTCATCACTACGACCTTGTTCTGCTTTTTCTACAAAACGTGGGTCAGCCAGCATTGGACGTGCCATGGACACCATATCTGCATCACCCGAAGCAAGTACGTGCTCAGCCATTTCAGGAGTGTTAATACGGTTTGAGGTGATTAAAGGAACATTCACAAGACCTTTTAATTTCTTGGTCACCCATGTAAATGCAGCACGTGGCACTTTGGTTGCAATGGTCGGAATACGCGCTTCATGCCAACCAATACCGGTATTGATAATAGTTGCACCGGCTTTTTCAATGGCTTTTGCAAGTTGCACAACTTCTTCGAAAGTCGAACCACCTTCAACCAGATCCAGCATAGAAAGACGGTAAATAATAATAAAATTTTCACCGACTAATTCACGCGTACGACGCACGATCTCAATTGGAAAACGAATACGGTTTTCATAACTGCCGCCCCATTCATCATCACGGTGGTTGGTACGTGCAGCAATAAACTCATTAATTAAATAACCTTCTGACCCCATGACTTCTACACCGTCATAACCCGCTGTCTGTGCTAACTGAGCACATCGAGCAAAATCATTGATCGTGCGCTCGACGTCTGCTGTGCTTAAAGCTTGCGGTTTTACTGGGTTAATTGGTGCTTGAATAGATGAAGGTGCAACATTATTGGCTTGATACGAGTAGCGACCTGTATGCAAAATCTGCATCGCAATTTTACCGCCAGCATCATGTACCGCCTGCGTAATCACTTTATGTTTTTCTGCTTCTTCTAAAGAATCTAATTTTGAGCCACCAGCAAATGTCACACCATCATCATTGGGAGAAATACCACCGGTTACAATCAGACCTACGCCGCCTTTCGCACGCTCTGCATAAAAAGCTGCCATGCGTTCATAGCCACCCGGCGCTTCTTCCAAACCGATATGCATAGAACCCATCAATACACGGTTCTTTAGCGTTGTAAAACCTAAATCTAGTGGTGCCAATAAATTTGGATAATTTGACATTTTTTCTCCTTAGCGTGCTGAAAAGCTGGCTATTTTTATCTTTGCTTGTATACGAGCTTTCTATTTCCATCTACGCACACAAGATTTTTGCAACTTGTTGCACTAATTTATATGCGAGATTTGATTTTTATGCAACATGTTGCATAATAAAAAGTACAAAACTATTTTGACTGAGCCATATATGTCTTTAGCCCATGTTTTACTCACGAGCTTACTTGAAAAACCGAGTACAGGAATTGACCTTGCACGCCGTTTTGACCGCTCTATGGGCTTTTTTTGGAATGCAACACATCAACAAATCTACCGTGAACTCAATGGCATGCTGCAAAAAGGCTGGATCAGTACCATTGAAGATGGGCACAGCACAACCCGTAAAAAAACCTACCAAGTTGAACAGCTTGGACGTGTTGAATTAGCCAATTGGATGGTTGAGCAAAGCCCTCCGGCTCAATTACGCGAAGAGTTAATGGTCCGTTTACGTGCAGAAGCTCAGCTGGGTACAAATGGCGTATTACCCGAATTAGAGCGCCATCTTGAAATTCACAAAGAAAAACTAAAAGTGTACCAGTCTATTTTTGCAAAAGACTTTGCACATGCGCATGATGAAGACCGTACTTTGTACATTCATAAAATGATTTTACAGCTTGGGATTGATTTGGAAATCGGTTGGATCAAATGGCTTGAAACCATCATTCCACAGTTGCATAAATTTAATCGCTAAAACAAAAAAATAAATAGGAAGCCGCATGCCACACTATACAATGCCCGATCAGCAACAACTGTATGTTCGTGAATATGGTCAAGGAGAACCCATTCTGGTTTTATCTGGACTGGGCATGCAAAGTTGGCAATGGCACCCTTTTCTATATCAACACCGAAAGCATTTCAAATTTATCATTCCAGACTGGCGTGGATTTGGCGGCTCTAAACATTGTCAAATTCCAAATATGGATACCATTTCAAGCCATTGGCGAGATATTGACAGCTTAGTTTCCCAACTTGGTTACGATAAAATCACGGTGATTGCCTACTCCATGGGGGCAACGACCACCATGCATGGTTTGAAATACGGTCAGTTTGCCGAAAAAATTAAACGTTATTTACACATCGATCAAACGCCTAAAATTCGAGTAGATGCAGATTGGCAATATGGTTTATATGGCAAACGCCACACTGAGTTTTTGAGTATTTTAGAAGACATCTCGAAGGTACTTGCAACCAACCTCTCCGTGCCATTTGCACAGCAGATGAATAAACATGACCGTCAAGGTCTGGTCGACGCTTGGTTAAGATTCATAGACTTACAAAATAGCAATCCTTATGCATTATCCGCTTTCCGTTTTGCATACCAACAACCAACTTTACAGAAGCTGATGTTACCATCACAAAGTGTGGCCTATTTATATTGGTATATTCAAAATTATTTGAACCATACTGAAGATTATCGTGAAGCCATTGCAGCACTCACCGCACCGACGACTTTTTTCACAGGGGCAAAATCGATCCTCTATCCTGCCCAAGGTCAAAAAATTATTGCTGACAGCCTAGCCAATGCTGAGCAGATTATTTTTAAAAAATCGGGACATACGCCATTGCTCAGTGAACCGGTCAAATTTAGCCGTGAAATCACCAAGTTTTTAAAACAATCGATCTAGTAAGACTGAATAAAAAAACAGGCTCAATACTTTCAAGAATGAGCCTGTTTTTTTATATACAGGATGGTGTTACTTAATAAGTAACTTAAAAATTAATTTCAAAATCAAATTATTTTTAATGCTCTAACAAGTGTTAGAAAACCCGACGATCGTATTCAATTGCTTCCAAATCATATACTTGGTAAACACAATCAAATAAAGGACGTGCCAATTCCCCTTCATCATCATTCCGCACAATCAAATAAATTTGGCTAATGGCAGCACTGTCCGATAATTTCACATAATTCACATGCCTAAACTGCATAATTTGTACAGATTCAGGAACAATACAAATGCCTTCGCCTGCGGCAACCATGCCTAGCGATTGCTGCAAATCAGCTTGAGTGTTAAAGCGTTTCGGCTCCATCCCATATTCTAAAAACAACGACTTGATCAGCGTTGCATAACTTTGACCATCCGTTGCTGGATAGATAAAAATCTGCTCATCTTTGAGATTATTTAATGCAATCTGCTGCTGTGAAGATAAAGGATGGCTCGAATGTACCGCAACAATTAGCGGCTCTTCACGCAATAGCACACGTTTAACCGCCTGATCCGACACACGAACTCGGCTAAAACATGCATCAACCCGACCTTCTTTTAAAGCCTGAATTTGATCGACTGCACTCAGTTCAATTAAATTTACATTTAAGTGTGGATATTGCTGACGGAACAAATAAACAATTCGAGGTAATAAACCACAGAGTAACGAACCGCCATACCCAATATTAATAGTACGTTCAGTGGCACTAGCCCGCTGCGTAATCAGCTTAATTTCTTCTGCATTGGAAAGTAATTTCACAGCTTGCTGATAAAAGAAACGGCCAATGGTGGTGGTTCTCAAAGGACGGCTGCCACGCTCAAAAAGCTGTGCACCCAACTCTTCTTCTAAATTTTGAATTTGACGACTTAAAGGAGGTTGAGCAATAAATAGCTTTTCAGCAGCCTTCGTAAAACTCTGTTCTTCTACAACGGCGACAAAGTAACGTAAATGTCTTAATTCCATGACATTGTCCTTTAATGTCGAATTTCTTTCATAATGGTCTTTTATTTGAATATATCAGGACGACACTCAAATCACATCCTTCAAATTCGGTTATTTAAAAGATGTATACACCACATTTATTGTTTGGTCATGCTAATGTGAAACGATTACAAGGTTAACCCGACTTTAGTCTTGGCAATTTTGCTCAACCTTCTCACATGAAAAACTACAAAACGTGATTGACTTCATGAAACAATTCAAGTTAATTAGCTAAATCGTTGCAAATATGGAATAAGAACAGTGCTGAGTGATCTAGATGATTTTTATTGTTTTGCCCAAGTGGTCGAACATGGTGGTTTTAGTGCAGCCGAACGTGCAACAGATATTCCAAAATCAAAACTGAGTCGTCGGGTCTATAACTTAGAAGAACGTTTAGATGTCCGCCTGATTCAACGTAGCTCACGACATTTTGCTGTTACAGATATTGGTATGAATATCTATCGCCATGCACAAGTCATGATGAATGCCGCTCAAGCCGCACACGATTTGGTTGATCATCTCAGCACACAGCCGCGCGGCTTAATTAAAGTCAGCTTACCTGTTTCCATCGCGCAAAATGAAATGACCAAAATTTTGCCTGAATTTTTAAAGCAATATCCAGAAATTAAAGTGCAAATGATGGTGACCAATCGCCGCGTAGATATCATTAATGAAGGCTTCGATCTTGCGCTACGTGTACGTTCAAATCTAGACGACGACCCCAATTTAGTCATTCGTAAATTTGAAACGATTGAGCAGCACTTATTTGCCAGTCAGGCGTATCTGAATAAATTTGGTGAACTCAAACAACCTGAAGATTTATCTCAGCATCAAATATTAAGTATGGCGGATGAGCATCTCGATCAACATATTATTGTGACCGATGCACAGCATCATCAGAAAAAAATCAAAGTTAACCCAACCGTGATGGGCTCTGACCTGTCTATGTTAGCTGCACTGGCCTGCCAAGATTGTGGCGTGGTGTTATTACCCGACAGTATTGTGTCCGATCACGTGAAATCAGGTGCTTTGGTTCGTGTACTACCTGAATGGAAAGCTGCACATGGTATTTTCCATGCAGTTTATCCATCTCGTCGTGGCTTACTACCTGCTGTGCGTGTATTCATTGATTACTTAGTTGAAAAACTCAGCCAACATGAACACGCTAAATTTTAAGCAAAAAAAAGCTTACCCATGTGATGGGTAAGCGAAAACTTAAAAACTAAGTAAAATCAGAAACTACAGCAGAATCTGTAGGGCTATTGTATAAATAAAATACATCTTTATTAAATCGTTAATAGCTCTAACTGATTTTTTGAGCTATAGGCAAAGCCTTACAAATTAAGACTTAGAGAAATGTAGTTAGTCTTAAAAACGATAACGCCCATAACCACCACGAACTCCTAGACTAAAGTCAAAAAATATACAACTGTATAATTTTATTTAACTTCAATCATTTGGACACAGCAGATATGGCATTAACAACACTACTGAGCTTAGATCGCGGGATATTCGCCTGTACCCTCTGGCCATGGAGATAACAACTCAAAACCCGTATCGGTTACAACAACCATATGTTCCCACTGTGCCGATAAAGAACGGTCTGCAGTAATTACTGTCCAGCCGTCTTTTAACTCTTTAGTACGCGCTTTACCGCTATTAATCATCGGTTCAATGGTAAAGACCATGCCTTTTTTCAGAATGACACCTTGACCCGGTTGACCATAGTGTAAAACGCTTGGTTGCTCATGATAAACTTTACCAATCCCGTGACCACAGTATTCACGTACAATGCTGTAGCCTTCACGATGAGCAACTTGTTGAATGGCATAGCCTACATCACCCAATGTTGCTCCCGGTTTAACTGCATGAATCCCTGCAACCATCGCTTCGTAAGTAGTTTCGACTAACTTTTTAGCCG
This sequence comes from Acinetobacter sp. YH1901134, assembly GCF_013416965.1. NCBI lineage: Bacteria > Pseudomonadati > Pseudomonadota > Gammaproteobacteria > Moraxellales > Moraxellaceae > Acinetobacter > Acinetobacter sp. YH1901134. The sequence continues at coordinate 433,429 of NZ_VPEW01000003.1, read as the reverse complement.
CAGGCGAAACCTCACCCACATAGTACATACGACTGGTATCACCGAAATAACCATCTTTAATGATAGCAACATCAATATTGATAATGTCTCCGTCTTTCAATACGGTTTCTTTCGAAGGAATACCATGACAAACCACTTCATTCGGTGAAATGCAGGTGGTTTTGGTATAGCCATAGTAGCCAACGTTGGCAGGAATCACTTTAAGTGTGTTGACGATAAAATCATTGCAGATATCGTCTAGATATTCAGTGGTCACGCCCGGCTTGACATACTCCCCGATCATCTCTAAAACCTGAGCAGCTAAACGACCTGAAATGCGTAATTTTTCAATATCTTGCTCGGTTTTAATCGTGATTTTGGAAGCTTTCATCTGAATATCCTCAAATTTGAATACACCGAATTATAGACCTTTTAGATTTTTTTTGTTTTATTCAGCCAATATTTCTGCATTTATTCGGCTTATAGCATCCTATTTAGTGCTGAAAATTAGAACAATTGATTTATATCTGATAAATCTTAATAGCTAAACATATTCCTATAAAAAATTTATATACAATAAATTTCTTTTATTTATCATGAATATAAATAAAACATTATTTTATCTGTCAATATATTCATAATTCGTATTATAAAAACTATCTATACGATTTATAAATTTTGCTCCAAAAACGAGCTTAATTGCACTAAAATTGCCTTTTTTCACAGTTCATCTCCCCTTTATGACAAGTCTTCGTACACGGGATATTGTTGCCTTAGGTTTTATGACCTTTGCACTATTTATTGGTGCAGGTAACATTATTTTCCCACCAATTGTCGCACAGCAAGCGGGTGAACATGTTTGGTTAGCTGCATTTGGTTTCTTGATCACTGCAGTTGGCCTACCTGTCATCACGATTATTGCTTTGTCGCGTGTAGAAGGTTCTATTCAAGTTTTAAGTTCACCTCTGGGTAAAGCAGCCAGCATTATCCTTACTGTCGCGTGTTACTTAGCTGTTGGACCTTTATTTGCAACACCTCGTACAGCTACCGTTTCTTATGAAATTGGTTTCTCTTCTTATTTTGGTAACAGCGCAAACAGTCTGCTGATTTATAGCGTGATTTATTTTGCATTGGTGACGATTGTTTCACTTTACCCAAATAAAATTTTAGATACCGTAGGTTATTTCCTTTCACCACTCAAGATTTTAGGCCTCGTTATACTGGGTATCTCTGCGTTCTTTATCCCTGCCGGTGTGATTCCACCTGCAATTGATAACTACGTAACTGCACCAGTTTCTGAAGGTGTAGTAAATGGTTATTTAACCATGGATACATTAGGCGCTTTAGTTTTTGGTATTGTGATCGTCAAAGCCATTACTTCACGCGGCGTAACGGATAGTAAGCTCGTCACCAAATATGCTGTCATTGCCAGTATTATTTCTGGTATTGGACTTACACTGGTATATATCAGCTTATTCAAACTCGGTATGGGCAGCCATGATATTGCTCCAAATGCAACAAATGGTGCAGTGATCCTGCATGCATATGTACAACATGCTTTTGGTGATATGGGCGCTTATTTCCTATCTGCAATGATTTTTGTTGCATGTATGGTGACTGCGATAGGCTTAACCTGCGCATGTGCTGAATATTTCTCAGAATTGACTAAAATTCCATACAAAGTTTTTGTGTTCATTTTAGTTGGCTTCTCACTGCTTATTTCAAACTTAGGTTTAACCAAACTCATTGCTGTTTCAGTACCTGTTTTAAGTGCGATTTATCCACCTGCGATTGTAGTTATCCTACTGAGCTTCTGCTCTAAATGGTTTATTTCACCATCACGAGTTATTGCGCCTGTTACCGCATGTGCGTTTATTTTCGGTATTTTTGATGGTTTAAAAGTGGCTGGTTTCGAAGATGCACTTCCAAGCGTTATTGCCAATCTACCACTTGCTCAACAAAATTTAGCATGGCTGATCCCTTCTGTGATTGTGCTGATTATTGCTGCTGTAATTGACAAAGTTAAAAAATAACCTTTTTTGACCTGTCTAAAATCGGAGTTTTACCCGAATGACGATTTTACCTGTGACCAATAATTGTCGAGTTTTACCCAAACTGACATTTATTTGTCCTACTACAGCGAAATAATCCTAAGTCATTGAACTTTTAAATAAAGTTTTATTTTCATGATGAGAAAAAAAGCCAGCCATTTGGCTACAAAATATAATAATAGTTAAAATACAAATACTTTCTGCAAAATACACCGTACACAAACTCCATAATTAAGCCCGATTCAGACTGTAAGCTAGGCGGTTTCGTGTCATAAAGCCGATATACTCGTGTTGGTATATATATTGCTTATTCATACATAGATATTATGCATCGACCATTTTACTTACCAGTCAACACCTTTAGATTCATAATATTTAGTATATGAATAAAATGATTATTCTTATATGATGATCTAACATAGTTTTATGACAAAATAATGACATTTGCTATTGAAATACTTCTAGTTTCGAAGTACAACAGTAGTTCAAACCTGACCAAAATCATGGGTTTTGGCGAAACAACAACAAGGAGGGGTGGAGATGTTATCAGTACATTTCAAAAAGCAATTCTTCATTAACGCTCTGAAGGCAAATAAGAACATGGTGACCTATACAAGCACCACTATTGCTCTCATGCTGACACTACTTATTCAAGGCTTAATACAAGGAAATTTAAGACCTGAATACTTTGCTTATGCGCTTATTGTCTCGGTGGCCTTTTATTTATGGGCAGTGATTGACCACAAATATCGAAAGCAAAAATCAACAGAATTTTAAGTTAGAAGATGGATGAGGCATCATCCATCTTGAAAAAAGAAAAGATGCCAATCCCTACCTTCTCGATCATTTAATCCTTTTTAAATAACAATACAAATAATCCCTAAAATAACCAGAAAATCATCAGCCTTTTCTCATAAATTTTCAATTCTGCAGAACTTCAAATTTTGTTTTATAAATTCTTCTACATAGCCATCGTCTGCACTTTAAAAGCTTTTATCTCCTGATTAGCTTCCAATCTAATTGGTACTATTTATGATTGATACTACTTTGCTTAAAACCAAAATTTAACGATGACTCCAAAGAGCAATCCGAGTGTTGCAATTAACTCACCAATCACCAATCCAAGCATTGCCATACTCATCATCCATTTAGGTAAATGCCATTTGCCTAAGACGTGCGGTACTTTAAATTGATTGGTGGTATCAGCTAAAAAGCCATGCAGCACATAGCTTAAAATCGAAAAGCTAAAAAAGAACAAATTGATGATTACAAAGAGTAAATTGAGTGTATGTGGAAGTGCTGAAAAATAGGCCAATACCGCTAAAATAAGCGTCGCTGGGGCGTATAACAAACTGCTCCGATGTGCAATATCGACATAATAATGCGCACGTGCCAGTTCAGACTGCCTTATTTGTGTATATTTCCACACACCCGTGAGCATACCTACCCATAAATAAATCCCACTAAAGACTATCGCAATTTGTACTGCACTCGAAAGTTGAAGCATGTCCATTTTTAATTTACATCCATTGTTCAATTACACGCATTATTTTTATCTGTATTTCTACTGCAATAGTACTTGCTTCAAACCTGTTATGACATGACTTTAGAGTCATACTCTCTTCAGGTTTCTTTTTGGAACTTGTGTAAATTAGAGTCATCGGAATACATCCATGAAGTTTGAATCATGTCATCATCTGAAAAACTCACGATTCATTGCCAAGACGGCTATCCACTGAGTGCGCGCTTTTATCCACACCAGACAGATCTAAAACAGGCTTTACCTGTGTTGATTTGTCCAGCCACAGGCATTACCAAGCAATTTTATAATAGTTATGCAACATGGTTGAGCCAACAAGGCTATGACGTGTTAGTTTTTGATTTTCGTGGTATTGGTGAGTCGCTACACAGCCCTCTAAAAGAATCGACAGCAAGTATTGTGCAATGGGGGCAGCTTGATATCCCTGCGGCAATCGACGCCTTGATCAGTAAAACGCAAGCGCCTAAAGTCATATTACTCGGTCATAGCGCAGGCGGACAATTATTAGGTATCGTGCCAAATTTTGACAAAGTTGCCAAAGTGGTTGCTGTTTCTGGCTCTACAGGTCATGTAAAAAAACTTAAAGGTCGTACCAAACTTTTAGCTCCAGTGATGTTTAATGTGATCTTCCCGATTGCACGCTATACCATTGGCTATGGCCCGACCAATGCAATTGGCATGGGTGAAAATTTGCCAAAAGATGTTGCTCGTGAATGGGCTGAATTTTGTAGCAAACCCGGTTATGTCATCAATGCCTTAGGCAAAACTGTTCAGCATGATTTTCATCAACAAGTGAGCTGCCCGATCACTGCCGTATGGAGCTCTGATGACGAAATCGCCACGGAAGCCAATGTCAAAGACTTGCTGCGTTTATACCCGAATGCTTTGACTCAAATGATTGAGTTAAAACCGAAAGAAACAGGTCATAAAGCCATCGGACATATGTTGATGTTTAAATCATCACATCAAAACCTATGGCCGATCATTGAACAACAGTTACACGCTTAAGTTTTTGCCACTCAGTCAGTAATCCGGCTGAGTGGTCTTTTTATGGACTGCACAATAATTTCTACTTTTAGATTCATTCAAACTGCCTGACAGCTTACATATTCTATTTTCTATCTTTAAAATCTGCACTGAACGTCCAAGTGTACTTATTTTCATCAGCCGACCATTGCAAAAAATGATATAACTATTTTTTCTCAATTATATTCTATTTTGGCATGAGTGAAGCACGACACAACCTCGACAGAATTGATCGTTTAATATTATCCGCATTAAGAGAAGATGGACGACTCACCATAGCCCAGCTTTCTGAACGTGTTGGTCTCTCCTCTTCGCCGTGTTGGACACGCTTAAAGCGTCTAGAAAATTTAAAAATTATCGACGGCTATACAGCCAACATCAACCCAAAATCGATTGGGATCAATGAATTATTCTTTATTGAAATTACATTAGAACGTCACGACGATGAAATTTTAGATCAATTTAGTGAAACTTTAGCCAATATGCCAGAAGTGGTAGAAGCACATTTAGTCACTGGCGATTATGATTATTTGGTGAAAGTTGCAGTTAAAAATGCTGAACACTATGAGCGTTTTTTACGTAAAAATTTATATTCTATGAAAGGTATACGCCATACCCGCTCCATTTTTGCGCTACGACAATTAAAATCTGCCAGCAGTGCTGACCTCATGATGATTGAGTAATGAGTCAATATAGATCTAATCTATAAAATGACTTTAAAATTTTAAGGCAATTGAGCTCAGCACCCAATTGCCCTATTTATGTGTTCTAATCTATATAGCCATCTTTTTTCAATTTTTTATCTGTCAAATACTCACGTATGACCAATGTTGCAATAATAATGATGGCTTCTAAGATCGCTACTGTGACGGTTAGTTTGGTAAATACTTCGACACTGAGCAACTCAAACCATAATTGAGCGATGGCTAATAAACCCCATAAAACTGAAATAATAAGTGCACTAAAGACACCGTATTTCATTTTTCTCTTTCCAAAACAACTACATAAGCTTCGCGCTTCCAAAAAAGCAGCATACGACGGATATCCTTTTCCATCGTAATCACCGCCCAACCTTGCTGTGCATTTTGATTTAAAAAATTGGTGAATTTAACAGGATCAACTTTTGAAGAGCCAAGCAGCAAAGATCCCAGCATACCTTCTTGATAGATAACAACTTTATATTCTTTCATCAATATAGTTCTTTATGGTTATAGTGAAATGAACAAATGTTCAGAGCAAAGTATAACGATCGGTTTTCCCTAAAACAACCAAGTTTTAACTGTCAATTTGCTCAGCATTTTTTTCAATTTTATGCTTTAATACACGCAGTATGAGATGAGCCTTATATGAGTATCACGCGAGTGATACGACTAGCCCCTAACCATGGGGCTTTTTATTGTTTTCTACTTAGCTCACATTGTTGTATTTCATTGTTCAATTTTGACAAAACAAGACTGTGAATTTCACATGTTTTCACAGAGTCTTGCTGATAAGCCGAATTAAACCATGCAGCAGCTTTTTCAAAATCTTGCTGCACGCCTAGCCCACCCAAATAAAAACTTGCTACGCTAATTTTTCCGTTCAAATCATTTGCTTCCGCAGCCTTTAAAAACCACGGATAAGCCTTTTTATAATCAGGCTTTGCATCAATACCTTGATAATAAATCATACCCAAACGGGACTGATATTGAGCCAAGCCTTGTTCAGCCAACAACATCGTTGGCTTTTCAGCAAGCTGCATATTTTGCTTCGTATAGTAATAATAGTCGGCCAATTGTTCGATATCTTCTTGCTTGCCTTTATTTGCAAATTCAATTAAAAGACTTTCAAATTTTTTATCATTTCTTGGAATGAGTTCATATTTATTCATGATCAAAAGCATACGCTTTGAATCATCTAAATTTCTTTCAGCACCAATCTCAAACCATTTTGCAGCTTCTACATAATCTACTTTTACTCCTACACCTTTGTAATATATCAATCCCAAATTTTGATTTGCTGAGCGATGCCCTAAGGCAGAAGCACGCTTATACAGCGCTATGGCTTTAGGCAGATTAATCTCCACACCTTCTAGCCCCATATGTTTCAGTACAGCCAAATCATAAAGCGCCTGTTTATCGTTATTTTGCGCTTGAACTATGGTCTTTTGGACATCAATTTCGGCTGAATAGGTTATGGAAAATGGAAGTACTGTTAATACAAATAGCATGCACAATTTGATGTAAGGCAACTGATATTTTAAAGCTTTCATTGTTAATTATTCTTGATCAATAAGATGGTGAAAAATGAAATGCTGAAGCACCCTCTCTAGATGCTTTAGCATTTTTTAAGCAGTATATACAGCTTTAACCGAAGAAGCCTATCGTTATCTGAATGACCACAGCATTGACAATGTCTACAAAAAACGCCCCTGTCAAAGGTATGATCAAAAAGGCTTTATGTGAAGGTCCATAGGTATTGGTCACTGCCTGAATATTGGCAATCGCTGTAGGCGTCGCACCGAGGTTTACGCCGCACTGCCCTGCACAAAGTACCGCTGCATCGTAGCTTTTTCCCATGATTCTAAAAGTTACAAAGTACAGATACAGTGCTAAAACGAGGGTTTGTACCAGTAAAATAATCACCAGTGGGCCTGCAAGATCTGCCAATAACCAGAGCTGCAATGACATCAGCGCCATCGATAAAAACAGCGCCAATGATGCATTACCAAAGACATCGATACAGCGGTCAAACATTTCTATTTTAAAGCCAAGTTCAAGGGTGTTTCTTAAAAATACACCACACGCTAAAGCCCAAACGAATGTAGGCAACTCAAACCACTGTCCACGAGCAAACTCTGTCATGAAATAAGCAAAGCTGATACAGATGGCAAACATCCCCATCGTTTTGACGGCATCATCTGCGGTAATTAAACGAGTTTTTTCAGGATATTCGAAAGGCGCCGTTTCAGATGCAGGCGGTGCTTCATTACGTCCTGATGTGGGTACAAGTTCTTCTGCCAACTGAAAACGGCGGATGAGGAATTTCGCCACTGGCCCGCCCATCATGCCGCCAATGACTAAGCCGAAGGTTGCACTTGCCATACCGAGTACGACTGCACCTTGTATACCATGATCTTGTTCAAAGACTGTACCCCATGCGCCTGCTGTACCGTGACCACCTGTAAGTGTTACGGAACCTGTAATTAAGCCGATGAGTGGATCTAATCCCAAAACTTTGGCCAAACTGATGCCAACGATATTTTGCAGCATGACAAATACAATCACACAGCCTAAAAACAGTACCAGTGCTTTTCCGCCTTCTTTGAGTTTTCCAAGACTTGCGCTCAAACCTACAGAGGTAAAGAACATCAGCATGAATATTTGCTGAATTTTGGCATCAAAATTTACGGTGATATTAAAGTTTTTAAATAATATAAAAGTAATTACCGCTGCAACTAGACCACCTGCCACTGGTTCAGGAATGTTGTATTTTTTCAGGATGGAAATTTTGTGTACGAAGAAATAACCAATAAATAAAACCAAAACCGCCACGACAATTGTCAAAAAAGCATCTAGCTCATAATTCATAATTTAATCTTAAGTGCTCAATTTTATTTACCTTTTTACATAATCATTGGAGTTTTTTCAGCTAGAAAAATGTAAATAAGCTATTTACGCCCCTTCTTCTACTACACATTTTTGAAGCCTAATAAGTGAAATAAATAAAAATGCTCAGCGTATGTGATGTGCTGAGCATTGGTTATTTATGACTGAATATAAAGATTTTTGAGATATTATTTTATGTCGAATACCCAGTTATGCGCCTCTTTATCACTGGTAGTTTCACAGACGTAGTAATCGTGATCCCAAGCTTCAGGATGGAAAATTTCTTTTTTCGTATAGGTCACGTTTTTACCTTTTTCGACGCAGACAAAGCTGTCGCCTTGGTCTTTGACTTGAGTTCCGTTAAGGAAACCACCGATGCAGAGAAAGCGGGATTGTTTGGGCATTTTAGATCAAAAAATTATTTTCTATACCCAATAGTAAATCATATATCAAGTATATTAAACTTATCTTATTAAAATAATAAGTTAATGCTTTTAATTAAATTAAAAAACTATATGGATAAATATATTAATTCCAACTTGAACAAACATTTAAATATGTTAATAATTTAAGCTTTATTCTAAGAGAAAAATACTTTGAAAATAATTTCATTATTTAATCATAAAGGCGGTGTAAGTAAAACAACAACTACCTTTAATTTAGGCTGGAAATTAGCACAACTCGGTTACAAAACATTAATTGTTGATGCTGACCCACAATGTAATCTTACATCTTTAGTACTAGACTACGACTCAATCGAAGATATAGGCGCATTTTATCGTCAAAACTTAGGATGTGATATTGTAAGTGGTCTTTCACCTGTAATGACAGGCAGTTTATCTGGTATCTCTAGCGGAAAACCAACCGAAACAGCCAATCCAAATTTATTTTTATATTGTGGTAATTTAGGATTATCCAATATTGAAACACAAATCAGTGTTGCATTAACAACGAGTACAGCAATACCTGCAATCAAAAATATACCAGGTAGCCTAAATCACCTATTAAGAAAAACTGGTAATGATTTAAACTTTGACTATATATTAGTTGATATGAGTCCAAGTGTTGGAGCATTAAATCAATGCCTACTAATGTCCAGTGACTACTTTATTGTCCCAACATCTCCCGATTTTTTCTGTGTTCAAGCTATTGAATCTCTATCCAAAGTTATCCCTGAATGGAATAAACAAATGGATTATTTTAGAGATGAGACATTGGATTACCCTATCCCCTCTGAACCTCCCAAATTTTTAGGGATTTTATCCCAAAAATATAGACCAAAAAATCAAACACCAAGTCGATCATTTCAAGATTGGATTGATAGTATCAACCATACTGTGAATGAAAAATTAGTTCCTGTTTTAACTAAATACAATATGATTGTAGACCAACAAAAGTTACGTAGTATTAAGTTAGAAAATATACCAGTTCAATCGAATAATGATTTATTTCAAGATCATTTAAATGAACAAGTAATGAACTTAGATCTATACAACCTAAGTAACATCCCCGATTTTAACTCCTTAATTGCACAATCCCAAAAGCACAATGTACCTATTTTTTGCTTGACAGAAGAACAAATTGAACAAAGTGGCATCATCCTTCAGACAATGGAAGAAAGCCGAGATAATTTTGATTCGATATTTAAAAAATTAGCAGAAAATATATTACAGTTAGTATAAAAAATAAGGGCTGATTACTCAGCCCTCATCTTATATTGCTTAACGCTTAATTTTTCAAGTAAATCATAGATTTGCTCTTGCGCTAGGGAAAAGCCTTTCGGCTTTTCTTTATCCTAGCTCATTAAGACAATTGAGCAGCAGCAATTTTCTTAGTATCAACGTCTTTAGCAGCGTCAGTATAGTCGCCCATTTTGTCGAAGCTTAAGTATTGGTAGATGTCTGCAGACATGCTATCAATTTGAGCTGCGTATTCTTGGTACTCAGCTGGAGTTGGTAATTTACCAAGTACAGCAGCAACAGAAGCAAGCTCAGCAGAAGCTAAGTAAACGTTTGCGCCTTGACCTAAACGGTTCGGGAAGTTACGAGTAGAAGTCGATACACAAGTAGTGTTCGGAGCTACACGTGCTTGGTTACCCATACATAATGAACAACCTGGCATTTCTGTACGAGCGCCAGCTTTACCATAGATGTTGTAGAAACCTTCTTCCATCAATTGACGTTCGTCCATACGAGTTGGAGGAGCCAACCATAGACGAGTAGATAAAGAACCACCAGGAACTTTGTCTAGAAGTTTACCAGCCGCACGGAAGTGACCAATGTTAGTCATACATGAACCAACGAATACTTCGTCAATTTTTGTACCAGCAACGTCAGAAAGCAATTTAGCGTCATCTGGGTCGTTCGGGCAGCAAAGAACTGGTTCAGTAATTGTAGAAAGGTCAATTTCATACACTTTAGTGTATTCAGCATCTGGATCTGCTTTGATTAGGCTTGGGTTCGCTAACCATTTCTCCATGTTTTCTACACGGCGCGCCATAGTACGAGCATCGCCATAACCTTCAGAAATCATCCATTTCAACATAGTAATGTTTGATTTAAGGTATTCAGCAACTTTCTCTTCAGAAAGCGTGATAGAACAACCAGCAGCTGAACGTTCAGCAGATGCGTCAGAAAGTTCGAACGCTTGCTCAACAGTAAGGTCCGTTTCCATTTCTGTAAGGTCGATCTCAAGGATACGGCCAGAGAAGATGTTTTTCTTACCTTTTTTCTCTACAGTTAAGTCGCCTTCTTGGATCGCAACGTAAGGAATCGCATGTACTAGGTCACGTAGAGTGATACCAGGTTGCATTTTACCTTTGAACTTAACAAGAACAGACTCAGGCATGTCTAGTGGCATAACGCCAGTTGCAGCAGCAAACGCTACAAGACCAGAACCCGCTGGGAATGAAATACCGATTGGGAAACGAGTATGCGAGTCACCACCAGTACCAACTGTATCTGGAAGAAGCATACGGTTTAACCAAGAGTGGATAATACCATCGCCTGGACGTAGAGAAACACCGCCACGGTTCATGATGAAATCAGGAAGCGTGTGCTGCATTTGAACGTCAACTGGTTTTGGATACGCAGCTGTATGACAGAAAGATTGCATAACTAGGTCAGCAGAGAAGCCTAGGCAAGCAAGATCTTTAAGTTCGTCACGAGTCATTGGACCTGTTGTATCTTGAGAACCAACAGTAGTCATCTTAGGTTCACAGTAAGTACCTGGAAGTACACCTTGACCTTCAGGAAGACCACAAGCGCGACCAACCATTTTTTGAGCTTGAGTGAAGCCTTTACCAGTAGCTGCAGGTTGAACTGGAGTACGGAATAAAGTTGAAGGTGCAAGACCAAGAGCTTCACGAGCTTTAGTTGTTAAACCACGACCAACGATAAGGTTGATACGGCCACCAGCACGTACTTCATCTAAAAGAACTGGAGTTTTAAGTTCAGATTCAGCGATTTGAACGCCGTCTTTGAACGCAGTTACTTTAGCAGCAGCGTGGTCGATTTTAAGCGTGATTTCGTCGCCCATGTTCATGTTTTGAACATCGATTTCTACTGGCAATGCACCAGCATCTTCCATAGTGTTGAAGAAAATCGGAGCGATTTTAGAACCTAAGCAATAACCACCATCTTTTTTGTTCGGAATGTGAGCAATTTCGTCACCAAAGAACCAAAGTACAGAGTTAGTTGCTGACTTACGAGAAGAACCAGTACCAACAACGTCACCTACGTAAGCAACTTGGTTGCCTTTCGCGATAAGCTCTTTGATTTGGCTAAGTGGACCAACTTCGCCAGGAACTTCTGGATTGATACCGTCACGTACGTTTTTAAGCATTGCGTTAGCATGTAACGGAATGTCTGGACGGCTCCACGCGTCTTGTGCAGGTGACAAGTCGTCTGTGTTCGTTTCGCCAGTTACTTTGAAAACTGTAAGTTTGATTTCTTCAGGAACGTCTTTACGGCTAGTGAACCATTCAGCATCTGCCCAAGATTGCATAACTGCTTGTGCATTCGCATTGCCCGCTTTTGCTTTATCAGCAACGTCGTGGAAGGCATCAAATACAAGAAGAGTTTTCTTAAGTGCGTCAGCAGCTAATTCACCAAGCTCTGCATCATCAAGAAGTGCAACTAAAGGAGCAACGTTATAACCACCAAGCATAGTACCTAGTAGGTAAACCGCACGTTCTTTAGTTACTAGTGGAGAAGTCGCTTCACCTTTTGCCAAAGCAGCTAAGAAAGCAGCTTTAACGTATGCAGCTTGGTCAACACCCGCTGGAACACGGTTTTCTAGTAAATCAACTAAAAATGCTTCTTCGCCAGCTGGTGGGTTTTTTAATAATTCAACTAATGCAGCTGTTTGAGCATCGTCAAGTGGCTTCGGTGGGACTCCGAGTGCGGCACGTTCTTCAACGTGTTGGCGGTAAGCTTCTAGCACGGTGTTATTCCTCTTTTTTAAAAAATTATTTACGCATTCCTGCTTTAAATAAAGCTACGCAAATAATATGGACTGCTAAATTTTACTAAAATTCCAGTTAAAAGTTAATGCACTACAAGTGTTTCTTCGTGATGCCCGTTATTTTATAAATAAATGATCCTCATATCGTTTATACATTAAGCAAAATCAATACTTAGAACACGCTTTTCTTGCATATATTAACTTTTGACTAAAATTAACCATCAAAAAAAGGCAACTAAATGTTGCCTGTTTTTATTGGTATTGGATATTCCACCTTAGTGGACAGTGGTTGCAGTGATATATTGCTGAAGTTCTGCTCGATCGCCTGTAAATCTGAGGCACCATTCGTCCTGACATGTGGTTTGATGTTGATTACTTGCAAAGCTGATATCGACCAAATAGCGTTGAGAAAATTCATCTACTTTTTGGCGTAATGTGACTTTATCTCCAATGCTGAGCACGTAGTTCCCACCACCGATAATTGCTACGCCTTGTTCATCTTCTAGGAGTAGATCTGAGTGATGCATATAACCTATAACGTCCATATTCTGCTCCTCTACTGTTTTTTATTCTCCATTTCATTATTCATTAAAAAGATTTGCTTTTCTATATTTATGATTTAGCAAGTTGTCACAATTTGTATTCCGCTCTGCTTAGGCTATTTTAAAATCTTTAAGCATCTCATATTCAAAGTAACCCGAAGATAAATATGCATTCGCAAAATAAGCATGAACTCCATCATATGGCTAAACAACGGATAGTTGCCCCGTTGTAACTACTCACTGCTGAATAGAGCCTTTAGGTTTTGCTTTACGCGCTTTCTCGCATAAAAAACCGTTCCTTAGAACGGTTTATAATCTGGCATTTCGGTATGCGGTGTTGCGATACATTTTTCAGTAAACTCAGCACGAATTTTTTCACGTGCTTTTTCAACATCAGTATTAATCTCAGCTTGCGGCAAGGCATAAACTTCATCAATGATGTTCAGGATAAATCCTTTGGTGGTTTCATCCTCAATTTTGTTGGCATGCCCAACTGCTTTGTCTTTTTCAATTGCATTTTGACGATCTAACATAATCGTACGTGCAGCATTACCTACACTGCGGCAGTAACCCTGCCACTGCTCTTCAGGGGTTAATGGTTTTTTTTCAGCACAGCCGACCAAAGCCACCATAACGGATAAAGCAAATAACTTTTTCATGAACTTCTCCTTACGAGGGGCAATATAAAAGATCGTAATGGATTTGTCATTTAAATTAGTCGTAGCCGAACAAACAAAAAAAGCCCTTTCGGGCCTTTTTTATGCGTTTGAATTAACCACAAGTTGCTTGAATAATCTTTTTATTGATTGGATTTACAGTGACGGTGACGCGCTCTACACGATAATCCATTGTTACTGGCTGCCCAGGTTTTACTAAACGGACAATTTGAGCTTGGCTAATCGCCTTGATCTGATCTTCAGTCAATTTTGCTTGGCCAATCAGCGTCTTAGCCTTATCAGCTACACATTCAGTTTGGCTACTACGGAATAATGCCCACTCTTCAACCACTTGTCCGTTTGGCAGATGGCAATACCCGACCTGAGCATTTGCTTCATCACGAATTTCAAGTTTACCTTTTTGTTCTACACAATACTGGCTGGCTGGATTTGCCATACCAATTTTTTCTGGTGTCGTTTCAGTTTGCTGTGTTGTACTACAACCCGCCATAAATGCTGTCAGTGCAGCTAAAATCCATATATTTTTCATCATGTCTATTTCTGAATATAAAAATTTAACTTATCAAGTTTGTGCCAAATAAACGAGTTGTTTATTGAAATTTTTAGTTGTCATTCCACTTTCTGTAATTAGGCAGCAATGTGCCCTATGTTCAAAATACAGAACGTCATTTTCTTTGAACTGATGATGATTTTTGCAATATTTAAAACGACTAAACTTGTCGCAGCTTTGATTTTAAAGGTTTTATAAATTTGAAAAATGACCTGCTCAACGCGTATGCTAAAAAAGTACTTTTCTTCAAACACGCCACGTTGCGTAGGAGCAAAATATGTCAAAAAAACTGCCGATTTATTTTTCGGACGAAGCTTGGTCGTCTTTGCAACAGCTCATGGGCGCAGATGGCAAACCCAGTCCCACCATCAATGCCCTGCTTGAAAGGCAATCTCAAGAACTATCTATGGATCCATTTTTGGATTCTTCGCTCAATGTTCAGCCTGTTCAGAAAAATACCCGTATTGAACTTCCCGTTGCCTTGGAACGTATTCCTGCTGGCCCAGCTTTCGCCAATAAAGATGTTTTTGAAAAAGTCTTAGACCTAAATGATTATTTGGTAATTAACCCGCTCGCTACATTTATTGCGCATGTCGATAGCGAGTCTTTACTCAACGCCGGCTTTGAAATTAATGATACTTTTTTAGTCGATCGTAGCTTAGAAGCCAAACATGGCGATATCGTGGTTGCACTGATTGATAATCGTGAAATCACCTTAAAGCGATTGATGATCACCGCAAAAATGTCAAAAGAAGAAATTGCCGACATTTTTGGTGACCCCAATAAAGTCTTACCCAAAATTTGGCTAAAAGCAGAAAATCCAGCCTATGCGCATATTATCCCTTCAGATAGCGAATCTATCGTCGTTCAGGGTGTTGTGACCTTTAATTTAAAGCAATTTTATAAGCGCTCATCACACACCTAAACACAAGAATTCACCATGAAAGCTGCAAATAAAATATTTGCGTTAGTTGACCTTAACAACTGCTACGTCAGTTGTGAGCGTGTCTTTAACCCAAAGCTCAATAATGTCCCTGTCGTCGTGCTGTCCAATAACGATGGCTGTGTTGTATCTCGAAGTCAGGAAGCCAAAGACCTCGGTATTAAAATGGCTGTGCCGGTCTATCAAATTCAGGATTTAATCCAACAGCATCATGTTCAGGTGTTGTCGAGTAACTATGCTCTCTACACCGAAATGTCTAATCGATTTATGAATATTTTAGGCCTGTATGTCGGCCCCGAAGACCGTGAAGTTTACTCGATCGATGAGTGTTTTTTAGATTTCACTGCCTATCAAGAACTGTTTGATTTGAGCCTATATGCCAAAGAAATACGAGATACGATCCTAAAATGGCTAGGTTTAACCTGCTGTGTCGGGATTGGTCGCTCTAAAACGGAAGCCAAAATGGCCAACCATTTTGCCAAAAAAAATGCTTATTTGAACGGTGTGTGCAATTTAGTTGAAATGGACCCTTGTTCCTCAGAACAACTCCTTGCGCAGACACCAGTCAATGAAGTTTGGGGCGTGGGTCGCAATCATACAAAAGCCCTGAATCAGCTTGGCATTCATTATGTTTTAGATCTGATCAATGCACAGCCTAAAGATATTCGAAAAAAATTTAGTGTAGTGATGGAAAAAACCGTCTTGGAACTGCAAGGTCTATCTTGTCTGTCTATTGAAGAAGAAGCACCGAGCAAACAGCAAATTATCAGTAGTCGTTCCTATGGTCAGCCAGTCTACGAACTGGAAGATATTAAAGCCTCTATTCGTGTATATATCGCGCGAGCCGTCACACGTTTAAGAGCAGATCATTCTCTATGTCGTATGGTGGGAGTGTTTATTCAAACGAGTCGCTTTAATTCTACTGAAAAATACGCACCTTATCTGGCCATTACACTGAATGAGCATACCGATGACTTAATTAGTATCACCCAAGCAGCAACGCGTGCCGCCGAAAAAATCTTTAAAGCGGGATTTAAATATAAAAAAGCCGGTGTGGTGTTATTAGAAATCATTCCAAAACAAAACTTTACCCCAGATTTGTTTTGCGATATGGCGTTAAGACAAAGCCGTTTGAAACTGTCCGACACCATCGACGATATTCAAAAAAAATTTGGGCATCATTTTGTCTCGATCGGCTTAGCGCAGGACGATGCTGCAACATGGCGGATGAAAAAAAATCTGTGTTCCCCCGCTTACCTGAGTAATTGGAACGAACTGCTTCGTGTGAAATGAAACACTATGTTGTAGCGCCGCTTAGTCCTTCTATTGTTTTAACCGAAATGATCATTTGCAATTGCTGAATATTTATTTAGTATTTAAATGAATATTCATTTTTATATTCTCCTATTTTAAATTATGTCTGATGTTCAATTAACGCTGAGCGAATACCTATCTGCGGTCAAAGAAGTCATTCAATTGGCTTTTGATGATGCCGTGTGGGTCAAAGCCGAGATTCGAAATTTAAACATCAAAGGTGGACATTACTATCTCGAATTAGCTGAAAAAGAACAAGAAAGTGATAGAGTCATTGCCAGTTGTAAGGCCACAATTTGGAAATTTACTGCAAATAAAGTTGTCGGAAAATTTGAACGTGAAAGCGGTATTGAGCTCAGTCGTGACTTAAATGTCTTGGTTAAAGTGCGTGCCAAATTTGACCCGCAGTACGGCTTTTCAGTCAATATCGAAGAAATTGATTCGAGTTTTACTTTGGGTGATCTGGCTCGACGTTATCAACAAATTTTAGAGAAACTCACCAGCGAAGGTCTGATTCATAAAAATCGAAACTTGCCTACGCCATTTGATATTCAGCATGTCTTGGTTATCGCACCTGAAAATGCAGCAGGCTTAGGTGACTTTAAAAAAGATGCAGATGCACTACAACATGCTGGTGTGTGTGAATTTGTCTATCATGCTGCAACCTTTCAAGGAAATACCGCAGCACAAAGTATCCGAGATGCATTGGCACTGGGTTTAAGACAATGGGCCAATGAATTTCAAACTGCGCCAGATTTGATCGTGATTATTCGTGGTGGCGGTGCTGTTAACGATCTTGCTTATCTGAATGATTATGATTTGGCTGCACTTTTATCTAAGCGTAGCGTGCCAATTTGGGTCGGTATCGGCCATGAAAAAGACCGCACAATCTTAGATGAAATTGCACATCGCTCTTTCGACACCCCGAGTAAAGTGATTGGGGGGATTCGTAATCATATTGTTGAGCGAACTCAGGAAGTTTTAGAGGCATTGCAAAGCATTCAACTACGCTCACAACATCAAATTGCTCTATATCAAAGTCAAAATGATCAGTTACTACAAGTCATAAAGACCTTGGCACAGAGTCAAATCAATGACTCAACTCAGCTATTACAACAATACCAAGATAACACTGCTTATTTTGCTCAGTTACAACTTAAAACAGCTGCACAGAATATTGAAATACTCATGCGTGAGACTTTGCTGCAAAACCCTGCACATGTGCTCTCCAAAGGTTATGCCATCGTGCGGCAGCAAGGTCACGCCATTCGCGCAACTAAAAATCTTCAGCCTTCAGCGCATTCGCCGATTGAAATTGAAATGCAAGACGGCATCATCACGGCTGACATTCAACATATACAGGTAAAAAATCATGACGACTGATACTCTAAGTTTTAAAGAAGGCTATGAAGTTTTAAAACGTAATGCTGAATTACTCGAATCTCAGCAAGAACCCGATATTGATAATCTTATGAAAATCGTTGAAGAATCGATGCAAGCCTATAAAGCCTGCAAGACCCGTGTTGAAGCAGTACAACAGGCACTGAATGATACGTTTAAAGATTGATTTCTCAGCTCATCATTTGCAAAAAAACGCAGCCTAAGCTGCGTTTTTTTTGCTCAAATTTTGCTTCACTTAGAAGCGCCAGTTATAGAACAAGTCGATTGCACGCTCTAAAGACTGACTCGCTTCCAAGTACAAACGTTGATTCATTTGATAACGTAAGGTCAGTTTATTCACTGGTGTAAATACCCCGACACCATAACGAATGAATAAGTCAGGTGTGATATAACCCGTCACAGAAACCTGAGTATCATCTCCTGTTCCTTGAGCATCTAATGCCAAACCACTCAGACCAAATGTACGACCAATTTGATTGGTCAATGCACGTGTACCACCCAAGCCCATACTAATACCGGCTGCAGCAATCGTGTTGTTCACATCAGAACGGAAACCTTCCGCCTGACTTAAACCTGAACTTCCTTCATTGATACGACCTGTAATTAAGGCATTTAAGGCTTCTTGTTCAGATAGACCTGCATCGTTATACACCTGAATTGCAGGGCTTGATGCTGTACCTGTCACACGAACACCAACAGTACTGCCTTGCACGGCTTTATTGGCATCAATATCTAAAGTAGGGTTCGCCAATGGTCCATTAAAACGGGCAATCGCACGGTTCAAGTCCAGACTTTGACCATAAGCTTCGATTTTCACACGCTGAGAAACACCGATTGCACCATTGGCACGCATTGCTGTTTCTAAACCACGTTGTGTCAAATTCAAACGACCAATCAACGGAATTCGGCTATCAAAACCTTGGAAAATCACTTGATTACCAATATTTACCTGTACGTCAGCGCGAATATCCCAAGGACGTGCTGATTTTAAGATTTCAAGTTGATTATCACCTTCATGTACCACACGTACATCTGAAGATACCCCAACCACTGTTGCAGACGATTCTGGCATCGAAATCAATGCGCGCGGCACATCAATTTTACCTTTTAAGGTTAATTTCTTACTGAAAGGCAGCACATCTAAAGATAAATCAGGCGTTACAACAGCGGTGATCAATGGCGCTTGACGGACCAACATTTCATTACCCGTTAAATTCAACTGGATACGTGGATCATTTTTCCAGTCAATATTTCCGGTTAATTTGCCCACACCACGACCACTGTTAAATGCACCATCAATCGTCGCGTGGTTTTGACGCACAGCAGAATACAACTGAATATTGGTCAAGTTCACAGGCAATGAAATCATGCTAATCGAGCCATTTTTCACTCGAATCTCACCATCCATTAAAGGCTGAGACAATGTTCCGCTAATTTTTGCCGCATAAGACAACGTACCGCCCATTGAACGGACATCTTGTATAAATGGTTTTAAGATTTTCAATTGAACTTGGTTAAAGGCCACTTCACCACGGATCGGTTTGTTGGTTTTATACGGGTCAATAATAATATTGGCATAACCTGTACCAATATCAGGAGCTTTGGTATCGAGTCGAATTTGTAGCCCTTCAGCGACACTTTTCGCAATCAAACCTACTTCATCATATTTTAAAGTGGATGCTAAATACTGTGGGTCTTCCGCTGCTAAACCGAGTAAACCGTCACGAGTTACTAATCGTGCATCAATTTTAGGTTTTGCACCTTTCGCCCAAGACGCTTTCGCATAACCATTCACTTTACCCGTAATCGCCAGGCCTTCAGGCATAAATGCTGCAAAATCATTTAAGTCTAGGTTCTTTGTCACAAAGGATACATTGCCGCGGTTTTTATTCACACGAATCGGCTGATCAAAACATAATTCACTTTGCTGACTCATCCAACAATGCGCGCCAACAAATAAGTCAGACTGTGCAGTGTTGTAAATAATCGATGCATTTTGACGCTGCACAAGACGTGTACGCAAGGAGTCAAAATCGCCTTTTTGAATCTGACCAAGCCAATTATTTTGTGCGTTAAAACCACCAGCTAACTGCACATAAAATTTTGATAATTTATTTTCAGCACTGACTTTTAATAAATGCGCATTACGTGTACCGGCCAGTGAAATTTGACCTTTTACAATCTCACGGTTGTTACTGCGTAAATTATCCATCGTTGCCGTTAATAAACTTGGTGAAGTCGCAGAAGTTGGCAACTCGCCTTGCACCCGTATTTTTTTCACACTGAATAAATTATTAAAAGCAAAATTATCTATTGCGATATTGGCAGATGCTTGCAGTCGTGGCTGTGCTTGAACATTTAAGTAGCCATAAGCACGTCCACGTAGGCCTGCATAAATTTCATATAACGCTGGTGCATTAATTTTCAATTGTAAATTTTGTGCATTACCAGTGGCTTGAATTTGGTTATTGGCATAAGCCAACAGCAAATTATTCGCTTCAAACTGTTTTGGCATAAAGCCGGATTGATTTGAATTAATCACCATCGCCAAGTTACCTTGACCACGGACAGGTTTGTTATTGATCATACCTGCCAAATTCAGACGTTCAATTTGAATACGTTTTAGCGCATCTGACCACACACCACTGGTTTTTAAATTTCCAGATAATTCACCCCGTACATTTGAGGCAAAATAATGCGGCTTAAAATGCACCAGTGATGCATTAATATCCCAACCAATGGCTTTTTGTAGTAAAACTTGTCCATTGGCAGAAATTTTACCTGCCACGCCATCATGACGCAGCTCGGCTATTTTAATTAATTCAGGTGTACCCGATACTTTGAAAATCAAACTGCCTTTACTTGCGGCAACTTGGCTTGCATTGAGGCCACCATCATAATTCACAGCAAAAGCTTTAAAGCCTCCACCTTGTTTCTCATCATGGAAAGTCAGCGCAGCAGTAGATTGACCTGTTAAATGAACCGTTTCATTTTGCTGTGCTAGTCGGCCTAACAAATCAATATTATTCAGCTGAATAATCTGTTGATTTGGTTTTGCATAACCATTGGCTTTTAATGCCCCTGTAATTTGATCGACAGGCGCAGCAGCCACGATGGTTTGTGGATTGAACTGCTGTGCTTGTACATTGGCTTGCCATTTCAGCATACGTTTTTGATCAGGCAATTCTACAACTGCGTTACCTTTGAGCTGACCTTTGTCGGCCACATAACTAAAGGCAGGGACATTGAGATTGTTATTTTTCAGATTCAATTTGGCTTGATATTGTCCAGCAGGCAGAGCACCTTTTTCATGTCGTGACACTGTGGTCGCCACATTAATGTTCTGCTGACCTTCTGTAAGCGCCAATTGCACATTGCCCGAATCACTACTCAACCATCCAACATATGGCACTGCACGGTCTATATTTTTCCAAGACACATCCATCAGCATCGGCTGAGCTTTATTATTTTTAGCAGGCGCTTGATCGAGTTTTAAATTCCAAGTTTCATATTGATCAAAATCCACCAACGCCGTCAGGTGCATGCCTTTTTCAAGGGTCCCTTTAGAAGCAATCTTACTATTTAAACTCACAGGTAGAAAATCTTGAACCACCTGCGGAATCAACTTATGTTTTGGATTAATTTTATCTAAACGACCGCTTACATCCCAAGTGACCTGATCTTTCCAACTCACCACGCCGCCCAAATTGACAGCGCCGCCCATCACTTGACCATTTAGGTTAGTAATATCAAGTTGATTGACCAAGTCCGTACTCATGAGCGCAGTATATTTACCTTCAGGAATATTGGCCCCGCTCAGGTCCGTGTCTAAATCTAAATTGAGACGCTGAATATCCCCATTGAATTTTGCCAGACCATTTTTAGCAAAGAGCTTTTGCTCAGTCAGTAACGGTAAATGATAGTTTTTAAATTTGAGTGCACCAAACATTGGAACATGTGGACGCATTGGATGAACCACAGCCCAACCAGTTAAAAGATCTGGGGTATGAGTTGCCACACCAGCTTGAATCGTATCAAGAGATCCTTTAGCCACCACTTGAATATCATGAATATTCAAGCTTTCACGTAGTGAAGGTAAATTGACAATCCCCACAGCATTTAGCGGATACTTGTCTTCAAACTTCATATTCCCAGACGCTTGGCGCACAGACAAATACCCCATATCCATACGGGTATCTTCGAATTTTAATTCCGTCCCTGACCAAAGCGCTTCATTTAATTCAATGTCATAAAAATCCACACCTGAACTATGCGTTTTAATCAACATATGATCTAAATCTGCATGATCGACACGAAGTACGAACGGCAGACGGATTTCACTAAATGCAAAAGGTTTATCGCTAGGTTGGGTCTTGGTAATAATTTGCAGATTTTTAACATCTGCTTTATTTAAATGAATTTCTTTATTAATAATGGCGCGCCAACCGAGTGTAATATCGGCACGGTCAATTTTTACATCGACAGGTTTTAGCGTAACGAGGACATTTCGTAAAATAATGCCCCGCCAAAGGTTACCACCTTCATATTCATAGTGAATGATTTGCTGACGTTCCAGAACACGGTCAAGTAAAAACTTACTGCCTTTGTCTGTAGAGAACATGACCGCCAATGCAGCCACCAAAAAGATAAGCACGAACACGAAGGTCAAAATGACACTTCGAAGAATACGACGCTTCTTCGGCAGTTGCTCTACCGGCGTTTCGTTTTCTGGTTCTTGCTGTTCTTGTTCAGTCATAAAAAACACATCACCTAAAAATTATAATTGTGAACCAATAAAGAAATGTAAACGAATTGGTTTGCTGTCGTCAGAAAGTCCGGTAGCGACATCTAAACGAATTGGGCCAATTGGAGAAGCCCAACGTATCCCCACACCGGCGCTATATGCAGTCGGTGTATTGAAGTCTTTATCGTACGCATTACCAAAGTCACTAAAGACCGCAGCACGCCAGCCTTCTTTAAATTGGTAGTTATATTCTAATGAACCCGTTGCCAAGACTTGACCACCAATTTTATAGCCATTTTCTTCGGCAGCTAAACTCTTATAGTCAAAGCCGCGAATGGTTTGGTCACCACCGGTAAAGTAGCGTAAGTTATAAGGAACTTTATCAAAGTTCTCTGTCAGAATATAACCTAAATCACTGCGCCCCACGAACTGGTGATTATCATTTTCACCCAATGAATAAATAAAGCGCCAGCCCGCATTCAAGATCGCCATGTCAGCATCTGAAAGTAAGCTTTCACTTCCGACTTCAACTTTATAGGTTTGCTTAATCCCTTTACTCGGATTCACACGTTTATCAGAGTCGGTTCGAGAAATTTCATAGCCAAACATCAAGGACTGCTGTTCATTATTGGTATTCACCAAGAACGCATCTGGAACGTCATCACTTGGACTTAGGCCGTCATCGGTAATACGGTCCAAACGGTAACGTAAACCAAAGGTATGCTGCCAACTGCCACGTGGGTTTTTAATAATCCGGTCAACCCCAGCTACAGCAGATTCAATCGAAAGATTAACGCCTTGACCGACATCGTCACGTTCTTCACGCTCATAACCACCGACCAAGCTGACATAGTCATTTAATGGATGGTTATATGGAATGTTATAGCGACCATCAATCGATTGACGGATTTTGGATACTTCCATGTTGGCGTCAAAAGAATGACCACGTTTGTTTACAATGGCACGACGATACTGGCCACGAACACGTGTACCAGTGTCGGTACCAAAACCAGCACCAATTTCTGCACTATTCAACTTATCTGCATTTAGTGTCACGATCACAGGGACTTTTTTATCTTCACGTGCTTGCGCTTTTAAACGTTCTTGTTCTGCTTGTTTAGCATCTTGCGTATCTTGCAAACTGCGTAATTTAGAGGATTGCTCTGCATCATTCACCCCCGCAAATTGGTCTTCATCAACCACTTTTTGCGTGACTTCCTTATTCGACATCACTTCCGTTTTGTCTTTCACCACTTGTGAACTTTCAGACAACTGATTTTGATCGACCAAGGTCTGAATATCTGGTGGCAGTTCAAGCGGCTTTTCAATTGGGTCTGGTCGAATCGCATCAACTAAGGTGTAGTTAAAATAGCGAGAGTTGGTTAGGTTGTTAGCCAAACCATTCACACGCCAGAAAGTATAGTCAGCACCGTCTTTCCACGTCACCAAACTTTCTAAAATATCGCGATCCAATGGAAACTCTGCATTCGGATCACTCATTCGAAATTCGACTTCGCCAAGCTTATAACGCTCACCCGTTTCAAATCGCAAATTGATATCGGCAGTATTTTGTGGTTGAGCCACTCTTACATCGTGCAAACGCCAGTACGAGTCGAAATAACCGTTATTAGTTGCTGCATCATTAATTCGGCCTTTCGTCGTTTCGTATTCACCATGATTAAGAATGTCACCTTCTTCCTGATCTGGTAATACACCAATCACCTGAAACTGAGCTTGATTTGCTCCAGCCCCTGAAAATTCAATATTTTGCTTTTGAATTTGCACAGGCGTATTTGGTGTAACCAATACACGAACTTTACTGTCAGACACTTTTTCAAATTTGAATTCAGACTGATAGAAGCCCACAGCTTGTGCAGCTTGATTGGACAAGCTGCGTAATTGAGGCAAGGCCGATGGAAAATCGCTAAAAGACTCTTGAGTAAAACTTGAAAGCTTGCCTTTAATATTGGCTTTGAGATCTTCCAGCGCCGCACCGTAAGCCTTACTCGAAGTCTGACTGGTATTATGTGCTGAGGTAATTTCAACATCCGCACTAATTCGTGGCACTTTTGCCGTATTCATCTGACGTGGCGGACGCACTTTATATAATAAGCGCTTAAAAATACCTGGCTCTGCATCATCTTCCACAGTTGGATTATTCAGCTCTTGCAGAGTACTGGCATTTTCATTTTGTGTTGCAGTAATTTCATTATCAGAGCGAATTTCACTCATGAGCTGATCAATATTGACTGGCGCTTGGTTAATTTCCGTTAACTCTTTTTGGGTAATGTCCGCAACAGCAACTTCTGTTTGTTGTGTCGCACGGTACTCCTGCGCCTGACGTTTGGCCTCTTCAGCAACTTGGAAGATTTCATTCGCCATGTTTTGATCAACAGGTGTCACGGGTAAGTTTTCTAAATCTTCGAACTCAATGGGTTTAAATTCTTGTAGTTGTGTTCCTGCTTGCTGCTGTTCTTGCAGCATTTTCATACTATCAACAGATTCTTTCGGCTCATTTATATTTTCAATTTTTTCAATTGCTTCAGGCGTCGACAGCCCTTGCTTTACAGCCTCATCCTTGATTTCAGCAACAATCTCTGCTTTTGTATCTGCAGAGGTTGGAACAGTTTCCGCGGGAGTTTGGGCGAAACTATGCTGAGCACACAAGGTCAAAAAGATGCTCATATATAGACTTTTATTGCTATGATGCTGTCGTATGCAGTGAGCCATACTGTGATGAAGCATTGTTTTTTTAAACTTGATTTTTGCAGGCATAGCAAACTCTAACAAATTTCATTATGTAATGGACTTAGTCAATCAGATGTAGAGCTAAAGATCTTATATCTATTGGTTTTTCGCCATCCCCAAACTCAAAAACATATTACATGATTTTTTTAGAGATTTTACCAATCACTCACATTTCTTAATAAAACTTAATGTAGCAAGACGCTTATGAATAACAACGAACATCTGCTAGGTACACGCCGTTTCCTGCCTATGTTTTTGACCCAATTTTTTGGGGCGCTCAATGACAATGTCTATAAACAGGCTTTATTGTTGGTCATCACCTATGGATTAATCCAACAACAGGCATTACCCATCAGCACGCTAAACAATCTAGCTGCATTATTGTTTATTTTACCCTACTTTATTTTTTCAGCGACAGCGGGACAGATCGCAGATCGGTTTGAACGTTCACAACTTGTCCGTGGTATCAAAATTTTAGAAATTATCATCATGATCATCGGCAGTATTGGCTTTCTGACCGGTCATTTATGGTTATTATTGGTGGCTCTATTTTTGATGGGAACCCATTCGACATTTTTTGGTCCAATCAAATATGCGATTTTGCCTGAAATTTTAAAACCCAATGAGCTGATGTCAGGCAATGCGCTGTTCCAATCTGCGACATCCATGGCGATTTTATTCGGGATGATTTTGGGCGGTGCAGTGATTGCTTCCTCACAAGGCAATTTAATATGGATCAGCCTGACAGTTATGACCATCGCCATTTCAGGTTATATCACCAGTCGTTTTATTCTTAAGCAAAATGTCACTACACCAGATTTAAAAATCGATTGGAACTTTTTCCGAACTAGTTACCAAACGATGAAATATGCCAAAAGTTTGCCGCTAATTTTTACTATTTTATTGGGGAACTCGTGGTATTGGTTTTATGGTGCAACCTACCTCACCCAAATTCCACAAATGACTCAGCAAAATCTACATGCCTCTGAAAATGTCGTTAGCTTGCTATTGACCTTTTTCTCTGTCGGTGTGGGCGTAGGTTCATTGCTTTGTCGTAAATTGGGCGGCACTCAAGTCAATATTAAGATGGTTCCCATCGGTGCTGTAGGTTTAACGGTATTTGCACTGTATTTAGCATTTAGTTTAACGCTTGTCCCGACTCAAACTGGCCCACTTATTACCCTTTCAGAAGTTTTTCATCAAGGTTGGGGCTATTACCATGTCATGATTGCCGTGACTTTATTGGGTATTAGTGGTGGTTTTTACATCGTTCCGCTCTATGCAATGATGCAAGCTTATTCTCCACGCTCACATCGTGCGCGAGTCGTTGCCGCAAACAACATTTTAAATGCGGTATTTATGGTATGTTCTGCTATATTTTCAATTATCATTCTGAGTGTTTTAAAGATTGATATTAAAATACTTTTTTGTATAACCGCAGTGCTCAGTGCAATCTTTTGTATTTGGCTGCTATTACGCATCAAACCTTTGCTTAAAACTACGCAAGTCTCTCTGGAGGATTAATCCATGCGTCAATTTACAGGTGTCGACAAACTTATTCACTCATTTGATCAAGCCTTACGTAGTTTAGTACCTGGGGCGACTGCCGCACATCGAGAAAACCCTGCTAACATTGAAGAAACACAATTAGCAGTGAGTGAAGCGCGTCATGTTGCAGGTTTAATGCGGGTCAATCATAGTGGTGAAGTATGTGCACAAGCGCTCTATCATGGCCAAGCCCTCACCGCTAAACTGCCAAATGTCCGCCGTGAAATGGAACAAGCAGCGATTGAAGAACAAGACCATTTAGCATGGTGTGAAGATCGCTTAAAAGAATTAGACAGCCATACCAGTCTGCTCAACCCTGTTTGGTACGGCCTTTCTTTTGGGATGGGTGCATTGGCAGGTATTGCCGGTGATAAATACAGCTTAGGTTTTGTCGCTGAAACTGAGCGTCAGGTGAGTCTGCATTTAGAAGACCACATCCGCCAACTTCCTGAACAAGACGAACGTTCACGTAAAATCTTAGTGCAAATGAATGAAGATGAGCTTCATCACCGTGATACAGCACTCAATGCAGGTGGTGTAGACCTTCCTGTTCCAGTTCGTATTGCCATGACTGGTATTTCAAAGCTGATGACCAAAACCAGTTATTACATTTAATGATTTTCTAATGATTGTCGCTAAGTTTTATAAATAGTGAACAAAAAGCCTGCAGTGATGCAGGCTTTTTTATGAGAAATCTTTTGACTTTAATACAATAATTCCTTCGCCATCAAAACAGTTTATAGGCTGCCATCGACTTGGTGTAAACCAATCAAAATTCAACCTATAACGTTGTGCAGTGGACGGATAACCAGCTCCACCTAACTCAAGCAGCCATCCTGCCGGACAAATTTCTCTTTGGTTATTCATCATAACGGTTTGATCATGTGCCAACTCAAGCAATAAATGCCGATGCAGCTCAAATGCAATAACATCAAATCCAGCTATTTGAATAGGCTGTGGAAAACGAGCCGATGTCAAACCTTGACGAATATCAGTCATCTGTTCCAGAGTATAGTCGGTTTCAAATGATCGGTTAATCCACGTGCCTTCAGGCAGTACAACCTCTCCAAAGTTTAAGGGTTCCTGCAACTGTATATGAATTTTCTTTTGATGCTGCCACTCTGCATAGTCAGAACTAAGATCTGAAATCACGAACAATCCAAGCGTTACTGCAACAAATAAAGGGAAAAACAATACGCCAGATAAACCAATTTTAAGTGCAGCATTTACTTTATATGGTCGATTTTTTTGCTTTTTATACCAATTATTCCAACTCAACCAAATCGCAATGACGATAAATAGCACCAAAATCGCAAAGCAAATAATAAGGAAACCTCCCGCACCCGCACCATAACCTAAGCCCATATTGCTCTCACTAAATATCCCTTTAAATCTTTTAATTATGTTTTGACGACTTTATCAGATCAACCACTTGCACTTTATCAATGTTGATGATGCTTACGCCACCACTTCAACACCGTATAGAGCACACGGAAGAATACGATACATAATATAACGGCAATAACGATGTAAATATCTTGATGATAAGGCAGCATTTTCGCCCAAAATAGATGTAAATAATGACTGATTTGGAAACCAATCGTTGCGACCAACATCGCCCAAATAAAACAGGCAACCAGATTAATCAGCACATATTTCCAAACAGGATAAGCACGCACACCGACTGCAATAAGTAAAATAGTTCTAAAACCCCAAGCAAAGCGCATAAATAAAATGGTCAAAATAGGATAACGTTCAATAAACTGGCTCGCACGATCGAATTTTTGTGCAAATTCTGCATTCGACTGGATAAGTTTTTGCCCATAGCGAGCGCCCATTTGATAATAAAACTGATCGCCAATAAAACTGCCTAACATCACCACTGCAATCAACATTGGAAAATGAAGTATGTGTTGATGGACAGCATAGGCGCCAATCATCAGCACTGTTTCTCCCTCAAACTATGTGCCAATAAAAATCGCAATATAGCCATAGTGCTGAATCAGATCCGTCCAGTTCATATCAGTATTTTGAAGCTAAAAAGATAATGTAATCCTGCGACAGCCTATACGCTAGCGCATACCATGACAGGATTTGAATATTTTTATTATTGTTTATCTAGCGTATTTAAGGTCAGTTTGAAATATCACTCATGTTCATTGAAAACATTTCGTTTCATTCGCTCAATCCACTAAAACTTTTTGGCAACTCACCACAGGAAATTGATGTGCTGGATGTTCAAACATTTCATTTTTCCAAATGTCGAACATTGGTATTTTAACATCGAGTGCTAAAGGCAGTTTTTTCGGATTAAATTGCATGTGCGCTAAGCTTTCGCCCCACGCGATCAGATCCAGATCCAAAGCGATATTATGAGATGGACGAACACGACCTGAGTCTGCTTCCATTTTTTTCAGTAAGGTGCTGATTTCATCTACACATAAACTGCTTTTCACCAAACAAGCTGCATTCCAATAATCCGCCCCAATGCCATCACGACAAGGAATCACATAAATTTTGGAAAATTCAACATGACCCAAAGCCTGAATTTGACGTAAAGCCTGTTGAAAATGCGGTTTGGGATTGAAATTACTCGCCAGAGCTAGGGCGAAAATCGTTTCGGTGGCGTTCAAGACGAATTCCTACAGAATTGGCTTGCGCGATAATGGCAGGCTTCCGGATGCTAATCATAATAGATTCAATGCTGTCATAGGTAGCAAAAAGTGCATCAATCACCAGTTTTGCTGCATGTTCGATCAATTTAGGTTGAGCAGTTTGAATGACTTTGGCTGATATTTCGCAAATTTCAGCATAATTCAAGGTATCTTCAAGCTCATCTGACTGAGCCGCCTGCGCTAAACTGGTTTGAATATTGAGGTCGAGCATCAAAGGCTGAATAATCTGACGCTCCCAATTGAAACAGCCGACTACAGTTTCAACTTTCAAACCTTCAATGATAATTGCGTCCATTCTTACACTCAAAATAAAATCTTAAACATCGATAAAATCCTCCTGTTTAAGCAAGAGGATTTTATTTATATCTTGCGGCTAAATTATTGCTTCAACAATAAATTAGGATCCATAGTCTGCACCATTTGAATACGCTGGTCTGCATAAATATCGGTATATGGCGCAAGGATGCGCATAAAGCGATCGAAGTACAACATTTGTTTGAATAATAAAGCGAAGTCACGTGGGAAGCGAATACCATGACGCTCTCCGACTTGTACCATATCCATCATGATGTCATTCAAATCGGCAGGATTCGAGGTTAATAACTCTTGCGGATCGGCCAAAAGCACACCGCTAAATAAGCGCTCTAAGTCGGCAGCTAAGACTTGTGTATCAATTTTGACAGCCGTCATGCCCATTTTCAGCATATTTTCAGCCATCAAGTTGTAGTCAGTTTTTTGTAGGGCATCCATAAACGCAATACATGCTGTCCACACTTCAGGTTTCAACTGGCCCACGATACCAAAATCGATGAAGCCAACTCGACCATCTTCAAGCAGCATCAGGTTGCCTGCATGTAAGTCTGCATGGAAACTATTACATAACATCAAGCTGCCAAACCATGTATTCATCGCTGTCACCAAAACTTGCGATGGATCTTTAGCGACTTTCTTGACCACATCAAAATCGGTCAATGGTACGCCGTATAAACGCTCCATGGTTAAGACGCGACGTGTTGAATATTGGTGATAAACTTTTGGTGCAGTCGCGGCTTTGTTTTGAGTTACATTCAGATAGTTCACAAAGTCATCAAGATTTTGAGCTTCTTCAATAAAGTCCACCTCACGTACCATGCGAACTTTAATTTCTTCAACAATATCTGCAAGTGAAGCAAATTTGACTTTAGGTACAGCTTTTTCAACCAGTTTGGTTGCCCAATGTAAAACGTTTAAATCTGTATAGAGAATCGTCTCGACACCCGGTTTTTGCACTTTAATAACGACATTTTCACCACTGACCAATTTAGCGGCATGCACCTGTGCAATCGATGCAGAAGCTAAAGGCTTTTCATCAATTGAAGCAAATATTTCATCTAAATTACGACCAGCAAATTCTGAAGCCAATACCTGCTGCACATAACTAAACGGCAGTGACGGTGTCTGATCTAAACAACCTTGAAACTCTTCTACATATTCACGTGGAAATAAAGAAGGTGTACTGGCAATAAATTGACCTAATTTAATATAGGTTGAACCCAGTGATTCAAAAGTTTCACGCATGAGTTTTGCGTTACTTGGTTTTTCTGTCGCGTATTTAAAACCGGCTTTAGCCGCGACCACTGCGGTCTCACCCATTCGGGCAACCGAGCGAATTCCATCTAACCAGATATTGTTTTTCATAATGTCTTAGAAAAAAATAATTAACATGAGTGTAGCAAAAAAATAAGGGCTTGCTGCTTTATCTTGCCTGACAGATTGGACAATCGGGATCTTTTTCAAAAGCGAGAATTTTTTGTTTCATTGACAAACCATCCCATAACAAAAGCTTTTGTTTCAGTGCTGTCGTCCCTAAACCCAAATAGAGCAAAGCATGATGAGCTTGCAAACTTGCCATAACATTTGGTGTAGTTGCAAGTACACCCGAGTCTGCACAGCGCAAACTTTCACTGGCATGCTGTTCTTTTGGAAATAAACATTCATAACAGGCAGCATCAGCTTCAACCATAAATAACTGCCCTTGAAAGCCAATTGCAGAAGCACTAATCAGCGCCACATTATTTTCTGCGCAGCTCGCATTGACCAAATAACGCGTGCTAAAGTTATCACATCCATCTAGAACCAAATCTTGTTGTGAAATCAATACCTTTGCGTTGCTTTCATCTAATTTTGTGGTATAGCTTTGCACTCGGATATGCGGGTTAATCGCTTTTAAGCGTTTAGCCAAAATTTCCGATTTATAAAAACCTACGTCATTTTTGGTATACGCGATTTGTCGTTGTAAATTACTGATTTCAATTCGATCTGCATCGATTAAA
This sequence comes from Acinetobacter sp. YH1901134, assembly GCF_013416965.1. Lineage (NCBI taxonomy): Bacteria > Pseudomonadati > Pseudomonadota > Gammaproteobacteria > Moraxellales > Moraxellaceae > Acinetobacter > Acinetobacter sp. YH1901134. The sequence continues at coordinate 401,328 of NZ_VPEW01000003.1, read as the reverse complement.
GTAATTTGTCCGACGCCTGCACGTGCCAATAATTCGGCTGAGGTACACCCAATTCCACCACACCCTACGATGAGTACATTGGCAAGTTTTAGCTTCTCTTGTGCATCGATGTCCCATCCATCAAGCAATATTTGACGGCTGTATAAATGCATTTCATCATCACTTAATTCAAATTCAGATGTTGATTCATTCGATTTAAACGTAGACAAAGTATTTCCTTATTAAAATTCGTCAAGCATAAAAAATGGGCGAGTTTATATCGCACGCAAAAGATTAAAACACCGATATCCATCAAATGTTGTTCGAGTACAAACCCGAAACAGTGTAAAAACACCCTGCTATTTGAGCAAGACAATATACAGCTTAAAGTTAAAATAAATGCTCTGTAGACATGGCATTTTTCTCAGTTAGCGTATCTTCAATTACACTATTTAAAATACAGTATCTCAGACACCTTAGTACGTAGAAACATCATAGAGGTATAGCGTATACATGTTTTAAAAATAATAAATAATAAATAAAAAATATAGTTATATTTTTAAACATATTTAGTTGCACTAGAGCTGCTTATATTAGGTTAATTTTAATGATTCTTTTCTACCTTAGCCTCAGAAAATAAAACTTAATCCAAGACATTTTAAGCGTTTATGTATGCAAAGAGATTTAATCCGTAGGTATATGTATGAATTCAGTGAGAATTAAATTGCTGACACAATATGTTCGATAAACTTATGACCTAACACACATTATTCAAATACTTTGTACTCAGTCATATTTACCCCTTTACCCCAAAGTGATTACTTAAAAGTGGAGAATAAAAATGTCACAAGAATACGTTGAACAAGATCAGCGACAAAAATTATGGGAACTCATTAAAGACGTGCGTTTCACCATGATTAGCCATGTCACTGACAAGCAAGAAATTCATTCTCAACCTATGACCATGCTTAATTCTGATAAGATGAATGAGCATGAAAATATCTATTTTCTTATGAAAGAAAACAATGACCTTGTAGAGGCAGTCAATGCAGGTCGTAATCATCTTGGATTAGCATTCGCTAAACCTTCAGACGATATTTATGTATCAATTAGTGCTCATGGAGAAATCAGTACAGATGCGGCCCTAATCGATAAATTATGGAATCCTTGGGCTGAAAACTGGTTCGATGGCAAGACTGATCCTACTGTTCGCGTTTTGATAGCTAATGCTATTAGTGCAGAATTCTGGAATGTCAAAGACAATAAAGTCACCCATTTATTCAAAGTTTTGAAGGGCAATTTAACGGGTAAAACTCAAGAACTTGATACTGAGCATAATACCCTGAACTTAAAATAAATGATTTTATTGATTCGAATTAATGCTTTAATTTTAGGTTAATTTGGATTGTCCCATAGTTAGTCAAATACATATATGATCTCGAATGAATGGTTTCACCAGCTCAAATATCAATTTCAAAAAGGCTGCATCAAGCAGCCTTTTTTGCGTATATAAATTGACTCAACTGACCTTTTGAATTAATTGCGTTTTGGCCACTTCTTGTTGCTTCAATAAATTACGTTGGATTTTTCCACTCGATGTTTTAGGCAATCCATCTACAAATTCAATTTCTTTTGGATAAGCATGTTTGGATAAACGAGATCGTACATAGGCTTGTAGTTTATCCATGAGTTCAGAACTTGCTTGATATTGTGGTTTCAATACCACAAAAGCTTTGACTAATTCAGTTCGCTCAGGATCAGGCTTACCGACAACTGCTGATTCTAAAACCTCTTCACATTCTAATAATGTGCTTTCCACATCGAAAGGCCCAACACGATAGCCTGACGTTGTAATGACATCGTCTGCACGACCTACAAAATCAATGCCGCCTTCTTCGTTTAAACGAACGGTATCACCGGTTAAATAGTAGTTCCCGACAAAGGCTTTACGATTATTGCCACCATAGCCTGTGAACCACATGAGTGGAGATTGCGACCAGTCTAATGCCAATGTTCCAATGCCACCACGTTCAATTTCTTGATAGTCTTTATTAAGCACCGCGAAACGATGGCCCGGTATAGCAAAACCGGCTGAACCCACTTTTTTGTAGTGTTCTAAAGCGTGATGATTTGCAATCACCATACCGAGTTCTGTTTGCCCATATTGGTCATAAATATTGACGTTTAAATCGTGATTAAACCATTGAATCACTTCGGGCGTTAGTGGCTCTCCTGCACTACTCACAACCCGTAAATGTGATTTTAGGGATTCATCAAATTTTTCTTTGAAGCCAAAGAACATACGAAAAGCCGTTGGTGAACCAGTCAAATTACTGACTTTATATTTTTTGATGACTTGAAGTGCATGATCAACACTAAAAGCCCGTTCATCCATAATAATGCTGTGTCCTAAACTTAATGGCCCTGCAATTCCATAGTACAAACCATAAGCCCAACCCGGATCTGCCAAATTCCAAAATGAATCTTCATCACGCAAATCAACCGCATGTGTCATATACCCTTTAAATGCCAATAACGCTTTGTGTGGCACAGGTACAGACTTGGCTAAACCGGTCGTTCCCGATGTAAACATCATTAAAAATTCATCGTCAAATGAACGGGGAACTGAGTTAAATGTGGCGTCATGCAATTGCAACTCTGACCAAAAGTCAGGATCTGTTTGAATTGCTTGATCGGCATGTACGTTTAAAATATGCGGTAAATCAATGTGATTAAGTTTTGATCGTTGCTCAGTGTTGGTTACAATCAGCTTTGTTCCCGCAGTTTGCACCCGATGCTCAATCGCTTTGGACTCAAATGCCGTAAACAAAGGCTGATAAATTGCCCCTATACGCCATGTTGCCAAAATAGTAATCAATAACTCTGCAGTACGGGGTAATAGACCTGCAATGCAATCACCTGCTTTTAGCCCAATGCGCTGATAATAATTCGCCAATTGTGCAGAAGCTAAATCTAATTGCTCAAAAGTCCATTGTTCAGATTCACCATTTTTACCTTCCCAGATCAGTGCAGTTCGATTTTGCCCAACATAGCGCCCACAACATTCATCATAAGCATTGATTGAACTTGGCGTACCGACCAATTGTTCTGCAACCATTTTTTCAAAATTAAAATCACGATATGCTTGTTCTAGTGTCTTCATGACGACAATTCCTATCCTGTTCTCTATGATTCAAAGTGCATGACTTTGAGGTTTATTGATCTTGTTGTTGTACCGCTGCGTACTAGTGACGATTCCTTTGCCACATCCGCTTTTACTGCTTTTCTATACACCGATTGCAATGTCGGTTTTTTAGTTTTGAAACTTATACTCTTCGACAATCTATTCGTAAATTACCTATTCTTAGACTGTCTATACCTAGATAACCATGTTTGGATGTGCCCTGCAATTTCCATAACCATCAACGCCATTGCAGGGTTTGAACATCGACTAAAGTCTATTTTTTAACCTTTCACCCTTTGGTGACTTCACGTGCAATCACCAGCCGCTGAATGTCCGATGCACCTTCATAGATTTGACTGACACGCACATCACGATAAATTCGTTCTACTGGGAAATCAGATACATAACCATAGCCCCCATGGATCTGAATCGCATCTGAACACACCCGTTCAGCCATCGTCGATGCAAAAAGTTTCGCCATCGAGGCTTCTTTTAAACATGGAAAACCTGCATCTTTTAACGTCGCTGCATGGAAAATCAATTGGCGAGCCGCCTCAATTTGGGTAGCCATATCCGCGAGGCGAAATGCCACGGCCTGATGCTGTACAATCTCTACGCCGAATGCCTTGCGTTCATTGGCATATTCAACGGCTGCATCTAATGCTGCTCGTGCCATACCCACAGACTGCGCTGCAATACCAATTCGACCTGACTCTAGGTTTGATAAGGCAATTTTATAGCCTTCACCCTCTTGGCCTAAAAGACTATCCGCAGGAATACGACAGTCATCTAAAACAATCGTTGCTGTATCGGAACAATGCTGACCCATTTTGTCTTCTAATCGCGATACGATATAACCCGGTGCATCCGTCGGTACTAAAAAGCACGAAATCCCTTTTTTACCTGCAGACTTATCCGTTACCGCAAAAACCAAGGCTACTTGGGCATGTTTTCCTGTGGTAATAAATTGCTTGGTGCCATTTAACACCCACTCATCACCATCACGCTCTGCTTTACATTCCAATGCGCTCGCATCTGAACCCACTTGTGGTTCTGTTAGGCAAAAACAACCTAACCATTCGCCAGTGGCTAATTTTTTTAAGTATTTTTCTTTTTGTGCTTCTGTACCATAACGCTGCGTAATGCCACATGGCAGTGAATTTTGTACGCTAACAATTGTGGAAATCGCACCATCGCCCGCAGCAATTTCTTCTAAGGCAACAACCAAAGACACATAGTCTAAACCTGCACCACCCCATTCATCCGAAACCGTCATGCCTAAAGCACCTAGCTCACCCAGTTCCTTAAGTTCTTGTGCAGGAAATGACGCCGTTTTGTCACGCTCTGCAGCCGTCGGTTTCAGTTTTTCTTGCGAATAGCTTCGCATCATGTCCTGAACCATTTTTTGTTCATCATTTAAAATCATGAGACTTCCTTTTCTAAATCTTTTATAGCGCGTATAGCTTTAAATTTTGGATAACTGCGGAATTAAAAATACTTTGGCTGTATAAAACAAAGTTGGATACACGCCGACGTCATTTGCAACTGTCTGAGGCAGGACGCCATTAATCTTTAATGTTTCTGTAACCTGTAAATCAATAAATATTTGATGACGAGTTTTGCAAATGACAATGGTTTTGGTTACTTTTGCCGAAACAAAAGTAACGAGATGAGCTACTGTCAACAAAGTTATTCTCGATCAGACTCCTTCGTAGAAGCCTGAATAAGCAGTTTTAATAAATAACTATTTAGGCTGCATACGGATCGCGCCATCAAGACGTATCACTTCGCCATTGAGATAAGCATTTTCAAAAATATGCGTCACTAATTTTGCAAACTCTTGTGGTTTTGCTAAACGTGGAGGGAAAGGCACCATTTGCCCCAAAGCATCTTGTACATTTTGTGCTAAGCCTTTGAGCATCGGCGTTTCCATAATACCCGGAGCAATGGTCATCACACGGATTGATTCACGTGCAAGCTCACGTGCAAGAGGTAATGTCATTGCAACCACTGCCCCTTTGGATGCTGCATAAGCCGACTGACCAATTTGACCATCAAAAGCCGCAACCGATGCCGTATTCACAATCACGCCACGCTCTTCTTCACCTGCTTTTAATTCATATTTAGCAATCAGTTGTGCCGCATAGCGCAGCATGTTGAATGTGCCTGAAACATTAATATTTAATACTTTTTGGAACATCGCCAAATCATGTAATCCGTCACGACCTAAAACTTTTGCAGAGGGTGCGATACCTGCACAGTTCACTAATCCATTGAGTTGACCAAATTCCGCTTCAACTTGTGTAAAGAAAGAGCCGACCGCTTGTTCATCGGTAACATCCAATTGAACAAATTTCGCATGATCACCCAGTTGACGTTGCATCGCTTCGCCATGTTCATGATTCATATCCACAATAATCACTTTGGCACCCAAGCCAATCAGATGTGTTGCTGTCGCAGCGCCTAGTCCTGATGCACCACCTGTCACAACAAAAACTTTTCCTTTAATGTCCATAGCATTTCCCTATTTATGATGTTTTGTTTTAAATTCAACTTAAGATGCAGAGTAAACAGAGAATTTATTCAGTACAATTTCCAAATGTTGCATCTTTTCTGATGTATTTGGACAATTCTGAACAAGGACCTATCCGCACATATGCCGAAGCATGGACTCGAATACAGTAAAGGGACGATTTCTATCGACTTGGTGCATGAAGCATTACACGATGCGCAAAAAAAGCACTTTGATATTTCTGCTATTTTACAAAAGTCTGGTATACCCTCAGAGTTACTGCTATCAAGTAAGACCAGAGTTTCTGTTTCTCAATATGCGGCTTTATGGACTCATCTTGCAGATGTGATGGATGATGAATTTTTTGGCATGGATCGGCATGCCATGCGACGTGGTAGCTTTAAGCTACTGTCGAAAATGGTCATGCATAACAGCACCTTGGGGGATGCACTTAAGCAAATCTTACAATTTTTAAATCTGGTTTTAGATGACTTGCATAGTGATTTAACCATTGAAGATCACTTTGCTTATATCGTGATCTATGACCAACAAGCGCCTAAACGCATGTTCAGCTATGCAACATATTTGATGCTCATCCACACGCTACTGTGCTGGCTAAGTGGTCAACGGATTTTATTAAACCAAATCCAATTTAAATGCGATGCACCACTTGATGATCACGACTACAAAGTCCGCTTCTGTGAAAATATTCATTACCAAGCCAGTCAAAACTATATACAGCTCGATGCCAGTTATTTAAGCCTTCCAATCAAACAAGACACACGTTCGTGGTATCAATTCCTACAACAAACACCTGAAAACCTCTTAGTGCGATTTAAAAACCCGTATGCACTTAGCAGCCAAATTCGTAAACAACTGTTAGACGTTTCTCCTGCTGAATGGTTAGAGTTTTATGAGTTGGCGGTCAAAATGAATATGTCGGAAGCCACAATGCATCGCCGTCTTAAAAGTGAAGGTGTGAGTTATCAACAACTCAAAAATGATATCCGACGAGATACCGCCATCGATTTTTTAACCCATACCGATAAAAGCTTACAAGATATCAGTGAAGAACTGAATTTTCATGATCCGAGTGCTTTCCATCGGGCTTTTAAAAAATGGACAGGCGTCAGTCCCGGTGCGTATCGACAAAATAATGCGCCTGAATTCAAGGCCTAAAATTTGATATTCGCTATTTATAAATTGAATATTCATCTAATTAATAGAAAATCAATAACTTAAAAATATTCAATAAATAGACTGACCATTCATCCTTGAACGATTGCTACTTTAGTCTAATTAGGTTATTTTTCACTCAATTTAAAGCGCTTTGCTTATTTATTTTCCAATTCTCCTGCATCTCCTTGAAAGGCTTTCCTATGCTTAAGATGATTGATGTTCTTGAACAACAACTTGTTCAAAACTTTTCAGATTCTCTTTTCACTCAGATTGACGCAATTGATGAACTGTTTCATGAACAGCTTAAAACTGTCGCAGATATCGATTTGCAAAATTTGATCTCACAATTTTTTAGCACTGAAAATGCAGTTGAAGTTGCTCATGCGCTGGATATTCAAGCGGATGACATTGAAGCAATTCAAGCAGGTGCAAATCTAAAAGATGAAAATTTAGTGAGTGCAACTGCAAAAATTATTGCTTACTGTCTTGCAGTAGAAACAGCAGCTTTAGAACAAGTTGAAGTTTTCGATAGCTTACAAGATTACCCAATGTAAGTATTGATCACATATAAAAAGCAGCGAAAGCTGCTTTTTTATTGGAAAGATTATGTTACGTCTATAATTCACTATAATTTTTGAATATTCATTACACTAAAATATCTAAGCATTTTTCATGCAAGCTTACACATTAATTTATATAACAATATTTCAGCATAATTAAATCCAATAAAGTATTTTATATCAAATACCTATATTTGATTTATACGCTTATCTCGATTTCTATTATTCTTAGCATTTATTCTGTTTTGTTTCTGAAATATTTCCGTCGTATCTATGTGCTCATAATTCAACACTTGATTGTGAACGATATGACTTCCCTATTTAAAAGCTCAAAACTAATTTTTTCTACGCTGACATTCAGCCTATTCAGTAGCTCTATATTTGCTGCTATTCCTTCGACACTTAAACTGGATTATGCCTACTATGCACCGACCAGTTTAGTAGTGAAGGAACAAAAACTCTTAGAAAAAGCATTACCCAAAACACAAATTAAATGGGTCTTTAGCCAAGGTAGTAATCGCTCACTTGAATATCTCAATAGTGGCAGTGTGGATTTTGCCTCAACGGCAGGACTTGCAGCCGTTTTGAGTCGTGCCAATGGCAGTCCGATTAAAACTGTATACATCCAGTCACAGCCTGAATGGACGGCATTGCTTGTGGCAAAAAACTCTCCGATTAAAAGTCTGAAAGACCTCAAAGGCAAAAAAATTGCAGCGACCAAAGGAACCGATCCATTCATGTTTACATTGCAGTCGTTGGAAACAGTCGGCCTCAATAAACGTGATGTGCAATTGGTACATTTACAACATCCTGATGGAAAAACAGCTTTAGAACGTGGTCAAGTCGATGCATGGGCGGGATTAGATCCACTCATGGCATCGGCACAGGTACAATCAGGCGCACGTTTGCTGTATAGAAATGTGGGTTTTAACAGCTATAGCGTTTTAAGTACCAAACAACAATTTAGCCAGCAAAGTCCTGAAGCCGTTGAAGCTGTGATTAAAGCCTATGAACAAGCACGACAATGGGCTAAAGCCAATCCAGATAAATTAGCCGAATTATTGGCACGTGAGTCTAAGCTTCCATTGGCTGTTGCCAAGCTCCAGTTAAGTCGTACCAACTTTGAGCAAAATATCCCAACTGCTAAACACATTGCGGCCTTAAAGAAATCTGGCACGATTTTGACTGAAGAAGATTTAGTTCGTAAAGGAACCAATGTCAATCAAGTCATTGACCAACTTTTTGAAGCACGTTATGCGAAAAAGGTTGTGAAATAACATGTCATCATCACTGACTCAACCCAAAATCGATACAGCGGTTTCGACCGCTTCCGATTCATCAAACCATATAAAACCCAAGTTGATCTTGATTTTAAAAGGTCTTGCTCTACCTGTGGTTTTATTGCTGCTATGTGAAATCTTGGTCAAAAATGGTGTTATCGAACCGTATCTACTCCCCGCTCCGAGTAGTCTTTGGCAGTCATTTATAGAGTTATCTGAAGGTGAACTTTGGCAGCATATCTGGACTAGTACTTGGCGGGTATTTTTAGGCTTTTTTATTGGTAGCGGACTTGCTCTGATTTTTGCACTCTTAGTCGGTTTGAACAAACAAGCCGAAGCATTTTTGGAACCTACATTTTCAGCAATTAAATCTATCCCTAGTTTGGCATGGATTCCCTTACTGCTCTTATGGTTAGGTATTGATGAATCATCAAAAATCACCCTCATTGCCATAGGTGCTTTTTTCCCGACCTATACCAATACCGTTGCAGCAATTCAAGGTGTAGACCGAAAACTCATTGAAGTTGCTCAAGTTTATCGTTTGAAATATTTGAGACAGATTCGTGAGATTATTTTACCTGCAGCATCACCGGGTATACTTACAGGCTTACGCAATAGTTTAAGTTTGGCGTGGATGTTTATGATTGCAGCAGAGTTGATTGCAGCCACGCAAGGTATTGGCTATTTGCTCAGTGATGGTCGTGAAACCTCACGTCCAGATATCGTAATTATTGCCATTATTCTATTGGCGCTCTTAGGGAAAATCACCGATAGCCTGATGAAATATCTAGAACAATACCTATTGCGTTGGCGTGATGTGGTGAAGTAACGTATTTTTCCACACTTGCAAATGCACACATGCAAATATTCACATGTGAATTGAAAAAAAATAAAATAAAGCGCATTCAATGCGCTTTATTTTTGACTATTTCTTTAACACCAAATCAGTGTTGCCACTGGCCTAAACTGACACGGTCATTGCCACCATAATCTTTTACAGTCCGAACATTTCGATACCCAGCTTGTAAGAACAAATGTCTGACCGCTTCACCTTGGTCATAACCATGTTCGAGCACCACCCAACCATTCACGGTTAAATGTTTTTTGGCTTGAAGAATGATTTGTTCAAGATCTGCAAGCCCATGATTATCTGCAACCAAAGCACGTTCAGGCTCTGTTGCCAAATCCTTCATGTGTACATCATCAGCATCGATATACGGCGGATTTGACACAATTACATCAAAGAAAGCACGACCAAAGGGTTTCAACCAAGAACCTAAGACAAACTGCACATGTTCAAGATCATGCTTTTTGGCATTAAATTCAGCAACTTCCAATGTAGGTTCGTAAATATCCGAAGCCACAATTGACCAATCTGGACGTTCACTGGCTAATGATAACGCTACAGCACCAGTTCCTGTTCCTAAATCGACCACACGAGCATCTTCAGGAAGTTCTAAACGCAGTACAGTTTCAACGAGTACTTCCGTATCAGGACGTGGCACCAAAGTATTTTTAGTCACTTTTAAGTCTAGCGTCCAAAATGGCTGAGAACCTGTGACGTAAGCCAAAGGCTCACCTGCGGTAATACGTGCAAGACTTTCAACATAGAGTTGTTCTTGCTCAGCTGTTAATTCTTGATCCTTTTTCATGATTAAATCAAAAGAATCAATCTTGGTGATATGCTCTAACAACCACGCATTTTCCTGACGTTCATAACTCTCAGGTTCACCACGATAGGCCAAAGCCTGTGCAATATTCATTAGCCACCATTCTGCTGTGCTAATAACGCCAACTGATCGGCTTGATATTCACGATGCAAACTATCTAACAATTCAGTCAAATCACCTTCCATCACTGCATCCAACTTATACAGTGTTAGGTTAATACGATGATCAGTCATACGACCTTGTGGATAGTTATAGGTACGAATACGCTCAGAACGGTCACCAGAACCCACCAAGTCACGTCGCATTTCAGATGTCGCTGCATCTGCCGCCGCACGTTTGGCATTTTCTAAACGAGAAACTAATAACGCCATCGCTTTGGCTTTGTTTTTATGTTGTGAACGTTCATCCTGACATTCTACAACTGTACCCGTTGGTATATGGGTAATACGCACCGCAGAGTCAGTTTTGTTAATGTGCTGACCACCCGCACCAGATGCACGATAGGTATCGATACGTAATTCTGAAGGATTAATTTCAACACTTGTGTCTACATCAATTTCCGGCAAAATCGCAACAGTACATGCCGAAGTATGAACACGACCTTGTGACTCTGTTGCAGGAACACGCTGTACACGATGTGCACCACTTTCAAATTTCAAACGACCATATACGCCTTCACCATTGATGAGGCAAATCACTTCTTTATAACCGCCATGTTCGCCGTCATTTTCAGACAACACTTCAATACGCCAACCTTGTGATTCAGCATATTTACTGTACATTCGATACAAGTCACCAGAGAAAATTGCAGCTTCGTCACCACCTGTTCCGGCACGAATTTCTAAATAAGCAGAGTTCGCATCATTCGGATCTTTTGGAATCATCAGAATGTTTAAGTCTGCTTCAAGCTGACCGATCAAAGCTTTATTTTCTTTGATTTCCTCAACGGCCATCTCTTTAAAATCTGGATCCGTCATCATTACTTCAGCAGTCTCAATATCTTCTTCAGCTTGACGGTATTTTTTCCAAACTTCAGTGATTTCAGATAAATCACTATGCTCACGTGACAACTGACGGAAACGTTTGTTGTCTGAAATGACTTCTACATCTGCGAGTAATGCATTTAATTCTTCGTGACGGTCAGAGAGCTGATCTAATCGTAAACGTAACGATTCTTTCATTTTTCAAAAAATCTCAATACACAGGCTCTACCGCTAAACTTTCACGGATATGCCAAAATTCAAAATAATGGGGCTAGTGTACCGATAATGGGTCTGAAATGACATATATATTGTTTTTTGGCCTATCAATGACCCGAGATAAGAAAGTGTGAAATTCATCACTCCTACCTTTCTCCACAAAGTCGTACAGATTTTCTGCATTCGACCATTTTTTTCACAATATTAATAAAACTTATACAAACTAGACACTCAAATCACCAAATAAAGAGAAAGCTCTCCATATTTATAACGAATAGTTTTGTTACATTTACTGCCATCGAAATGATTATGAAAAAGTCCTCGCGTTTATGAAGGACATGGAGTGAACTATGAAACTGAATACTCTTTTAATGACAGCCACTCTAGCAACTGCTTCTATGTTCACTGTGTCTGCAAATGCAGATAGTACAACACGCGTTGCTGCAGCTAGTGCATTAGGTAGTGTTGCAGGTACTGCAATTGGTAAAAACATGGGCGGTAATACCGGCGCTACAATTGGTGCCGCTCTTGGTGGTGCTGGTGGTGCTGCGGTAGCAAGTAATAAACGCAACCGTACAGAATCTGCTATCGGCGGTGCTTTAGGTGGTGGTACAGGCTATACTGTTGGTAAAAGCATGGGCGGTACAAACGGTGGTTACATCGGCTCTGCACTAGGTGCTGCTGGTGGTGCTGCTCTAGGTAATAAAATCTCTAAAGATAAAGCTTACGACAAACACCAAGAACGTAAATACAAAAAACGTTACCGTCGTCGTCACTAATTCAAAAATTAGTGAGTCCTTATTGAATAGTGAAAATAGCACCTTCGGGTGCTTTTTTATGTATCGCCTTTTTTCAAATGATAAATACAACTTTATTTATTGCACCTCATACATATGTAGATTTACCTTCTCTCCAACCAAGCCATCAATCATGTAGAAATAAAGTGCAAAATTTACATTGCAGCAACGGAACACGTATTTTATTTCACATCACGCTCCAAATATTCGCTATGTGTTTTCATATATTGATATCAACAGATAAACATCATGCTTCGTAAGGAGTTTAAAAATGAAAATTAATAAAATTCTATTCAGTGCAGCAATTGCCGCTTCAGCACTTACTATGACTGCAACACATGCAGGTAATAGCACCAATACTGCATTAACATCTGCTTTAGGTGGTGTTGTTGGTGCAGCAATCGGTAACCAAGTTGGCGGCCAAACTGGCGCAATGATTGGTTCAGCAATTGGTGGCGGTGCAGGTGCAGCAGCATCGGCAAACAAACGTGACCGTAATGGTGCCATCATCGGTGGTGCACTTGGTGGCGCGGGTGGTTATACCGTAGGTAAAAACATGGGCGGCACAAACGGTGGTTATATCGGTGCTGCACTTGGTTCAGCTGGTGGTTCTGCACTAGGTAAAAAAGTGTCTGAAGACCGTCGCTATGATGACCGTTATAATGGTCGTTATGATGATCGCTATGACCGTCGTTATAACAACCGTGGCTATCGTACCAATAATTATAGCTACAACGACCGAGGCTACCGTGGAGACAATGGTCGTCACTTAGGTTGGTACAAAAACGGTAAACGTTAATCGATATATTTCAATGGAAAAAAATCAGCACCTTCGGGTGCTTTTTTTGTATATAAAAAAAGTTTAGATATATCTAAAGTTGTCTTTTTACACCGCCCCACACCATATCGAATTTATTCGATATACATTAGGTATTTTATATCGTATTATTTCGATATAAAGATCTCTGAGAGAAAACATGCGTACTCTAACCGATACAAAATTTTCAGTACTTGAACTCGCACCTGTTCGAGATGATAAAACCATCGAATTTTCACTCAAACATGCACTCCAGTTAGCACAGAAAGCAGAACAACTTGGCTATGAGCGTCTATGGTTAGCCGAACACCACAATATGGATGGCATCGCAAGTTCTGCAACTGCGGTTTTACTCGGTTATCTCTTAGCAAATACACAATCTATCAAGCTCGGTTCAGGTGGGATTATGTTGCCCAACCATGCCCCTTTAGTTGTCGCTGAACAATTTGGCACACTTGAAACGTTATATCCTGGACGTATTGAACTCGGCTTAGGTCGGGCACCAGGTACCGACCAAACCACCATGCGCGCACTACGCCGTGGCCGTCAGGAAACCGAAGACCAATTTCCACAGGATGTCCTTGAGATATTGCAATACTTTAAAGCACCTGAGCCACAGCAGCGCATCATTGCCACACCGGGACAAAATACACATGTTCCAGTATGGCTTTTAGGTTCAAGTCTGTTCAGTGCACAACTCGCTGCACGTTTAGGTTTACCCTATTCTTTTGCTTCACATTTCGCACCACGCATGCTTGGACAAGCAATTCAGCTATATCGTGAGAATTTCCAAGCATCCGAATATTTAGATCAACCTTATGTCTCTATGGGCGTACCAACGGTTGTTGCTGAAACAGATGAAGAAGCAGAATATCTGGCAACAAGTGCTTACCAACGGGTTTTAGGTTTAATGCGCGGTCAAAGTTTAAAACTCAAAGCTCCAGTCGACAGTATGCAAGGCTTATGGTCTGCTGCAGAGAAGATGTCTGTTGATAATTTCTACGCTATGGGACAAGTCGGTTCAAATGCAACCGTTCGAGCAGGTTTAGAAAACCTACTCACCAAATATGACGTTGATGAATTTATTTTCACCTGCGACATTTACGATACCGATAAGCGCATTGAAAACTTCGAGCGTTTAATGCAAATCAAAAATGATCTCACTTAAGACTCTAAACTTAATGATCTAATCCAAGCGTTTAATCCGTCTAAAGGTAGAATTGTGATTGCGTCTTTTGTGGCTCTTTAGACGGATAGCAGTCAACAGATAATATGGTTTCGGCTAACAACGACCAAACCTGTACTTAAAAACCATCATTGCCTCAACGAAATAATTGCTTTACTCATTTTTATTGCTGTATAAATATTAAACATAAGCAAAACAAAGAGAAAAATAAGCAGATGAGCCAATATATTAATAAACCCACACCCGCATTTATCGCAGCAAGTTGGTGTGCACTGATCTTAGGCGCTGTGGTGTTTTGCATAGGTTTATTCAATGCAAATATGATGTTGAATGAAAAAGGCTTTTATCTCATTTTATTGCTTTATGGATTATTTTCATCGGTTTCACTACAAAAAATCATTCGTGACCGTTTAGAAGGAATGCATGTCACTGCAATCTACTTTGGACTGTGCTGGGTATCCGTCATTATTTGCCTCGTACTTCTTGCCATTGGTCTATGGAATGCTGAACTGGCATTAAGTGAAAAAGGTTTTTACATGATGGCTTTCCTAATGAGTCTGTTTGGTGCAGTTGCTGTACAAAAAAATATTCGTGATATGGACTATTTACGTACCCATACAGATCAACCCGAACTTAAACATTCAACCACGAGTCAGCTTGACTATAACTCATCAGATGATGAACCACTTTAAAACTCACAAAATTTATAGATCTCAAAAGCTGTTCATGCAGGTCGCTCATTGTTTTATCGATCTGCTTGAGCGGTTAATGAACTACAACGCATAAAAAAATCAGTTCACTCCTAGAAATGTATAAATGACAAGGGCCAAGCAAATCAATTCTAGACAAATTGTATGACTCATCAGACTGAAAAAACGCTTTACCCCGACTGGCCCATCACAGAATATATTCCTATCTAAGACTCAACTAAAAAAACAAAAGACAAGGAATAAATATGGCCAACAAGCAGGATGCAACCCACCATATTTTTAATAATCATCTAGAGGATTTTGAACACTTTCGTGGAACGATCATCAGTTCAGAACAGATCAAAGATTATGACTTTAAGAAGCAAAAAATCGCAATTATTGGGATAGATCAGCATGTGGTCTCTGAATTGCACCATCTATGTCAGGTTGCAGATAACATCATGGTCTATCAAATCAAACCGCAATTTGTCTTACCACGCACCGAACGTCTACTGAATAAATTAATCCAGCACCCACTGATTGCAAAAAATCGACGTTTATTTAGCAATCGTATTAAGAGTATTTTGGCGATTCGCTTTTTAGAAGATCAAGTGCCGAACCATTGGTTAAGACATTTACTCAGTCCAAATACCGCAATTCAGAACAAAACCTTCCTAAAATCTGATCATTATTATGCAGCATTACAGCAGCCAAACTGCATCTTAAATACTTGGCCAATTGCAAAAATTCAGAGTAATTCAATCACGGCTTTAGATGAGCATACGTTTGAGTGTGATGTCATTGTTCGCAGTGAATCTAACCAATCCAAAGAAAAGTAATGATATTGCAATTATTTTCACATGACATCTATTAAATTTTTGTGATTGATCAAAAATCACAATACCAAAAGCCATCTCTGGCGGCTTTTGGTAGCTCCCCTGCTATATTGGATACTTCAATTCGATAAGGCTAAAAATTCTTATAAACTCATAAATGAAAAATAGCTTTATCAGCTCTATTGCATAAATCATGCATCAGCACTACACCTGTAGATAGAGCGAGTTTATAGAGGTGTAACTTTGAAATAATTATGATCAATATAGCTATAAGAAGATTAGTCAAACCAATAATTTTTTCAGTGCTTATTTTTTTACACAGCTCTATTTACTCCTTAACTGTAAGTTGAAAAATTTATATTGATGCTTATGTTCAACCGATATTTACCTATATTGTTATCTATATTTAATAGGAAAATAACAGATTGAAATCCAGTTTAAATATCAATTTATATCGGAGTTTAGAGCCTGAATGTTATTAATTTGACTATTTTTCACCCACATCAATTAAATAAATGGTGCCATTTCTTTATATTTAGTATCCAAAAGCAACTGTTTGATTATTTTTTATTCTATTTTTTGCCTATTTTTTTAGCAGTTAAATCAGTATTATTGAAAAATTGATTAAATATTAAACCATATTAGCTAAATCTTGTATTTATACAACTCATATCAAGTGGATTATTCAGGCTTAATTCATAGATAAAAATACAGCAAAACACGGATTTTTATAAAAGATTTGTGCTGTCAATTTGGCCATATTTTATAAATTTTCAGCCAAAGAAATTCATCGAACTGGTACACAAATGAATGCAAAAATTGCTTAAAATTTAAGTCTAAATATTGAGGAAAATTTTCATCAATATCTTAAATATTTATCATTCATTAAAAGTATGACAAACCAGAAATTAATACTATTTTTATATAATTTATACAGTAATTTATTATCATCAGAAGAGCCACCAAAGTGGCTCAATTTACACTTAACCAATGCGACGCTTCAGTCCGGTCATTTGTAAAACACGTGTTGAAATTTCTTCAATCGACATTTCTGACACGTTTAAGTATTTGATTCCTTCAGAAATATAAATACCTTCAATCGCACGTAGTTCCATTTGGCACTGACTAAAACTTGCATAACGACTATTGGCCTTACGCTCTGAACGAATTGCTACAAGGCGCTCTGCATCAATCATCAAGCCAAACAACTTATGTTTGTGCTCACGTAAAACTGCAGGTAAACGATTGTCATCCAAATCTTCTTCTGTCAAAGGATAATTAGCTACACGAATACCAAATTGCAAAGAGAGATAGATTGAAGTTGGTGTTTTACCCGAACGTGATACTCCAATTAAAATTAAATCTGCTTTATCATAATGACGAGTACGTGCCCCATCATCGTTATCTAAAGCAAAATGCACCGCATCAATACGTGCTTTATAAGACTCAGAATCTGTTACTGCATGGGTCTGACCGACTAAAGTCGTAGGTGCAGTGCCCAACTCGTCAGACAATTTACTAATAAGCCCTTCAAAAACATCAAGATTTATCGCATTTGCAGTATTAATAATGTCACGTACATACGGGTCTACAAGGGTATCAAACACCAAAGGCTTTTGACCGTCTTGCTGCGCTCTAAGATTGATCTCTGCAACCACATTTGTAGCAGCTTCTTCAGAGGTAATATATGGAATAATATGAATGTCAAAATCTACATGAGGGAACTGTGCTAACAGTGAGTGTCCAAGGGTTTCTGCAGTAATCGCGGTACCATCCGAAACAAAGAAAACACTACGCTGAATCTGTTTACCTTCTGACATTAAAATTCTCCTCCAAAATTTGTCTTAGTGCTATATAATCTTTATAGTAAACCATCTTACATGACTGTCACTTAGTAAATTTAGAATGCTAAGTAATTTGTTATAATTTCATGCCAAGATAGTGATTAATACTGCAAAAGTGGAGTAACAACTTTGGAAGCGCGCGTAATTGGTCTAGAAAAATTAGGGAAACACGACGTAGAACTCGTGGGTGGTAAAAACTCATCATTAGGTGAAATGATCAGCCATCTAGCAAATGCTGGTGTATCTGTTCCTGGTGGTTTTGCTACTACAGCTCAAGCATATCGTGAATTCCTCGAGCAAAGTGGCCTAAACGCTAAAATTAACGCTGAACTTGCTGCACTCAATGTTGACGATGTAAATGCACTTGCTGAAACTGGTGCAAAAATCCGTCAATGGATTGTAGACACTCCGCTTACAGCTGAACTTGAAACAGAAATTCGTGAGGCTTTCACAGCTCTTTCAAACGGCAACCCTGATATTGCGGTTGCCGTTCGCTCATCTGCAACAGCAGAAGACTTACCAGATGCTTCATTTGCTGGCCAACAAGAAACTTTCTTGAACATCCGTGGTATCGACAACGTCCTTATTGCGATTAAAGAAGTATTTGCTTCACTTTATAACGACCGCGCAATTTCTTACCGTGTACACCAAAATTTCGCACATGACGTCGTTGCGTTATCTGCAGGTGTTCAACGCATGGTTCGCTCTGAAACAGGTGCAGCTGGTGTAATGTTTACACTAGATACAGAATCTGGTTTCCGCGACGCAGTTTTCATCACAGCTTCTTATGGCTTGGGTGAAATGGTTGTACAAGGTGCTGTAAACCCTGACGAATTCTATGTATCTAAACCACTTTTAAATGCAGGCAAACACGCTGTATTACGTCGTAACCTTGGTTCTAAACACCAAAAAATGATTTATGGTGAAGAAGGCGCTGCTGGTAAATCAGTGGTTGTTGTAGACGTTGAAAAAGCAGATCGTCAACAATTCGCTTTAAATGACCACGAACTTCAAGAACTTGCTAAACAAGCATTGATCATTGAAAACCATTACGGTTCAGCAATGGACATCGAATGGGCGAAAGATGGCGATGATGGCCAAATCTATATCGTTCAAGCACGTCCTGAAACTGTGAAGAGCCGCCAAAACGTGGGCACAATGGAACGCTACCTTCTTAAACAAAAAGGTAATGTTATTTGTGAAGGTCGTTCAATCGGTCAACGTATTGGTTCTGGTCGCGTTCGTATCGTGACTTCGATCAAAGAAATGGACAAAGTTCAAGACGGCGACGTACTTGTATCTGACATGACTGACCCAGATTGGGAACCAGTAATGAAACGTGCAGCTGCGATTGTCACTAACCGTGGTGGCCGTACTTGTCACGCTGCGATTATTGCACGTGAGCTTGGTGTTCCTGCAATCGTAGGTTGTGGTAATGCGACTGAAGTATTGACTGACGGTCAAGAAGTGACTGTTTCTTGTGCTGAAGGTGACACAGGCTTTATTTACGAAGGTGCTTTGGACTTTGAAATCCAACGTAATTCTATCGAATCTATGCCTAAACTTCCGTTCAAAATTATGATGAACGTAGGTAACCCTGACCGCGCATTTGACTTTGCTCAAATTCCTAACGAAGGTGTTGGTCTTGCTCGTCTTGAGTTCATCATCAACCGTATGATCGGCGTACATCCTAAAGCATTGCTTAATATTGACAGCCTACCACGTGAAACTCGTGCTGCTGTAATGTCACGTACTGCGGGTTATGCATCTCCTATCGAATTCTATGTTGAAAAACTAGTTGAAGGTATTTCTACACTTGCTGCAGCGTTTGCTGACAAACCAGTGATTGTTCGTATGTCTGACTTTAAGTCAAACGAATATGCAAACTTAATCGGTGGTAAGTTATACGAACCTGAAGAAGAAAACCCAATGCTTGGCTTCCGTGGTGCAAGCCGTTATGTGTCTGACAATTTCCGTGACTGCTTCGAACTTGAATGCCGCGCACTGAAAAAAGCACGTGACGAAATGGGCTTAACGAACATTCAAATCATGATTCCTTTCGTACGTACTGTTGCTGAAGCGAAACGTGTTATTGAATTGTTAGCGCTTAACGGTCTTAAACGTGGTGAAAACGGTCTTAAAGTGATCATGATGTGTGAACTTCCAACTAACGCATTATTGGCTGAACAGTTCCTTGAACACTTCGACGGTTTCTCTATCGGTTCTAACGACTTAACTCAGTTAACACTCGGTCTAGACCGTGACTCTGGTATCGTTTCTCACCTATTTGATGAACGTGATCCAGCCGTTAAAGCACTTCTTTCTATGGCAATCCATGCTTGTCGTAAAGCTGGCAAATACGTAGGTATTTGTGGTCAAGGCCCTTCAGATCACCCTGACCTAGCTAAATGGTTAATGGAACAAGGCATTGAGTCTGTTTCGCTTAACCCAGACTCAGTATTAGACACTTGGTTCTTCCTTTCTGAAGAAAAAGCTCAACAAGCTTAATAAACTGTGTTAAAAAAAGACCCACATGTGGGTCTTTTTTTTTATTTATACTTTTACAGACGTTTTTTGAGATTTTAGTTTTATGCAGATTTACTTGGCACGAAATAACCAACAAGCTGGTCCCTATACCTTAGAACAACTTAACCAAATGCTCGCGAGCCAACAAGTGTTACTCACGGACTTGGTTTGGCACCAAGGTATGACCGAATGGAAAGCTTTAGGTGAACTCACTCAAGGTCAGTTGGTTTATATGCCTGCAGGTTATATAGCACCGACAGCATTCGAATCAAATCAAACTACAACTACGCCATCAAATACCTACACACAACCTCAGGCTGTAAAATTGCAAACTAGCCTAGCAAGTATTCCTAAACGTGTTTTGGCTAAGATCGTTGATTTACTGCTTTGGATACCGGCAACTTTTATCTTAACGGCATTTTTTAATCCAAGTGAAAAGACACAATTTGCCAATCTAAATGAACAGTTTATGCAAGCTGTAATGACCCCAAATGCTGACCCTAATGTTTTACAAGCACTACAAACACAAATGGTTGAGATGTTTCCCAACCAAGCTTGGATTGCAATGTTTGCTTACCTCTTCATTATGCTTTTCATTCAAGCGTATTTGATTGCTAAATCTGGTCAAAGTATTGGTAAAAAAATCACCAAAATTAAAATCGTAGATGCCGAAACCAGCCAACCTGTCAACCTCATGCGTGGCTTCACTTTACGTAGTGTTTTATTTATTTTTCTGAACTTTTTATCGATGCCTTTAAGCGCAATCATTGATTCCGTTTTTATTTTCGGCAAAAAGCGTCAAACTTTGCATGACAAGTTAGCAAAAACCAAAGTAATAAACCAATAACTTTCACTTTTATTGAGGGATGAATTTCTCATCCCTTTTTTGTGCATTACATTGAAATTAAAATAAAATTCAGATAAAAAAAACACAATCCCGACCAACAAAATAGGGTTTTAATACAGTCATTTAAAGCATCTTTATGTATAGCTTAGTTTGCCGATATCAGGCATAATGCCCTACAACGTAGCGGTGTCACATCATTGTGAACTTTTTTTCATATCTGAAAAATCACAATCATGCGACACTTTATTCGCTATCCCAATTTTAAAAATTAGGGAATGGGACTCTTCACCGAGGTTGTAAAATGAGACAAACAATTTTAGCTGTATTGTCTTTATCTGCGATCGCTGCACTCTTAACTGGGTGTGGTGGTGATATGGTACTTCTAAACTCAAAAGGTCCAGTTGCTGAAGGTCAGTCAAACCTCATGCTTACTGCGATCTACCTAATGTTGTTGGTAGTTATTCCATCAGCACTTATGGCTCTTTGGTTTGGTTGGAAATATCGCGCGTCAAATAAAGATGCAGACTATGCACCTACTTGGGCACACTCGACTGCAATTGAAGTTGTAGTTTGGGGTATTCCCGTAATTATTATCGCTATTTTAGCTTGGTTAACTTGGTGGGGTTCCCACAAGTATGACCCTTACCGTCCACTCGAGTCAGATAAAGCTCCTTTAACTGTTCAAGTTATTGCTGAACAATTTAAATGGATCTTCATCTACCCTGAACAAGGCATCGCGACTGTAAACGAGATCCGCTTCCCTGAGAAAACTCCTGTAAGCCTTCGTTTAACATCTAACTTCACAATGAACTCATTTTTCATTCCAGCGTTAGGTGGTCAGATTTATGCTATGGCAGGTATGCAAACTCACTTGAACTTATTAGCTGATGAAACTAGTCCTGCTGAAGGCTTCCGTGGTTTCTCTTCTAACTATTCAGGTTATGGCTTCTCACAAATGCGCTTCCGTGCACATGCTGTGACTGATGCTCAGTTTGCTGAATGGGTTTCTGCTGTTAAAGCCGGTAATGGTTCTTCAGTTAATCCTGAAGCGGTTCAAAAAACTGTTTTAGACCAAGCTGAATTTGCAACCTTACGTGACGGCAACCGTTCTAAACACCAGATCGAAGTTTTAGTTGCCAAAGCAACTACTCCTGAAGAGAAGGCTCTAGCTGAAGCAATGAAGCCTTACCCTACTAAGCCACACCCAGTGACTTACTATTCTTCAGTTGAACCTAAATTGTTCGAATCAGTGATTAACAAATACATGAGCAACTACCACGGTGCTGATCATACAGCTACTGTTGGACACGAAGCTGCTGCTTCTGAAGCTCATGCAGGCGTTGAACATGCGACTGTTGCAGGGGAATAAGACATGAGCTTATTAGGTAAGTTAGGACCAGATGCAATTCCACACGACCCAATCGTGTTGGTTACTGTTGCAATGATGATCCTTGGCGGTATCGCAATTGTTGCTGGTATCACCTACTTTAAAAAATGGGGCTACTTGTGGAACGAATGGTTCACATCTGTAGACCATAAAAAAATTGGTATCATGTATATCCTCGTGTCAATTGTCATGCTTGTGCGTGGTTTTGCCGATGCGATTATGATGCGTCTTCAACTGTTCCTTGCAAAAGGTGGCGGTGAAGGTTACTTACACCCAGAACACTATGACCAGATCTTTACTGCCCATGGCGTAATCATGATCTTCTTCGTAGCAATGGGTCTAGTTGTTGGTTTAATGAACGTTGCTGTACCACTTCAAATTGGTGCACGTGACGTAGCATTCCCATTATTAAACTCTCTTAGCTTCTGGTTATTCGCCGGCGCTGCGGGCTTGATGATGGCTTCTCTTGCAATTGGTGAATTCGCTGCAACAGGTTGGATGGCTTACCCTCCACTTTCTGGCATCGAATACTCTCCAGGTGTAGGTGTAGACTACTATATCTGGGCACTTCAGGTTTCTGGTCTAGGTACGCTTCTTACTGGTGTTAACTTCTTCGTTACCATCATCAAAATGCGTGCGCCTGGCATGAAACTTATGGACATGCCTATTTTCACTTGGACTGCATTAGTTACTGTAGTGCTTATCGTTGCAACATTCCCAGTTTTGACTGCGACTATTGCAATGCTTTCACTTGACCGTTACTTCGGCTTCCATTTCTTTACAAATGACATGGGTGGTAGCCCAATGTTGTATGTAAACTTGATTTGGACTTGGGGTCACCCGGAAGTTTACATCTTGGTATTACCAGCTTTTGGTATTTACTCAGAAGTTACTGCTGTGTTCTCACGCAAAGCGTTGTTCGGCTACAAATCTATGGTGTACGCAACTGTAGCAATTGGTGTTCTTTCACTAGTTGTATGGGTTCACCACTTCTTTACAATGGGTGCTGGTGCCAACGTTAACGCGTTCTTCGGTATCATGACCATGATCATTGCGATCCCTACTGGTGTGAAAATCTTCTCTTGGTTATTCACCATGTACAAGGGCCGCATCACCTATACAACTCCAATGCTTTGGACACTTGGCTTCCTTGTGACTTTCGGTATTGGTGGTTTAACAGGCGTATTAATGGCAGTTCCACCAGCGGACTTCTTAGTACACAACTCTTTATTCCTTATCGCTCACTTCCATAACGTAATTATTGGTGGTGTAGTGTTCGCGATGTTCGCGGGTATCATTTTCTACTGGCCAAAAATGTTTGGTTGGAAATTGAATGAAACTTGGGGTAAAGCAGCGTTCTGGTTCTGGTTCTTCGGTTTCTACTTTGCATTCATGCCACTTTATATCCTTGGTTTCATGGGTATGACTCGTCGTTTGAATACATATGACAACCCTGAATGGGATCCGTACTTAGCGATCGCTTTATTTGGTTCTGTATTGGTTGCTATCGGTATCTTCTGTTTTGTTATGCAAATCGTTGTTGGTTTCCTTCAACGCAAAGACAACATGGACGTTACTGGCGATATCTGGGATGGTCGTACTCTTGAGTGGGCTACTTCATCTCCTTCACCATTCTATAACTTTGCTTATCTTCCAAAGATCAATGGTATTGATACTTTCTGGACTGACAAAGAAAATGGTGTTGCTTACGCTAAGCCAACTACATACGAAGACATCCATATGCCTACAAACCGTGCGGCAGGTTTCGTAATTGCAATGTTTATTACAGTTATGGGCTTCGCATTAATCTGGCATATCTGGTGGTTAGTCGTTGTAACTTTCATTGCTTCAATTATCAGCTTCATCGTTTCTTCTTTCACTAAGAAAGTGGACTACTATGTTCCAGCTGCAGAAGTTGAACGTATTGAAAATGAACGCTACGCGCTTCTTGAAAAACATTTGAAGAAGGACTAAGACAATGGCTGAAGTACTTCATCACGACAACCACGGACATGACGAACATCATCATCACGATGATACTGACATCACTGTCTTTGGTTTCTGGACTTACTTGATGAGTGACTTGGTTCTTTTCGGGACACTCTTCATCGCGTTCGCTGTATTAAGTAGCCACGTTCCAGTGGGTACGCCAAGTGCACAAGAGCTGTTTGGTGAATCTTTAGGTTTCGTTTTAACTGAAACTTTCGCCCTTCTTATCTCTTCTGTAACTTTTGGTTTTGCTGTTCTTGCAGCATACAAGAAAAATGTTGGTCAAGTTTTAACTTGGTTAGCAGTTACTTGGGTATTTGGTGCAGCCTTCATTGGCATGGAACTTTATGAGTTCAATCATTTAGTTCATGCTGGTCATGGCCCAAGCACAAGTGCGTTCTTATCTGCGTTCTTTACTTTAGTTGGTACGCACGGTATTCACGTAACTTCTGGTTTGGTATGGATGCTTGTGTTGATGTTCCAAATCAAGAAATATGGTTTGACACTTCCAAACACTCGTCGTCTTGCTTGCCTAAGCTTGTTCTGGCACTTCCTTGACATCGTTTGGATCTGTGTATTCAGCGTTGTTTACTTGATGGGAGTTATCTAATGAGTCACGATCATAACTCTGCTGGTGCAGCTCACGGTAACGTTAAACAATATACAATCGGTTTTATCCTTTCTGTTCTACTTACCGTAATTCCATTCGGTATGGTAATGGCAGGTGGTTTTAGCCGTGGTCTATTGGTTGCCGTAATCGCGATTACTGCGGTTGCTCAGGTTCTTATTCAGTTAGTTTACTTCCTGCATATGAACTCTTCTTCAGAGCAACGCTGGAACGTGATTGCATTTGTTTATACAATCCTCACAATTGCTATCCTTTTAGTAGGTTCTGTGTGGATTATGAACTACCTTCACTTCAACATGATGATCTAAACTGGTCGTCATGCTGAAAAAGTATTTATTCCTGACTAAACCAGGAATTCTCTTTGGTAACTTTGTTACCGCTTTGGGTGGCTACTTTGTAGCTGCCCAAGGTTCTGTAGATTTCCTTCTGTTGCTTCTTACCCTCTTAGGCACCCTCTTTGTGGTCGCTTCTGGTTGTGTTGTCAATAACGTTATTGACCAAGACATCGACTCAAAAATGCAACGCACACAAAATCGTGCGATGGTAAAAAAATCAATCTCGATTCCTGTTGCTTTAGTTTTTGCTTTAGTTTTAGGTGTAATTGGTTTTAGCATTTTATGGTTCTGGGTAAATGCTTACGCTTTTCTTTTTGCTGTTATTGGTTTTGTCGTATACGTTGGTTTTTACAGCTTATGGACAAAACGAACAACAATCCATCAAACCATTATCGGTAGTCTTTCTGGCGCAGCGCCACCTGTAATCGGGTATACGGCTGTTGCAAACCAGTTTGATTTAGGTGCATTACTGATTTTTATTGGTTATGCATTTTGGCAAATGCCTCATTCTTGGGGAATTGCTGTTTACCGATTTGATGACTACAAAAATGCAGGTATTCCAATTTTACCTGTAGCTCGTTCAATTCACCGTACCAAAGTTGAGTCTTTGGTTTATGTGTTTTTGTTCTGCATGACCATGAATGGTTTATTCTTTTTTGGTTATGCAAATTGGATTTATATGATTGTCCTGAATGCCTTAAGTCTGTATTGGATTTATCTGACCATTCAAGGATTCAAAGCTGAAGATGATCAAATTTGGGCAAAACAATATTTCATGTTTTCAGTCAAATTGATCACAGTGATTAGTTTAATTTTTAGTTTCACTTCCACTGCCCCTCTAAAGCCAATTGTATTTTTTTAAAAAGATAGAGTTTTACTCTATCTTTTTTTATTTCTAGGCATCTTCAATGCAAAGCAAAAATTTAAGTCGAAATACTGCTATACATACTAAAACTGTTTTAACGCTGATTCTCCCTATATCCACCCATGTACAATAGATTTCAGACAAGTACAAAAATATTTCATATTCGTATTAGCATTCAAATCGATATCTACAATCAAATATGACAAAAGATCTTTAATTTAAATCAAATTTATATCATTACAACGTCTATATGATCGTAACTCATCAAATACAAGATAAGCTCCCCGCAATTAAAAACATATCTCCTATTTTACAATCTGCATCCGATTCTAGCTGTGTATTAAAGATAGTCATTAAACCACAAAATAATTAAGCCTTTTTAGGTGTATGCCTTGTATTTCAAACCTAAACGCTCTAAAATTCACGCTTCGCAAATTTTGCGACACAACTTTGGTTGTGACTCCTTGCTTCAATCAATTAACGATTGGGGCTGCCTAAACCGTAAGGAGCTGACAATGCGTCACTACGAAATCGTACTATTGGTACATCCAGACCAAAGCGATCAAGTTGTGGGTATGGTAGAACGTTACCTAACTCACATCAAAGAAGCTGAAGGTCAAATTCACCGTCTTGAAGACTGGGGCCGTCGTCAATTGGCTTACCCAATCAACAAGATCCACAAAGCTCACTACATTCTTATGAATGTTGAGTGTGGTCAAACTACTCTTGATGAGCTAGAAGAATTGTTCCGTTATAACGATGCAATCATTCGTAGCCTTATCATCCGTCGTGAAAACGCTATCACTGAAGAGTCACTATTGGCTAAGAGTGCTGAAGAAAAACGTGCGCGTAAAGCTCAACGTGAAGAAGCACAACAAGCTCAAGACTCTGCTGAAGCATAAGGAGAACATAACATGGCACGTTTTTACCGTCGTCGCAAGTTCTGCCGCTTTACAGCTGAGAACGTTACGTACATCGACTACAAAGATATCGACACTTTAAAACAGTACATCACTGAAAACGGCAAGATTGTTCCTAGCCGTATTACAGGTACTAAAGCTCGTTACCAACGTCAATTAGCGCTTGCTATCAAACAAGCTCGCTACTTGTCTTTGATCCCTTACACTGACAATCATAAGTGAGGTTGAGCTGTGGATATTATCTTATTACAACGCATTAAAAACCTTGGTAAATTAGGCGATAAAGTTTCAGTTAAAGCTGGTTACGGCCGTAACTTCCTTATCCCTCAAGGTAAAGCAGTTGCTGCTACTGAAGCTAACACTGCTGCATTTGAAGCTCGTCGTGCTGAACTTGAGAAACAAGAAGCTGAAGTATTAGCTGCTGCTCAAGCACGTGCTGACCAATTGAACGAAGTTAACATCGTGATCACTGCTAAAGCTGGTGACGAAGGTAAACTATTCGGTTCTATCGGTACTCGTGACATCGCTGACGCGTTAACTAATGCTGGTCTTGTTGTAGACCGTGCAGAAGTTCGTTTACCAAATGGTGCGCTTCGCAACACTGGTGAATTCAACATCGCAATCCAATTGCATCATGATGTTGTTGCAGAAGTTCTAGTTACTATCGTAGCTGAGTAATTTCTTGCAAAGAAAAGAGCATGCTTACGCATGCTCTTTTTTTATCTGTAAAAAATAGTGCTCCAACTTTTTTATATTTTTAACTCTTCATTCAATTCAATGTATGACGAATTAATCGGAAATACTTGTTCGCATTTCTGTAGAAAACGCCTATCATTTCAGTTCAATGAAGAGTTGAAAAAACTGTAATTAGCACCCATTTCCATCACATTAAATGGTTTCAGCATCAGGGATTTTTATGTCACAGGCGAATGCCAGCAAGCCAAACTCTACGCCAACAGCAAAAACCACAGAACAAAGTTCGTTGAAAGAGTTTCGTACCCCACCCCATAACCTTGCGATTGAACAAGCCGTGCTTGCTGCACTGATGACCGTTGCAGAATCTTTTGAGCAAGTGGGTGATGTACTGACTGAAGCTGATTTTTATGCGACCCGTCATAAATATATTTTCCGTGCCATCGATCAACTGTCAAAAGATAGCTCACCTTATGATGCGGTCTTGGTCAATGACTGGCTGATTAAACAAAACTTGCTCGATGCAGCTGGTGGCGAAGAATATCTGATGCAACTCATGTCAGATTCACCTTCAAGTTTCTATAACCTTGAAACGTATGCTGCAAAAATTAAAGAATTTTCCACTTTACGCAGCATGATTAAAGTCAGCTCAGAAATTTTACAAAATGCCTATGACACCAAGGGTCGTACGGTCAGTGAAATTTTAGATCTCGCAGAAACCAATATTTTCTCGATTGCCGAGCAACACAACAACAACGCCAAAGCACAAGGCCCTAAAGCTATTAACTCTGTCGTTGCTAGTGTTTTTGATAAGTTGAATGAACTTTCACAAACTGAAGGCAGTATCACGGGTTTAACCACTGGATTTGTTGAACTAGATAATAAAACCTCAGGTATGCAAGCAGGCGATTTGATTATTGTGGCGGCCCGTCCATCGATGGGTAAAACCACTTTTGCCATGAACTTGGTTGAAAGTGTGCTGTTTAATAATAACCTGCCCGCTCTAGTTTACTCTATGGAGATGCCCGCGGACTCGATTGCGATGCGTTTGATATCCTCGTTCGGTCGTGTACATCAAGGGCATTTGCGTGCAGGTAAAATGGATGCTGATGAATGGTCAAAAGTGACCAGTACTATTGTGCATCTACAAGAAAAGAATTTGTATATCGATGACTCATCTGCACTACCGCCAACGGAAGTACGTGCCCGTGCTCGACGAATTGCCAAAATGCACGGCGGTAAACTTGGCTGTATCATGGTCGATTACTTGCAGCTTATGAAAGTACCCGGTATGGGCGATAACCGTGTTGGCGAGATCTCGGAAATTTCCCGAAGCTTAAAAGCACTGGCTAAAGAAATGCACTGCCCAGTAATTGCACTGTCACAGTTGAACCGATCACTGGAAAACCGTCCTAATAAACGCCCAGTGATGTCCGACTTACGTGAATCGGGTGCAATCGAGCAGGATGCCGATTTGATCATGTTTATTTACCGCGACGAGGTTTATAACAAAGAGTCTAAAGAAGCAGGTACTGCAGAAATTATTATTGGTAAACAGCGTAACGGTCCAATTGGTACTGTGCGTCTTGCCTTCGAAGGTCAATACACCAAATTTAGTAACCTCTCCCCTGAGTTTTATGCTCAGTATGATGATGAAGAGTAAAGACTCTTTATCATCCATTAATTCATCGACCCTGTAGGAGTATTTAGGGTGCGCCAAGCTACAGTTTATATTGATCAACAAGCACTTCAATATAATTTAAACCGTGTCAAACAACTTGCCCCAACCGCTAAAATTGTAAGTATGGTGAAAGCTAATGCTTATGGACATGGAGTTAAAGACTGCTTAGCAGCCTTAAAAGACAGTGATGCCTTTGGTGTTGCCTGCCTAGAAGAAGCCTTAGAAATTCGTGAACTGGGTTATGAACAGCCAATTACACTCATTGAAGGGATTTTTTCAGATGATGAAATGCAAATTATCATCGATAAAAAAATTGAATGTGTGGTGCATCATCAGCAACAACTAGATTGGTTACGTGAGCATAAAGATGCTTATATCGCTCAAGGTCTGAAAGTTTGGGTTAAACTCAACAGCGGTATGAACCGTTTAGGTTTTAAAGTGCCTGAAATTATTGATGTTATCAATGCATTAAAGGCGGAAGGTTTTACTTGCGTACTGACTATGCATTTTGCCAATGCTGACGCAGAAAATCATCCACTAAATGACCAACAACGTGAACAATTTTTACACGTAAAAGAAGCCTGTGCGCCAATCATGGGTTCGTGCTGTAACTCAGCTGCAATTTTCAAATGGCCAGAACTGAATTTTGATTTTGTTCGCCCAGGCATCATGCTATATGGCGCAACACCTTTTTCAGATCGTTCTGTAGAAGTGTTAGATCTTAAACCGGTGATGACGTTTACCGCTGAAGTCATAGCTCTAAATACCATTCAAGCTGGTGAATCTGTGGGTTATGGATCGACTTTTGTTGCAGAGCAAGAAATGAATCTTGCGATTGTCTCGATTGGTTATGGGGACGGATATCCACGTGCCTTCCCTAAACAAAACTATGTATCTATTCAAGGACAGAAAACACGTGTGATTGGTCGTGTTGCAATGGATATGATTGCGATTGATATCACTGGTATGAATGCACCAATAGGCACTGAAGTTGAGCTTTGGGGTAAAGACCGTTTAGTTGATGACGTTGCAGAAGCGAACGGAACCATTGGCTATGAATTATTATGCCGTATGAGTGCGCGCCCTGTACGTAAATTAGCTTAATTAGCCAAATCAAAAAGCCCAGATCAAATCTGGGCTTTTTTTATCTCGCTTTTTTTATTCGCTTTTTAAATTGATCTATTCGTTGATCAAATCGTTATTGAAAATAGTCAGCTGTTGGTTTTGCCAATTCGATTAAGCCCTGACGCAATGCTTCTGACCAGCCTTTACTGATCATGGTGAAGTATGGGTCTTCTTCATAAATGCGCTTACCATTTGGTATTTCTAAACTGTCCTTTTTATAAACCAAAGCATCTAAAGGCATACCTACAGACACATTCGAACGTATCGTTGAATCAAAAGAAATTAAGCTACAACGCATTGCTTCATCGAGTGGCATATCGTAACGCAAAGTTCGGTCAAGTATCGGCTTACCATATTTACTTTCTCCAATTTGAAAATATGGGGTATCCGGTGTCGCACAAATAAAATTACCTTGCGGATAGATATTATATAGCTGCATATCAGCGCTACCAATTTGACCACCTACTAATAAACTACAGTAATAATTACTTTGTTCTAAAATATCTGAGGTGACATCAGAGATAACTTTTTTTAAGGTATGCCCGACCAATTCAGCCACTTCGAACATCGTATTTACACTATATAAATTCGGCTCTTGTTTGACCTCTAGCTGATTTTGTAAATGCCCGATGACCGCTTGTGTAGTAGCTAAATTCCCAGAGGTTTGGATGGTAATAAATCGCTCACCCGCAATACCAAAGGTATAAAGTTTACGAAAAACTGAAATATGGTCAACTCCTGCATTTGTACGTGTATCACTGACAAACACCATGCCATCTTTTAATCGTAATGCACAACAATAGGTCATTTTTATCCCTCAAATGATTAACAACTCAACACTTGTACAATTGAGCTCATTGACTCAGTACCACCTTTATCACGAACACCTCGAACAGGAGCTACATCCCAATAATCCCGCCCAATCGCGATATAAATATGTGATTGTGGTGTAAATAGCTGATTACTGACATCAAAACAATACCATTTATTTTCGATATAGACTTCTACCCAAGCGTGACTGGCAAGGTGGCTACTATTCGGTACAAATAAATACCCAGAAATATATCGTGCAGGAATACCCAAATAGCGGCACATTGCGATCATAACATGACTATGATCCTGACATACCCCTTGCTTATAATGAAAAGCATCTATTGCAGAAGTACGTACAGATGTCTGATTCGAAACATAGGGAATATGCGTCAAGATCGCTTCAGCCAAACGAATCAGATTGGCACGATTGATACGAGGGACATAACAATCGGCAAAACTTTTCATGTGAATATCGCACTGCGTACTCGGCGTTGGCTGTAAAAAAAATTTCGGGTTTAAATCATCCGCATTTGAATCATTTGAACTCAAATTCATCTCTACGATGCCCTGCGCCATAATGGTCATTTGCAGATAAGGTTCGCGCTGCGTTGTGGTCAACCACACATTACCAAAAGTATCCAATTGCATATCACGTTGCCCCGGCACACTCACATCCCAATTTTGCACCTGTTGATGCGCATTAGTAGATGGGGTCATTTTGATATATTGAATGCTTCTGCTAACCACATCAGTGTAAACATAATGGGTCTGATGGTTGATCATGAGCCTCATACAGCCACCTCAAACATATTTTGGATATGATCACTGAAATGGTAAAAATTTTGGCTATTCGGTTGTTGCTTTAGTGCCTGCCATGCCTCTTGCACGCTTTCCCAGCCAAACTGAACCAAAGCGATTACGATATGTTCAATCTTCGCTAGGGTGTATTGAATCTCCTGCTGCATGCGTAACTGGCGATCAAGCTGCTCTATGGCTTGTCCTAAACTAAAAAATAAAAATACATCTTCAGATTCGGACTCTAAAACATCTTGGCAATCTGTTACCACGTCACAGATATAAACCGGGTTATCACTCGCATTACGAATTAAACGGCTGAGTTCTGCATAACTTTTTGCTGAAAGTACACCCCTTAAATCCTGAATATTACTTTGTGCATATTGAAATTGGCTGGAAAATGACGCCGGCTGCTCCGCATTTAAAACCAATTCATTCATTGAGTCGGCATCAAATGCTGGTAAACAAAAAGCATGTGCATAGTTCAATGCTGTATCGACATCTTGAAATGGAAAAATACTGCATAAATATTGAGTACGTGCTAAATAACGTCCCAGCCAAAATATATGTTCTGCATTACTGTTTAATAAAATCATGTTTTGCTCCTTCACTGGAGTGCTATGAGCGTAAATCATCTACTACCCACGTATCTTTAATACCGCCGCCCTGCGAAGAATTCACCACCAATGAACCTGCTTGCATCGCGACACGAGTTAAGCCACCCGGTACAATTTCAGTTCGATATGGAGAACTCAGTACAAATGGACGCAAATCGATATGGCGTTCCGAAACACTTGCCTCACTTAGAGTGGGGCTAACAGATAAATTTAAAGTCGGCTGTGCAATATATAAATGTGGTACTGCGGCCACCTTATCTTTAAAACTATTTAATTCTTGTAAAGAGGCTTGCGGACCGATCAACATGCCGTATCCACCTGAACCCTGTGCTTCTTTTACCACCAATTTTTCGATATTCGACAGCACATAGTCTAAGTCGTTCTGCTCACGACATTGATAGGTCGGCACATTTTTCAGAATCGCTTGTTCGCCTAAGTAGAAATGAATCATTTTATCCACATAAGGATAAATCGATTTATCATCTGCTACGCCTGTTCCCGGTGCATTTGCAATGACCACATTATGTTGCATATACGCTGACATGAGCCCTGCTACGCCCAAAGTACTGTCAGGTTTGAAACATAATGGATCGAGGAAAGCATCATCCACACGACGATAAATTACATCAACCTGTTGTCGACCTTTGATGGTTTTCACATAAACCTTATCGTTTTCTACATAAAGGTCACGCGATGTCACTAAGGGTACATCCATCTCCCTTGCCAAAAAGGCATGTTCATAATACGCACTGTTAAAACGCCCTGGGGTTAAAACCACGATAAACGGGTTATCGACGTAGGCATTTTCTGCAAGAATTTCACGTAAAAGCTGCGGATACTGCTCAATCCCCATAATGTTGCTTTGCTGGCAAAGTTCAGGCATCAGTTTTTGACTGATCTTACGGCTTTCTAGCATATATGACACACCCGACGGTGTTCTAAGATTATCCTCAAGGACGTAAAATTCGCCTGATTGATCACGTATGATATCAATGCCACTGATTTGGCTATAAATTTTACCTTTTAGCCCATGCATATACATTTGTGGCAAATAGGCTTCATGCGTTAAGACTTGCATTTCAGGAATAATTCCTGCTTTTAAAATATCTTGTTGATGGTAGACATCATGTAAAAACAGATTGAGAGCTTTCACGCGCTGTGCGCAGCCCAGTGATAAATTATTCCATTCCATTCGTGCAATCACACGAGGAATAAGATCATAAGGAATAGTGCGTTCAATGCCTTCATCTTCGCCATACACTGTAAAGGTAATACCCTCATAGAGAAAATGTTGTTTTGCTACCTGATTTAGTTGTTTTAATTCATCAAGTGTATGCTGTGATAACCACTGCTCTATCCGTTGGCATGATTCTTTAGCTACCGTTTTGCTGTCGCGCATTTCATTAAAAAAATCCGAATTAAATTGATTAAACAGCGCATGTCCTCGAGCAAGAGGTAAATTTTTTAATGTAGAGACAGAAGTATTGACCAACTTTGCCTCATAACCCTCAATTCCATTTGAAGTTGTATTACGATTTTCTTTCAGCATAGCAACTCCATGTTTTTCTCATGTTTTATGAACTAGATAATGCAATATATATGCCATCAATAAATATGTTGCTTCTCTTTGATTATTTATGCATCATTTTTGCAAAGCGGTACAGCATGTAACTGCTCAAGTTGTGTCAAATTGCGTTATTAAAATCATCTTAGTTTTTTTCAGATGAAGACTTGCTTAACGCAGGAAGATTTCTTATTGTGTCCCACAGCATCATTTTATTTATTTAAGTTCAAGTTCAAGCACTAGATTATGTCTTCACAAGAAAAAGAAACGTCAAACAGCCTCTATCGTCAGTGGCAAATTCTTTCACGACTGTCCACAGGTAAGTGGATGGGTACTCGTGAATTACAAGAAATACTGAACCGTGAAGGCATTGATATCAGCCTACGCA
This sequence comes from Acinetobacter sp. YH1901134, assembly GCF_013416965.1. Taxonomy (NCBI): domain Bacteria; kingdom Pseudomonadati; phylum Pseudomonadota; class Gammaproteobacteria; order Moraxellales; family Moraxellaceae; genus Acinetobacter; species Acinetobacter sp. YH1901134. The sequence continues at coordinate 366,423 of NZ_VPEW01000003.1, read as the reverse complement.
CCATTCAGCGTGACTTAAATCAAATTTCTCTACGTTTCCCAATTGAGAGCAGTAAAACAACGCCACAAGGCTGGCGTTGGCGTTCCGATGCACCGATTCAAAGCTTGCCACATATGACCAGCTCTCAGGCGGTCACCTTTATGATGGTTGAGGAACACCTAAAACATTTGCTTCCACCAAGCTTAATTGAAGAAATGAATCCTTGGTTTGACCTCGCACGTCGAAGTCTGTCGTCGCAAAATAATGTCCGTCAGTGGATTAACCGCGTGCGAATCGTGCCAGCTACTCAGCCATTGATTCCTCCTGTAGTTGAAAAAGCCGCACAACAATCGATTTATGAAGGCTTACTACAAGACAAACAACTTGAATGTCTGTATCAAGGTCGTGGACAACAAAGCGAAGAAAAGACCTATATTTTAAATCCACTGGCTTTGGTCCAAAAAGGTGCAATTATTTATTTGGTGTGCACACGTCATGACAAAACAGACATCCAAACCTTTGCTTTACATCGATTTAAATCAGCTACGGTCTTAAATTCACGTGCATTACACCCTGTCGATTTTGATATTGATGCCTATATTGACTCTGGAGCGCTTGGCTTCCGTGTAGACTTTAATAAACCTACAGAAATGATTCAGCTCAAATTAACCATGTCTGAAGCAGAGGCTGTTTATTTTGAAGAAAGTCAGCTAAGTAAAGATCAAGTGATTCAAAAAACCGAAGATGGCTCGGTTGAAGTTAGTGCAACAGTACCTTTTACCTCTCAATTAACATGGTGGCTGCGTAGTTTTGGTAAAAAGATTCAGAAAATTGAACCTGAAGAAGTCGCTATTGTTGTACAACAACGCAATGACTAAACCGATCTCAGACTTTCTGCTACCTGAAATGTTAAATTTGAGGTAGCAACTTTTATTTCATAATAAATATTTAGCACATAATTTTTTGCTTAGATTTTCACTTAAATTATCAACACATAAAAAAGTCCCAACGCTGGGACTGGATAATTTCTTAGAATATTTTTGTAATTTTAGTTGTTTAGGTCAAAGGAACTACAGCATAAGTATCTGCTGAATACCTTATGCCATAGCGCTAATTTCTCATGGCTATAATCAATTACTGACATAGGCAGGCTAGGTCGGCATTATTATAACGAATAGATTTCATAGTCATATTCAGCACCTCGTGTTTAGAAAGTAAAATCACTTTAACCTCCATTTTGCGTACTGTGAAATAACAAGAACCGCGCTACTTTTCACAAATTTTCTTAAAGAACATTCCTGCTTTTCTTATCTGATTTGGCTTTAAATGAAAATTTCATCCAACTTGAGTGCTGCTTTTTATAAATGCTACACTGAATCAACAAATTAAAGCTTGAGCATTGTGCATAAACTCGGCAAATTATGAGCAAATGAGCTGAATAAGATTTTTCAAAATATGGCCAGTCCAGCGCAAACTATTCGCCACAAGCTACTAAATACTTTTTTTTCTCGGCATTCCATTTGGTTTGCTTGTATTTTTATCTTCCTACTCATTTCGAGTTTTCATTTAGGTTATTCCCCGCATTATATTCAATATTTTATTCCACAAACCTTATTGAATAGTATCTGGGTCATTACTGGGCTTTTGAGTTTATTGGGTTTGTATGACGTCATACAAAACAAACATTCGATCTTAAAAAATTACCCCATCATGGGGCACTTTCGTTTTCTATTTGAAGAATTTCGACCTGAAATTCGCCAATATTTTATTGAATCTGATCAAGATGCACTGCCCTTTTCTCGTATGCAACGTAGCTTGGTCTATCAACGTGCAAAAAACCAAAATGCAGATAAACCATTTGGTTCAATTGTTGATGTTTACCAAAATGATTACCGCTTTATCAATCACTCCTTGTCACCTTGCATTCCTGCCATTCCTGAAACATTCCGTATTAACATCGGCAATGAGCAATGTAAGCAACCGTATAGCGCATCGATATTAAACATCTCTGCGATGAGCTTTGGTAGCTTAAGTGCCAATGCCATTCGTGCCTTAAACTTAGGCGCAAAAATGGGTAATTTCTACCATGACACCGGTGAAGGCAGTATTAGTCCTTATCATTTGGAAAATGGTGGCGACATTGTTTGGGAACTCGGTAGTGGTTACTTTGGCTGCCGTACGATTGATGGTCAATTCGACCCTGTACGTTTTGCTGAACAAGCCAAGCACCCTCAAGTCAAAATGATTGAGATCAAATTATCTCAAGGTGCAAAACCAGGCCATGGTGGCATTTTACCTAAAGACAAAATTTCCGAAGAGATTGCTCAAATCCGTGGTGTCAGCCGTGAACATGACTGTATCTCTCCATCTAGCCATCCTGCCTTTAGCACCCCTATTGAAATGATGCAATTTATTCAGCAATTGCGCGAACTGTCAGAAGGCAAACCTGTGGGTTTTAAACTGTGTATCGGGCAACCATGGCAATTTATGAGTATCGTAAAAGCCATGTTACATACAGGGATTACACCTGATTTTATCGTAGTGGATGGTTCTGAAGGTGGGACTGGCGCTGCGCCGATTGAATTGATCGATAATATGGGTACGCCACTGCGTGAAGGCCTACTCTTTGTTAATAACACCCTGATTGGTGCAGGCTTACGTTCAAAAATTAAAGTCGGTGCCAGTGGTAAAATTATTAGTGCTTTTGATATTGCCAGTACCATGGCAATTGGTGCAGATTGGGTGAACTCAGCTCGTGGCTTTATGTTTGCAGTCGGGTGTATTCAAGCTCAAAGCTGTCATACCAACCAATGTCCAGTTGGCGTTGCAACGCAGGACAAAGACCGTCAAAAAGCCATCCATGTTCCGACCAAAGCAGAGCGTGTTTTTAATTTCCACAAAAATACCTTGCATGGCTTATCTGAACTTATTGCCTCTGCGGGTTTACAACACCCGTCGGATATCCGTGCACACCATCTAGCACAGCGGATTAATAACCGCGAAATTAAAAACTATGCACAGCTGCATTTTTGGTTAAAAGATGGTGAGCTACTTAGTTGTGAAAATAAAGATGAAGAAAACTTCTATTTCCGTATGTGGAATATGGCTCATCTAGAAAAGTTCTGACCCCTACCCCATAAAAAAAGAGGCGACTACGCCTCTTTTTTTTTCGTCTAGATCCATCACACTGATTAAGGTAAGCTGTGCTCAATCGTCAATTAGTAACTGATGTTACGCAGTAACACCAGAAGCGCAATTTGATTCAAATAAAAGTACGATACGCGGCAACGTCATCCGCAAGTGTTTGAGGCAGGACGACATCTAATCAAAAAAGTTTTTGCGATAGTTTAAATAAGTAGATGCTAGTGAACGAGTTTTGTCGGTGAGGTGCATTGCACCGCAAGATGGTTTCCTTGCGAAGCTTTGCTTCTCATTTTGCCTAATGAGAAACAATGTTTCGTAAGAGTACCTCCAGCCGAAGGCTAATCCTTTTATTTAATCTCTAGATGTAAGACTCCGTCGAACAAAATTAAAAAATCATTTTAAAAATGCGTAATTACTTTTACGTGCGTAACATCAGTTAGTAATAAGACTTACTGTTGGATTGAGCATGCAAGAATGCCGGGATCAAACCTGTTAATGCAGCACGAATATCGGCACGTTCATTAATCAGCTGATGCGAACCTTCTTCAAGCATGAGAAGCGTCTGTAAACGAAATTTACGACGTATAAACTCAATGTTATAACGCCAATCTACAGTTTGATCTTGTGCGCCTTGCGCTAACCACACTGGAATACGGCACGCTGGGCGTTCCTCCATCTCCTGCATCCATTTTGACATGGCCAAAATCCAATCCATCCCCATCATTCGTGGTTGTAGAGGATCTTTTAAGCGGACAAAACGTAAAAACTCAGGGTTATGATTATTCCGTCTAAAATGACGTGGCACTTCACGTTTAATACGACGAATAATGCCTAATCCAACCGAGTTATGCCACCATGCCGTTTTTGCAGGACGAATCAGCGGAGATAATAATAAAACCCGTTCGACATAAGGGTTTTTGCGATGTTCAGCAAAATCTAACAGATGATGCAGCCAAATCGCTCCACCCGTGCTCTGCCCAATCCCTAACCATGGGGTTGGTAGTTGAGCCGCATGTTTCACATAACGATATACTGCTTCCAAAACTTGTTGGTAATGGTCAAAGTTTTGAATACTGGCTGGCGATCCATTACTTAGACCATGCCCCGGTAAATCATAGGTTAAAACACTAAAACCTTGATCTAAGAGTTCACGAATAATCGGCTGATATATTCCACTATGCTCTAAATAACCATGCAATAAAAATACAGTGCCTTTAATGACATCCGTTTCAGTTTTCAGTTTCGGTTGAAATACTTGTACATGTAATTTGAACAAAGGCATTTCTACATAGCCTTGCCAATGTTCACAGTTCAAGGCATCTAAACCATAAAGTCGTCTATAAGACTGTATTTCAACACTAGGCTCAAAAGGTCGATTTAAATTTAGAGGTTCTAATACTTGTGGGGTTAATTCTCGACTTGGAATAGGAAGATCTAATTGTTTAAGGATTGAAGGATTAAGAAATGGGATATCTGACATTATGGGACCTCCCGACAGTCACTTGAGCCAAACCAAACATCACGTAAGGTGGCTAATAATTCATAATTAGCACGACGACTATGGTCATAATTTTTTTCACTTGGTCGCCATGTAGTTAATGTTGTTGGCATAGGTGCAACAACAGGAATGGTTTCGATACCATTTAATGCAAATAAACGACGTGTTCGAGGCATATGATATTGGTCAGTGATTAAAATAACCGTCGGTGCCCCACCTTTTTTCTGTAAAAGCAACGAACTAAAACGCGAATTTTCGCAAGTATTCATACTGCGGTCTTCAAGCAATTTCGCATCGACATCATATTGCTTCAACCATGCTTGCATATACGGTGCTTCAACACCACTCAGTACAATCGGTAACTTATTGGCTCGTTCAACATCGAGTGTTTTTTCCAGTCGAAGTCGTGTGTAGTCATTCACTACGATATCTTTATCATTTTTATCTAAGGTTAAACCACCACCTAACACCACGATCGCATACGGCTCTGCGGTTGGCTGCTTCAGGGTTTTATCTTTCATTTTGGCAAGATCAAGATATGTTTCATCATCGATCGGTTCCGCTTCTGAAGCCGCTTGCTCAATTTCATGGGTTTTTAAGAACTCGGTATATTGAGTCATCAGTCCTTTATTTTCCGCACTATTGAGCTCAAGCAGCTCTTTCATTTTTTGAGCAGGATTTTCCGCCAATGCTTCAGAAGAAGCCGCCTCGGACGCAGAAGGATTCAGCAGAGGTACTTTCGGTATGTCCTTTTGACTATCATTCTTTTCTTTTTCATGTTCTTCTTCAATGAGCTGCTGTAACGCCTTATAACGTGCTTGTATAAGGGTTAAATCTTGAGGCTCATCAGACTGTATGGCTTGCTCCATGAGTTTTAAATACGCTTGGCGCGCTATCCATAAGTCAGAACCCGGCTCATAGTTATCATCATCACTCAAGGCGCCGAGTTTTTGACTTTGCGCTGCGAGCTGATTGACTTCTACAGGAACGAAATAATTTAAACTTTTAACGATCAATTTAGAATAAAACGGCGTATAGATAAAAATCATTAGACAGCCCAAAAGTACAAATAGCACTGCGGCAATTTGTACTAAGCGAACCATCCAATGTGTTTTATGCATAAATCTAAAACCTATGTGTTTTTATTGATCTGCGTGAGATCGAATCAAGCCATTTGTATCAAATAATACAGGCTCAGGATGTAGTTCAATATTAAATTTTTCAAAAACATCATGTTGTACAGCTTTGTAAGTTGTACGTACATCTTGCAGCGTGGCGTCCTGATAATTGACCAACACCAAAGCTTGCTTATGGAACATACCCACTGAACCCACAGATTTCCCTTTCCAACCTGCTTGGTCAATTAACCAGCCCGCTGCCAGTTTTACCGCATTATTCGGTTGTGGGTAATGGGGTAAATTGGGAAATTGCAGCGCAATTTGGTCAAAGGCTTGCTGGCTAATCACAGGATTTTTAAAGAAACTTCCGACATTTGGAAATTCTTTTGGATCTGGGAGTTTGGTTTGACGAATATGAATGACTTGTTGTTGTAGGTTTTCTGCACTTAAGTCTTCACCCACTGCCTGCTTTAAATCACCATAATTTAATTTTAAATCTGCATGTTTTAAAAGTTTAAACGTGACATGCGTAATAATAAAACGCTCTGTCTCATCTTTAAAAATACTATGGCGATATGAAAAATGACAATCGGCAGCGCTAATACTACTTTGCTGTTCTGTTACTCGGTCATAGACCTGTACAGATTCAATAAACTCACCCGCTTCAACACCATAAGCTCCAATATTTTGCACAGGTGAAGCACCGACTAAACCGGGTATCAATGCTAAATTTTGTAAGCCATAAAACTGGTGTGCCGTCGTCCATAGCACAAAGTCATGCCACACTTGCCCAGCACCCACTTTTAAAGTCTGTGTATCGGCATCGTCTTGTACATATTCAATACCTTGAATATCCATGTGCATCACTAAAGCATGTATTTGCTCAGGCAACAGCATATTACTGCCTCCTGAAAGTACCAATACATTTAATTGCTCAGCTTTGGCAAAGTCGAGCGCTGCTTGGATATCTTCTACCGATTGAACACGTACATAATGAGATGCTACAGCATCGAGGCTTAATGTATTAAATGGCTTAAGCTGAACCTGTGTTTGAATTTGCATTCTTAAACCTTAATTTTTTTGCTGTGCTTGTAACTGAGTTTTTAAATAATTGACCCAAGCCTGACTGCTAGATTCGCATTGATCTAATACATGTTCAAACCCTGCATCACCACCATAGTACGGATCTGGTACTTCTTGTTGCGGATATTGGTGATCATGTTGACTCATCAAAGACACTTGTGCACGTAGTTGACCGAATTGTTGCTGCGCCTTTTGCATGAGGTTTTGAATATTGTCTAAATTTTCGTAGTCCATGGCCAAAATCAAATCAAATTCAATAAAATCATGAACCGTTAACTGACGTGCGCGTAATGCAGATAAGTTATAGCCACGTAATTTTGCATGCTGTTGGCTACGTAGATCAGGCGCTTTGCCCGGATGATAATTGCTCGTACCCGCAGAATCGACGTGAACATTGAGTTGCGCTTCATCACAAAAATGTCTGAGAACCACTTCAGCCGTAGGTGAACGGCAAATATTTCCTAAACAAACACACAACACCTTATATGGCGTGCTGGATGACATAACAACCTCAAGACTACTTTTATTTCAAGCGTCTTATGTTAAGTTATTTACAGGATGAATCCTATATCAACACTCAAGAATAATGTTTATTTGGATATAAAAAATTAGGGATAAGCCAATGAGTCAATTTCAGTTTCAAACCGTCAGCAATATTATTTCAGGCTTAGGCTCTATTTCCCAACTGAGAGAGGTCCTAGGCGACTTTCAAGCCAAACGTGTCATGCTTGTGACCGACCCCGGTATGTTGCAACAACAATTACATTTACCCATTTTGGATATTTTAGAAAGTATCCATCAAGACTATGTAATTTATTCCAGTATTCAAGCTGACCCTGCAGAACATATAGTTTTGGATGCAGTTCAATTTGCCAAGAATGAAAAAGTAGATTTGATTATTGGTTTTGGCGGTGGCAGTTCAATGGATGTGGCTAAAATTATCGCGATCTTGGCTCATCCTAAGCAAACACAACAGATCAGTGATTTATATGGTGTTGCTAATGCAAAACGACCACGCTTACCGCTCATTTTGATCCCGACAACGGCAGGGACCGGCTCTGAAGTCACACCAATCTCTATCGTCACTACAGGTGAAACCACCAAAACAGGTATCGTCTCCCCTGTACTGTATGCCGATGTCTGTATCCTCGATGCGAACTTTACATTAAATCTTCCCGCACACATTACCGCAGCAACCGGTATCGATGCCATGGTGCATGCCATTGAAGCCTATACATCAAAAATTAAAAAAAATCCGTATGCGGATATGCTTGCTAAACAAGCTTTGCGTTTATTAAATAAAAATTTAGCGCTGGTTTTACACGACGGACATAACCTCGAAGCGCGTCAGCACATGCTGGTCGGTTCAATGCTTGCAGGTCAGGCCTTTGCTAATGCGCCAGTTGCAGCGGTGCATGCACTCGCCTATCCACTCGGTGGACACTTTCATCTCTCGCATGGTCATACCAATGCACTGGTTCTCGCTGAAGTGTTAAAGTTTAATGCACCTCAGGCCAAGCAGCATTATGCAGAACTCATGAGTTGGCTAGACCCATACAGTACGGGCTGTACCGATGGTTTATGTGATTTATTTATTGATCATATGCAAAATCATTTAGATCAGAGCGGTTTGGTGCTTAAACTCAGTCAACTCAATGTGCCTGAAAATATGCTCGATCGTTTAGCAGAAGATGCGCTATTACAAACACGACTATTACAAAATAATCCGCGAGAACTGCAGTTTGAAGACGCTCGCCAGATTTATCAATCGATCTATGCCTAAAGTTTACTCATTTTGAAATAAAGAAAATACCAACGATGAAACCTGAAACTAAACGCCGCCAAAACTATCGATTTTTATTTCCAATCCAAACCCGTTGGGCAGACAACGATATGTATGGTCATGTCAATAATGTCACCTATTACAGCTATTTTGATACCGCTGCAAATGCACTCTTGATTCAACATGTCGGTTTTGATTTGCAAAATACCCCGATCATTGGTTTAGTGGTCGATTCAGCCTGCAGCTTTTTACAAGAACTGTCCTATCCTGAAATCATTGAAGTTGGAGTTGCGATTGAAAAAATTGGTAATTCTTCACTGCGCTATGACTTAGCCATTTTTAAACAAGGACAAAATGAGGCTGCAGCTCAAGGACATTTCGTGCATGTATTTGTTGACCGCCAAACACGAAAAAGCACCTCGATACCCGAAGATATGCGAGATGCTTTAACTCAGTTTTTACTTTAATTTTTATATCCAGCTTAAAACTTATTTGAGCTGGATATTTTGCAACTCACCATCAAAGCTTTTGAGTAAGTCTTTCACAACAGGCTCAGCATGTAATAACTCATTTGCACGTGCAAACGCTTTTTCTTTGCGGACATGTTGTAAAGCATACGGTGTAGTTTCTTCGACATCTTCAAAGCTGATATGGAAACGACATTTTGACCATTGCGTATGAATGGCTTGTTCCAATACATGCTGTAATTGAGTCACTAAAGCTTCGTATCGCTTTGGAATATGGAAAGTCGATTCACCGTCAATCGTACCGCGCATAATGCCATGCTGCGCCAACTCTTGTACCGCAGGTGAAAGTTGGCTATTTCGGAACCAATACTCCCACTTTTCGACCGTCCACTCACCTTCAAGGGTTTGAGGCTGTAAAGTCAAAATATCTTGTGGCATCAAGGTAGAAGATGAACCCGTTTGAATAGCATCCGAAGAAACGGAACTTTGCGTAACTTGTGGTGATGCTAGATCAAAACCATTGTCGCCTTGAGCACCCGAAACTGATTCATTCACCACATGTTGTGGTTCAATGGCATTGATCAAATGTGGCTGAGCTGTTTCAGGCTCTACACTTTTTGACTCTAAAGCTGTTGGTTCTAAAGGTGCAATATCTTCAAAATTTATAGCGCTCACATCAACTTCTTCAGTTTCAGTACTCGGCGTCGGATCTAAATCAAATAATGTATCTTCTGCCACGGCATCCATAACAAGCGTGTCATTTTGCTGTGTCGATACAGATTCAACCGGTGCAACCTCTTGCGTATCTAGAGTGCCATTTGCTGTAGATGCTGTAGATGCTGTAGATGCTGTAGAAGTTTGGCTTATTGCGTCTTCTTCAGGATCATCTAAAAAATCATCAGATGAAGGTTCATCGACTGCAGGTGCAGAAACATAGCCATCATCGTCATCATAATGTGAATCATCAAAATCATCGAAAGCTGGCGATGTGTCTACAGCGGGTACAGCTTCAGGCTGCTCAACAGTGGCAACCTGTGCAGCAGACTCAACAACGGTATTGGGTTGCTGCAAAGACTGTGTTTGAGTCGGCTGAACTGTTTCGGCCTGATTTTGAGCGAGCTGTGGCTGTGCGGCTGACTCTTGCTGTACGGCAGAGACCAACATTTCGTTTGGCTGTAATGGTCGGAATGCTAATAGACGCAGCACACACATCTCAAAACCTTGCTCTTGCGTGACTGCCAACTGCAAGTCTGCCCGACCTTTGCATGCGACTTGATAATACAACTGCAAATCTTGAGCTGAAATCAACTGCGACAATTGCATAATTTTTTGATTGATCTCAGCGCTATATTTCAACGCTAAGTCTGGCAAGTATTGTAATAATGCCAGTTCATGTAACGTTGAAATCAACTGATCTAATACCAGCGAAACATCCAGCGCTTGTTGACGGAATTGCATGAGTAAAGCACTCACGCGTTCACGCTGATTTTGATGAATGGCTAAAATCAAATCATAAATGATCGTACGGTCAATTAGGCCCAACATGTCTTTAACATCTTGGTGCTGAATTGAACCCTGACCATAGGCAATCGCTTGATCAGTTAGTGACAATGCATCACGCAGTGAACCTTGAGCCGATTCAGCAATTTGCCAAATCGCATCTTGCTCCGCTTGAATTTGTTCTTTTTGTAAGATATCTGTCAAATGCGATGTGATTTCATCCACCGCTAAAGGACGCAAAGTAAATTGCAGACAACGTGAAATTACAGTAATCGGTAATTTTTGTGGATCTGTAGTAGCAAATAAGAACTTCACATGCTCTGGCGGTTCTTCCAACGTCTTTAATAACGCATTAAATGAATGCGTAGAGAGCATATGCACTTCATCGATCAGATAAACCTTGAAGCGACCTTGGGTTGGTGCATAAGGAACGTTGTCGAGAAGTTCTCGGGTATCTTCAACTTTGGTCCGTGATGCCGCATCGATTTCAATTAAATCAATAAAACGACCTTCATTTACCGCTTTACACGTTGGGCAGACTTCACACGGCGTTGAGGTTACACCTGTTTCACAGTTCAGACATTTTGCCAAAATACGGGCAATGGTGGTTTTACCCACGCCACGAGTACCTGTAAATAAATACGCATGATGTAACCGACCACGTTCTAAGGCACTGGTAAGTGCGCGTGACACATGGTTTTGTCCCACGAGTTCAATAAAATTTCGTGGACGGTATTTTCGTGCAAGTACTTGATACATGTATGCTCCTTTTTACAGGTGTAAGCATACTGTTTTTTTGTCTAATAGTGAAATAAATGGCAGAGTTTGGACAATAAAAATCCGATCTTGAGCTATCACAATGATCAGGCAAATTTAATATAAATTACGAATGCTTAAACTGCTTTATTTAAAAGGAAATCACTCTGCATTTGATAGCGTTTCGCCGTCTGGTCTTCACGAATTTCTAGCAATTGCTGATCCAAATCTACATACAAAAGATTGCGCGTTTGCACATTCATGAGTTCTAGCTGCTGCTTTGATTCATCTTTAAAACGAATTACACCTTTTAGCACTTCTACTTCGTTATGACCACTTAGACTTTCACGAGTAAGTGTATAGGTTTGGTCTTCATGTAGCTCAAGAGCCACAGCCATACCGGGACAATCTTCACAACGAGAAAGACAGCCCATACACGGCGTTGTACCTTTAAAATCACCCACCCATGCAGCTTGCTGTTTTTCGGCAGTAATCGCTTCTATCTCTTTTGCTTTCGTTTGAGTTGAATCCTGACAACCCAACATTGCCGATGTTGCGACTAAGGGAATCAAAACAACTTTTTTCATAGGGATATCACAGCAGTCTAAAGCTGCGAGGGAAAATAGCATATTTTTCACATTTCCCCAATTTCTGTTCTATTCCGAAGTATCTTAAATCCAGCCTTTACGCCCTTTTAATACTTTATCTGCACAGCGTAAGGTTTCTTGAGTTAGGCCCCATAAGCGATAATCGCCGGTGATTGAACCCGTCGCAAAGTTATGTGTATAAGCAAAACTTAAATCACGCTGCGGATCACACCAAGCCCCAGAACCATTAAAACCAATATGTCCAAAACCTTGACTCGATTTGCCTAAAGTTAAAATTCGATGATATCCCAAACGCCAATTCATCGGTAAAGGCATAATACGATCACGCTTTTTATATTGAATTTTACTTAAAGATTCAAAAACTTGTGGTGTGATTAAGGTCTGTCCTTGCCACTGACCATGATTGGCTAGCATTGCATAGATTTTCGCTAAACTATTGGCACTAAATACGCCTGTTGCCGCAGGAATAATGGCTTGCAAACCCTCATCACTAAAAAATGAAAACTTGCGCATTCCTTTTGGAATCATACCATCTTGAAAGTCTTGCAAATTTTGTCCCGAAAGTTGCAGAAGCTGATCAAAGATTGATGGTTTTCGTGTCTCTGTCTTTTTTTTCGTTGTCTGCACTTGGGTATTCTCTTGTACAGTTGTATCTACAGCACGTTCTAATTTTTTCTTTTTCGGAATCAAGCGGGCAACCTCACTGAGTTGATGCTCTGGTACACCAAAAAAAGCATGATCCAACTCTAAAGGTTCAACCAAATACTGTTGCATCAATTCTGTAAGCGGTCGACCTGTAGCGTTTTCAAGTACACCACCGACTTGCCAACCAAAGGTTAACGGTTGATATGCTGCATCAGTTAATGGCTCAAAACGTGGCTTAGCTTGTGCGATGACTTTAAGCATATGTGGCCAATCAGCCATTTCAGATGCTGTTTCGATGATATTACGGATATCGTATAAACCACTCTGATGACTCAGCATGTGCCTTAATGTGATATCCGACTTACCATTTTGAGCAAACTCCGGCCAATATGTTGCAACGGGAGTATCGTAATCAAGAAAGCCTTCGCTCACTAAAATATGTGCTAGCGTTGCAAGTACGCCTTTACCCGTGGAATAACAGACTGAGGGTGTATTGGCCTGCCAAGCTTCTTCGGCTGACTTTTTACCAGTCCAAATATCCACGACTTTTTGACCTTTAAAATACACCATTAAGGCGGCTCCGCCTAAGTGGGTTCGAGCATCCTGCATACGGCTAAATTGCGCCGCCAAATCTTGAAACGCCTCGTCAACCGTACCTTGATAATTATTCTTCTGTGCAAATAGATATTCTTTGAGCGCCTGCATCATCATTCCTTTGAATATGAATCGCTTGAGATTAAAACAAAAAAGCCTAAACCGATATCGATTTAGGCTTAAGTCTTACAGTGCTTTCACACTTCCCGCGACATGCGGTTTTTTGTTTTTGCTATTTCGAATTGCAAACTCGGTATCTTGTCCAGTTTGAGCCGTTAAAAACTCAACTTGTGATGGGAGATACATCGGCAGTTTAAACCAGACATCTGCTTCATAGGCATCTGGCAAAGTTAAGCTCGACAAGGCTTTGGCTTTACTCCACATACCATGTGCAATGGCTTGTTTAAAACCAAACGCTTTAGCGGTTACAGCATGAATATGAATCAAGTTAAAGTCACCAGAAGTCAACGCATAACGGCGACCGGTATTTTCAGAAACATTCCATTCAGCTTGAACTTGCAACTCTGCTGGCTTTGTTTCGGTAGATTTTGCCGCAGCTTTGTTCTCAGTTTTTTGACGTGCTAAATACGTGGTTAATGATTCTACAACCACTTCATCGCCCACTTTTGCAGTGGTAATAAAGTCAAATTGCACGCCTTTATCATGTGGCTGTAATTCACCAAATTTGCATGACAATGACAGTGTTTCATTCACACCAACTTTGCGATATTGCTTCACTTGGTTACGAATATGTACCAAACCTAAGATCGCAAATGGAAAAGCTTCCGTAGTCATCATATGCATTTGCAAACTTTGAGAAAGCACAGCCAAATAAATCGCTGGGATATAACCATTGTTTTTAAAGCCACAGACTTCGTTATAAGCTTTTAAATGTTTTTGATCGACCTTAAATGAATCCACCACATATTCAACTTGCGGCAGCACTTTTTCAGCTTTAGGCTTTTTAAAAATCAAGCCTTGAATCACTTTTGGATAGGCTAAATAAGGTTTTGGAAGTTGACTAAAATGGTGAGTATTCATACTAAACCTTTGGAAGTTTTTATTTCAATGTTTTAAAAGCATCTTCTCTTGCGCCATATATAGCTCAAGGAGAAGGCTAGAATGAGGGTTAGACCCATTCATTTATAGCAAATTTTTACCTCTCCCTAGCCCTCTCCTAAAAGGAGAGGAAATTTTAAGAGGAATGTATTAAGCCCCTAACAAGCTTTGACCACACACACGTACCACGTTACCGTTCAAGCCAGTCGACGCAGTTGAAGCAAACATCGCAATCGTTTCTGCAACATCTACAGGTAAACCGCCTTGACTCATCGAGTTCATGCGACGACCTGCTTCACGGATTGCAAATGGAATCGCAGCAGTCATTTGCGTTTCAATAAAGCCTGGAGCAACCGCATTAATGGTTACACCATTTTTCAATAATGGAGCAGTAAATTTAACCACACCAATTACACCTGCTTTAGAAGCAGCATAGTTGGTTTGACCTAAGTTACCTGCAATACCTGAAATAGAAGATACGCAAACAATACGACCATTTGCATTGAAGCCATCATTTTCAAGAAGGTAATCATTTACACGCTCAATCGCAGACAAGTTAATGTTAATCACCAAATCCCAAAGCTCAGGCTTCATATTGGCCAAAGTTTTGTCACGGGTAATTCCGGCATTGTGCACGATGATATCCAAACCACCTTGAGCAGCTGCCGCAGCTTTGATTTTTTCACCGGCATCGCTTGCAGTAATATCAATCGCGAGCGTAGAACCGCCAATTTCACCTGCAACACGGTCAAGGTCAGCTTGCTGCTGTGGAACGTCTAAACAAATGACATGCGCGCCATCACGTGACAATACATGTGCAATTGCTTCACCAATACCACGGCTTGCACCTGTTACTACAGCTGTTTTGCCTGCAAGCGGTTTATTCCAGTCAACATCCACAACATCTGCTTTCGAAACACGAATCACCTGACCCGATACATAAGCTGAACGTGGTGAAATCACAAAACGTAATGCAGATTCTAAGTTTGCTTCAGCACCTTCGTCCACATAGACTAACTGTGCAGCAATCCCTTTCTTAAACTCTTTACCGACTGATTTTACAAAACCTTCTAGTGCACGTTGTGCAATGGCTTGTTTTACAGTTTTCGCAGTTTCTGGTGTTGTACCAACAACGACAACGCGACCAGACGCCTGAATTTGACGCGCGATTGGGTTAAAAAATGCATATAAGGCATGCAGTTGTTCTGAGTTTTGAATACCGGAAGCATCAAATACCACAACTTTAAACTTAGACTCTTTATCGCCTTCGTTAAATGCGCTTAAGTTTAGACCTGATTTTGCCGCAGCTTGTTGTAATTCAGCATTATTGCCTGCATAGCTATTGGCATGAATATTTGCCAAAACTTGTGCAATAGCACCAGACAATGTTGAAGCAGGCGCTGCACCGAATAAAACCGCACCTTTAACTACAGGTGTTGCAGACTCAAAACGCTCTAAAAAAGTCGGTGATGGTAAACCTAAATTTTTGATGACAAATTTACCAATAGGAGATTTTGCAAATGTTTGGTATTGATCAGTCATGTTTATTATCTCTCATACAGATTAATTTTTGATGGATCTGAAGATATCCCTTTAACTTCAAGATGATGTCAGATACTTATATTTCAATAGTTCCATCAGTTTCCATGGAATCATACTTGAGTTAAACCGCAGATGGCTTGACCTGAATGCTTTAGCGAATGTCATTTTAGTCAATTTACCCCTTTGGTGAATATGCTAATGTAGCCGTCAAGAAGATCATCAACATGCTTGGAAAAGCCTTATGAGCAAAACAACTCAAGAAAATCCAGCAGTCGAAAGTCCGACTACGGAAACTGTGTCAAATACATCAAAGAGTACGCCACGTACCGCTAAAAGTACGGGCACAGCAACCAAGTCTACAAGTGATGTCGCTAAAACGAGCCGTCCTCGTCGTGCATCTACACGTACTAAGACACCCGCTTCAAACCCTAAAACAGCTTTAAAATCAACAACTCAAACGTCTGTTCAACAGGATAATACCATGAGTCAAAACACAGTTCGCCGCGTTGCTATTATCGGTGGTAATCGTATTCCTTTCGCTCGTTCTAACGGCGCTTACTTCACTGCATCAAACAGCGATATGTTCACCGCTGCATTAAATGGTCTTGTTGAACGTTTCAACCTTCAAGGTCAACGCCTTGGTGAAGTTGTTGCTGGTGCCGTGTTAAAACATAGTCGTGACTTTAACATGACCCGTGAGTGTGTACTCAATACCGAACTTGCTCCTGAAACACCTGCTTACGATATTCAACAAGCATGTGGTACAGGTTTACAAGCAGCTTTCTTGGTTGCTAACAAAATCGCATTGGGTCAAATCGAAGTGGGTATTGCTGGTGGTGTAGATACAACCTCTGATGCACCAATCGCTTTTGGTGATGGCCTACGTAAAGCTTTACTTGAATTGAACATTGCAAAAACGGGTAAAGACCGCCTAAAAGCATTAACTAAAATTAATGTTAAAGATTTGATGGATGCGCCGAAAAACGGTGAACCACGTACAGGTCTTTCTATGGGTGACCATCAAGCAATTACAACGCTTGAATGGGGTATCTCTCGTGAAGCGCAAGATGAACTTGCTGCATCTTCACATCAAAAAATGGCAGCTGCATATGAAGAAGGTTTCTTCGATGACCTGATTACGCCATTCCTTGGTTTAGAGCGTGACAACAATTTACGTGCAGACTCATCAGTAGAAAAACTAGCGAAGTTAAAACCAGCATTTGGTAAAGGCGATGCGCGTACCATGACTGCGGGTAACTCGACTCCACTGACTGATGGTGCGTCATGTGTCCTTCTTGCCTCTGAAGAATGGGCAAAAGCAAACGGTCACGAAGTTCTTGCTTATTTAACTTTCCAAGAAACAGCGGCGGTTGATTTTGTAGAGAAAAAAGAAGGCTTATTGATGGCGCCTGCGTATGCAGTGCCTCGTATGCTTGAACGTGCAGGTATTACGCTACAAGATTTCGATTACTATGAAATTCATGAAGCGTTTGCATCTCAAGTATTATCTACACTAAAAGCGTGGGAAGATCCTAAATTCTGTAAAGAACGTTTAGGCTTAGATGCCCCATTGGGTTCAATTGATCGTTCTAAATTGAACGTGAAAGGTTCATCTCTTGCTGCAGGTCACCCATTTGCTGCAACAGGTGGTCGTATTATTGCGACTGCTGCAAAATTGCTGAACCAAAAAGGTTCAGGTCGCGTTCTTGTTTCGATCTGTGCTGCAGGTGGTCAAGGTGTGACAGCAATTATTGAAAAATAAGTTTCTCATATTTAAAAAAAGCACCTCAAATGAGGTGCTTTTTAATGCTTCAATGCGAAACATTACTTCGGTAATGGATTATTTTTAAAGTATTCATCCACTTTATTCCAAGGTGTTTTTGAAGCTACACCATTCAAAATGTTTTGGCTAATCCCTTGGCATAACTCTGAATCTGGACGTGTATGGAAGCTGTTTAAATTCGGATCCATATAAGGTAAAGAACCTGGCTGACGCTGGAAATAGAAATTTAGGTTATCCATCATTGCTTCAAAGCCCCAGCCTTCCATAGCCCAAGCGCTGTTGTGTCCGCCCCAATGATGCCCAAATTCATGTGCAACAATTCGATAGCCAGATTGTCTATAATGACCGTAATAAATCCATCCATCTACACCAAGTACCTTACCGCCGCCAAGCCCACCACCCATGTTGGTAACACCAAGGCTAATCTGCCCACGGTTTAAAATACTATTATAAATATTTTTATAATCTTCAGCTTTGAAGTAACCATTAGTCCCCTCTACACGGCCTGCATTACCAAAGAAGTCATGCCCCATTGCAGCCTTATGATTAAACCACAGTGTTTCAAACTCTGGGGTACTGATCATATAGGCAAAGTTAGTCATCATAATGACCCATTCACGCGCATACAACGGTGTAATACGGCACCACTTCGAATCGCTTTCAGCGATTGTACGTACCAAAGGTCAGTTTCCACTGTGCTTTAATCGTATTTAGCTTCTGAACGTGTGTATCTGAATCTGAGGTGATTTTAACTTCTTCAAAGAGTTCAACAGGCACTTCACTAAAATTGCTTAGACCTTCAATACGTGCCGAACCAATTTTATTAACCAAATTAAATCCAGCATTTTTATCAATGGTCAAATTGAGCTTGCTTGTAGAAAACGGTGTCAAACGATCTAGCGTCGCAATTTCAACCCATTGCTCACTTTGACGCAGCTTGCCAACAATTTTTAAATTATTCACTTCTGCTGCACTGTAGCTTTGCAAATTAATACCGCTGCCGGTAAAGGAAGCCGATAATATTTTATTGACAGGGATATTACGCAACGTGGTATTGGTTAATGTTGCCCAGCTTTCTCCATCTTGCAGCATACGGGTTTGTTCAGTCGCTTTCGACTCGAGCAAGTTAGTTGATGCGACTGGTGTATCTGAGATCACTTGCTTAATTTTACGCAGCGGCAATGCAATAATTTTTTGATTTGACAGTGTATAAATAACATCGCCATATACCGTTAAATCTAAAGATTTAGGTAAATTTTGACCATTCTGTCCCGCCAAACGGTACTGCTGTACATTATCTACTACGCTACTTGGCAACGCAGTCGTCAAGCTTGCTAGATTATTTTTAAATAGCTGACAATTTTTCCACTCGGCTGCGCTGCATAGAGCAAGTTGTCCGTTGCACTATGTACCACGGTTGCGACTGAGTTTTGCGTTTTATCTGGCTGAACAAATGATTCTATATCTAGGGCTTCATGAATATTTTTAATGTTATAGACATAGGTATGACCATTCGTTGTTGTGGCATATAGCTGATCACCAATAATTTCTAAACGCGGTACACAACCAGAGCCACAGCTTTGCAATGCAAGGCGGCTAAACTTTCTTAAAGCAGCACTGGATTTGCCATTCACCGTTTCCTGAGTCCAGACATTGATACGGTTTAAGTTATCCGCGACAAAAACATATTGATCATTTGCGATGACTGCACTTGGATTAGTCATCGCATAAAACGGCTGACCCCCGTTTGTAGACCCAGTACCTAAAGACCCAAAATAGGCAGGTGCAGTTCCTAAAATATCAAAAATATCTGCGCGATGGCTGCCTGATGACGATACATAAAGACGATTGCCTGCGATGTATATATCGCTAATATCCGCCCATAATTTTCCTGTATTGCCAAAAGCACTTGCTGCGGAAATTGAACTGAGAACTGTCTTATTTTTTAAATCATAACGCAGAATTTCTACTGTCGGCTGATTGTTTGCAATATATAAAATGTCGCCGCCGCGCTGAATGGCTGTTGGACTCCGTGATGCTAAAGAAAATGTTGAAGCATTTAACTCTGAAGCCACATCAGCTAAACGGATGCCGTTAGCTAAATTAATTTGACCCTGATTCTGTGTAGATTCTGTTGGAGCAGTTGATTGTCCAGACTCACCACCACCTCCACCACACCCCGTCATTATGAGTGCAACCACTACTGCTAATGCACGTAATTTCACCCAAACACCGCTAAAAAATAAAATACAAATAATCAATATCTTATAATTCAAAAAACGATATTTACCTAATCATTAAACTGGGATCAGGTTCAATATTGAGTGATGTTATTAGTATATTTTTCACATTAACAACGCAGAGATGGTCATGTAATACATTTTTTATAGGTAAAATTCTATTTATTTCCCGATAATTAAACTTAAATAGAAACAATTCCTCAATGGAAGTAATACACCCGCTAAAAACAAAGACTAAAAGGTTTTTTAAGCTATCCGATGTAGGTTGCTGTACCTCAGTCCAAAGTAGAACTTATAAAAGGTTCTGGCCCTATACACATCTTGATCTGTATTGCTGATGGTCATGGACGAACAAGGATGATTAAATAATAAATACTTAAAGAAAAAACCCGCTCTTAAGAGCGGGTTTTTACGATTCAATCATTTTTTAGAAACGATACCCTACGCCTAAGTAAGTAATGATAGGATCAATATCGATCTTGGTCGTTGCATGAATTAATTGTTCACCCGTCGTTTGGTTAATCACATCAATCTTGGTTTTATTATTTAACTTTGCATAAGACACCGAAGCAACCGTAAACCAACTTGGGTTGAAGTCATAAGTAAATCCAAGTGTGACAATTGGAGCAATCGCATCATCCGCATCGACATCGACCACCATTTTTCCTGATGATTCTTTACCATCGAGTGCTGCACCCGCATTATTATCTTTAATGTTTTGAATCATATGACCTGCAGCAATTAAGTCAGATTCAATTCCTTTATTGAGTTCAATATCATTAAAATAAGCATACATGATCCCTGCACCCACATAAGGTCTAAACTTATTTACACCCGACTGACCAAATTGGTACTGTGCCTGAAATACCGGCGTCCAAGCTCTTGCACTCGCCGCTTTACCATAAGATGATAGATCCGTAATGGGTACTGCGTAATCTAGTGGTAAACCATCTGGGAATAACATACCGCCCAGACCACCTGGCTCTGCAAGACCAGATAATGGCGCGGTAATCATACCCTTACCTTTAATGTCCACCTTAGGTGGGATACCGCCAATTACTTGCAAAGAAACATTATCATTAATATGGTAGTTAAATGTTAAACCTAAAGTATCGACATCTTCTGCTTCAAGCCCCGTGCCTTCAGCTGACCAATTATCTAGTCCATTGATCGTTGCGATCCCTGCAATCTCTGACTTGATGTTGCCATCCTTATCTTTAATTAATCCTCCCAAAGGGCCATTCACAAGGTCGGTTAAAGTGTCCTTAAGATTCGCAGAATTACTCCCTTCATTATAAATTGCATTCGGATCAATCGCTTTTAGAAAACCTTCAGCACTAATTGTGCCTACTTTAGCCTGTGTGCCATTTGCCACAGCGGTATTAATATTAAAAGGATTCGCCTTACCTTGCGGCATCACATGCATCCAACCCGCAGATACAGAAAAACGTTTAAAGTTACCATCTGCAAATGTAAATTGTGTAAGCCCAAGTAAAACAACAGGTGTGACAATTTTTATCAATTTCATATGCTAACTCCTTGTCTTGCATATTTTTTTAATTAAATCCTAAAAACATTCTTTGTTCTTATATTTAAAAGTTATGTAATTAGTATAATTTTTTATAGTTATATTATGTTTTTATATATTGTTATTTGTAAATTTTTGCACTATTTTAATGCAAAAAAGGCCTGTACTTATCAATACAGGCCAATGTGATTTTCTTATTGAAATTTAACGATATTGTGGTTGGTAACCTAGGTACGCTTCGATCTGGTCATAGCACCATTGGAAAATAAATGTGTAGACTAAAATACACATGGTCATACTAAAATCGAGCAAAATCGCCTGCCATAAGGTCATATGCATGGCATAAGCCACCATTGGGATGGTTGCAAGCATTAAACCGCCCTCAAATCCAATTGCATGTAAAACACGTACACCAAAGGTTCTTTTTAACTTTCTTTTTGCTTCAAATTTTTCAAAATAATGATTAAAAATCATGTTCCAAATCACAGAAGTGACCGCCATTGCAATACCGAGCGTACCTGTCACCTCCATCGGAACTTTAAAAATAAAACTTAAAGCAATAGCAATGATCACCAATAGGATGATCTCATAGCTTAGCGCATGAATAATCCTTCTCTTGGAAATCGTCATTTTGAAACACTCTATCATTTGTAAAAATCACATTTTATTTTTATATTATTGATTAATCGAGTTAGGTTCTTTCAATATTATTGAAAGGTTGTATTCCTTTATTTTTTATATGCACATGAATATTAATCAAGAACAACTGATGATTTTTAAAACAGTCATGGAAACAGGATCATTTTCCGCAGCCGCCAGACAACTCGGCAAAGTGCCATCGGCAGTCAGCATGTCCATTGCGAATTTCGAAATTGATCTCAACCTTAAACTGTTTGAGCGCGTTGGTCGTGAACCTGTGCCCACCGCTCAAGCGCTTAACCTATACGAAAAAACTGAACAATTATTGATAGAAATTAATCAGTGGAAACAGCATGCAATTGCACTGAGTCATGGTTTAGAGTCTTCACTGAATATCGTGGTGGTATCAGAGCTACTACATACGCAGTGGACCGACTATATCTCTTTGCTAGAAACTCATTTTCCATCTTTGCAAATCAATATTTTTTCTGCGCCTCAAGAAGATGCCCAAAAGATGCTATTACAAGGTCAAGCACAGCTTGCTCTAATGTTTGAACGTGAACAGCTTGAGAGTTATGAACAATTTGTCGAATTGAAGCGTGAAGCATTGGTTCCTGTTGCTGCGACAAAACATGCCCTGTCGAAATTTAAGCAAGTCAGTTTTGAGCAAATTTTGCAAAGCCGGCAAATCGTGGTTGCAAGTCGTGATAAAAGCATCAAACCAGAGTTGTTATTTTCCAAACACAGTTGGCGTACAGATAATCACCACTCTGCCTGTTCTATGATTATTCAAGGTCTGGGTTGGGGTGTGCTTCCCCTCGAGATGTTTAATGAAAATCCGACGCTCAAAGATCAACTCAAAATCTTAAGCTTTCAAGATTTCACAGCCAAATTTGAATATTTCGTCGACTTAGTCTGGAACCGTGAAAAACCTCTCGGCTCGGCTGCTCATTTTTTGATTAATCACATCCGAAATTCACGAAAAACTACGATTTAGACTGTCTAATTGGGCGTTTTTTGGTTGGGTTCTAAACAGATTGTGTTATAAAAGTATGTACACCAAGAACATTAAGAACTAGATTTCAAATGACTCAAAATGCGTTAAACCAATTAAAAAGCCTAACAACGATTGTTGCTGACAGCAGTGATTTAGCTGCGATTAATACATTCCGTCCATTGGATGCGACCACAAATCCATCTTTAATTACAGCAGCGGCAAATCAACCTGAAAATAAAGAACTGATTGAAAGTGCTTTTGAACAAGCGCGTAAAGAAGGTTATCAAAATGATGAGCTGGTTGAGCGCACCATCGATATTCTTACGGTCAAATTTGGTGTAGAAATTTTAAAATTGATCGAAGGACGTGTCTCTACAGAAGTCGATGCAGCCTTGTCCTATGATACTGATGCCACCATTGCAAAAGCTAAAGAGTTATTGGCTTTATATGCACAGTATGGTATCGATCAAAACCGTATCTTAATTAAAATTGCCTCAACGTGGGAAGGCATTCAAGCCGCTAAAGCCCTTGAAGCTGAAGGCATTCACTGTAATCTGACTCTGTTGTTTGGTTTGCATCAAGCTCAAGCCTGTGCAGATGCTCAAGTCACGCTGATTTCGCCATTTGTTGGTCGTATTTTAGATTGGTACAAAAAAGCTGAAAATGTGGATAGCTACCCGATTGAGAAAGATCCGGGCGTGTTATCAGTGAAGCAGATTTACCACTACTATAAACAACATGACATCAAAACTGAAATTATGGGTGCTAGCTTCCGTAGTATTGATCAAGTGCTTGGTTTAGCAGGTTGTGATTTATTGACGGTTTCACCGAATTTATTGGCAGAACTGGAAAAAGATCAGCGTACCGTGGAAGTGCAATTGTCTAATCATCATGCGCATGCACACTGTCAACACGATGTACAAGTGCTCGACAAGCAAACTTTCAAAGCTGAAGTTGAAAAAGACTTAATGTCTTTCCAACTATTACAAGGCGGTATTGATGGCTTTATTAAAGCCCGTGAGCAATTAAGTAGCTTACTGCGTCAAACTTTTGGCTTAGATGCTGAAATAAAAGCATAAATTAGAAATTTTCAGTTTCATCTAGAACCGAAGTTGTATACTACAGCTTCGGTTTTTTATTTGAGTGTCTTCAGTGTTTGGAATCACAGACTTAACGACCTTTATTATTGGTACGATATTAATTGTGATTTTACCCGGGCCAAATTCACTTTATGTCATGTCTGTTGCTTCTCGCTATGGCATTAAGGTCGGCTATTTAGGCGCTTTTGGTGTCTATACTGGCGATTTGATCTTAATCTTACTCACCGCTCTGGGGGCTGCATCCTTACTTCACGCCTTCCCTTGGTTATTCTTATTATTAAAAATTGTCGGTGCGCTGTATTTAAGTTATCTAGGTATCAAACTTTTCAAGGCTGCCTACCAAACATGGAATGCCGTTCAAATGCCAGAACAACTCGACACCAAGCAACTGAGTTTGAATGAATTGAAACCGTTTAAGACTGCATTAACCATCAGTATTTTAAACCCTAAAGCCATTCTTTTTTACTTATCGTTCTTTGTGCAATTCGTTGATCCTACGTATCCATATCCTGCGATTACATTTACCGTACTCGCGATCGTATTGCAAATTATCAGTATGAGCTATTTAACGATTTTGATCTTTTCGGGTGCAAAACTGGCTACCTATTTTAGCCATCGCTATAAATTTACGGCATGCTGCGTGGCAGCGGTAGGTCTTCTATTTTGTGGATTTGGTCTAAAACTTGCGACATCTACGTTGTAAATGACATGTGAGACATAGTTCAATTTTTTTAATTATAAAAATTTACAATGCTTTTAAATTTTGAATGGATGAAACATCCACAATCTAGGTTGTCGGTTCGTACTATTAAAGTGCCGTTTGTTAAAGTGTCATTTGTGAATAAATAAAGTATTTCCATAATATCTCGATGAGCACTTTTACTGTACAGGACTTGAGCGTATCATCCTGAAAAATGTCATCTTAAATCTGCGCCAACAATAATCATAGCTCGTTCATTATGCAAAAACTACTCCAAGACTTCTCCATTCCAGCTGCTTTTGCAGGTTTTATTACGTTCTTAGTCGGGATCAGTGTCTCGGCTGTTTTGGTGATCCAATCTGCACAAATGCTCGGTGCCAACACTGCAGAAATAACCTCTTGGTTTTGGGCTCTAGGTTTGGGTATCGGCTTAAGCGGGCTGATTCTGTCTTGGAAATTTAAATATCCCGTTGCGACTTCATGGTCCACTGCAGGACTGGCACTGATTTTAGCGACTGCGAATGGTTACAGCATGAATGCCGCCCTAGGTGCTTTCTTGGTCTGTGGCCTATTGACAGCAGTACTCGGATTTTTAGGCATTTTTGAAAAAATACTGCGCTATATCCCGCAAAGTCTCACCAGTGCAATGTTGGCGGGCGTACTTCTAAAATTTGGTATTGAGCTATTTGTCAGTTTACAAAATGAATGGGCATTCGTTCTGGGTTTACTCGCGGCTTATGTCATCAGTAAACGGCTGTTACCACGTTATAGCATTGTCATTACAGTAATCATTGGCATTATGCTTTGTCCATTATTACTTGGCTTTCAATTACCGGCGCTTAATTTAGAACTCGCACAGCCTGTTTGGGTTACACCTGAATTTTCGATCTCAGCAATACTGGGTTTAGCGCTACCACTCTTTGTAATCAATATGGCCTCTCAGTATTTACCGGGTTTAGCCATGATTAAAAGTTATGGTTATCAACCCCACGTCAATCAACTGATCGGTTGGACTGGGACAGCCCAAACGCTACTCGCGCCATTTGGATGTTTTAGTGTCAATATTGCTGCGATTAGTGCGGCAATCAGTCTAGATGACCAAGCCCACCCCGATGAGAAAAAGCGCTATATCGCAGGTATGACCTGTGGCGTCTTTTATATTTTGATGGGCCTGTTTGCAGCCACTTTGGTGAGTTTCTTAACCGCTTTCCCATTGGTGTTTATTACCGCTTTAGCAGGCATTGCCCTACTCGGCACCATTGGACACAACATCGTCATTGCTTTCCAAGAAGCGAGTGAACGTGACGCCGCTCTACTCACCTTCTTGTTTAGTGCATCGGGCGTACAGTTTTTTGGGATTGGTTCCGCGTTTTGGGGGTTGGTCTTTGGTTTAGTCGTGCATGCTATTTTCAAATATAAGAGAAATTAAGCCCTCAGTTAAATAATTTGCTTCAAATAAAAGAATGATACGCGGTAACGTCATCCGCAAGTGTTTGAGATAGGACTATTTCTAATCAAAAATGTTTTTGCGGTACTTTGAATAATTAGACACTAGTGAACAAGTTTTGCGGTGAGGAGCAATGCTCCGCAAGATGGTTTCCTTACGTAGCACGCTTCTCATTTTGCCGAATGAGAAACAACATTTCAAGAGTACCTCCAGCCGAAGGCTAATCCCTTTATTCAATCCCTAGATGTAAGACTCTGTCGAATAGACTTAAAAATCATTTTAAAAATGCGTAATTAATTTTACGTATGTAAAATCAGTTATTTAATCTATTTCGCTCGATACGTTCTGGCGATCAGTTCTTGTTTTAATAATTGGGTTTCGCTTTCGTCTTCCACTTCTGTAAAAGCGGTGAGCCAAATACCATCGGCTGCATAACGTACAATTTTCAGTTCTATATTTGAATCGGTCTGATGATGTCGCTCTAAACGTGAGTTCATCCATTCGATCCAATATTCATTAAAAGTTTTATCAGTCAGCATGGTCATCGAAATCGCGGACCAAGACTGTTGCAAACCCATGATTTGTTTTTCTAAAGTAATTTCAATATAGGCTCGGGTAAAGCGACCGTACGGCTCAGGGTCTTCGTCAATTAAACGGTCAACGACTTCGTCTAATTGAGCCAAAAGCATGACGATCATGGACTCTAAGAGCTTTTGTTTGTTTGAAAAATGATGAAATACACCGCCTTTTGTGACCCCAACTAAATCCGCAACGGCTTGAATCGACACCCCGTTGACACCTTTATCTGCAGCAAGACGGATTGCATGCTGCAAAATACTTTGGCGTATCAGTTGAGGTTCTTTCTTGCGCTGATGCGGATTATCCATATTAATGTCCAGCAGAAGTTGAAAACAGGTTAATTACGACCACACCTGAAACAATCAGGCCTATCCCTAACATGGCTGGGAGGTCTAAACTTTGACGAAAGATAAAGTAGCCAATTAGTGCAGTTAAAACAATACCAACACCCGCCCAAATGGCATAAGCAATACCAAGTGGTATGACTTTAATCACCTGCGACAATAAATAAAATGCCAAACAGAATAAAACTGCGACAGCCAATGAAGGCGCAAGTTTGGTAAACCCTTCTGACTTCACCAAAAATGTCGAACCAATTACTTCTGAGATAATCGCCAATGACAGTAAGCCATAAGCTAAAGTGACCGAATTCATTAATCATTCCAAAATAAACATACCAACTGGTAGGTATGTTATTAAGGTAGAGATTATTCTGCAAGCATTTTAAGCCTATTTTTAATTTTTAACGGACTGTACGTGTTGTTGCAAAAATTCTAAAGTGCGATCAAAGGTCTGCTGACTGGCCTTTTTACTCATCATAAATTGATATTCATGTACCAAAAATTCTTTCGAATCTGGATAAAAAACCGCTGTCACAGATACATTATTTGCCAACAATTTTTCTACAAAAGGCTCAGATTGCGTTTTGGTTAAAAAATCTTTATTGCCACCGCTGATAAATACAGGCGGATATTTTGAATTAATATTTGAGGCCGTTGAAATACGCGTTAAAAACTCGGCATCATCTTTTTTGTCTCCGGTATACGCCTGAACTAAGTTATAGACGCCCCACTCGATCAGTCCAATCTCTGCGGGTGCAGTATTTACAAAGCTGTTTAAATCATAAATACCACAATGTAAAATCAGCCCTTTAAGCTGTGAAGGCTTTAATACAGGTTGAATCTTTGACGCTTGTGCAAAATCTGGATTCGTAACCAAGGCGGCATAATGACTGGCCATATTTGCACCGGCAGAATCCCCTGCCAAATACATATTTTGAGAATCAATGCCATATTGTGCCGCATGTAGATTCAAAAACGTCAGTGCTGCATCTATTTGGTTGAGCTGTGTGGGATAAATGGCTTCAGGTGCAAACTGATATTGAACAGAAACCACATTATAGCCTTGGGCTGCGAGCCGTTTAAAATATCCACCTGCATGCTCTTTTGAACCTGAGACCCAACCGCCCCCATGGATCCAAACAATCGTTGGTCTTGGTGCAATCGCCATACTAGTTTCAGGTTGATAGATATCCAAGTTTAAATTTGGATTTTGTAGATATTGAATATTTGACTGCACAATAACATTGTCAGGAGCATGTAGGTTGATGAAGGTCTTTTGAACTTGTGTCGATAAGTTAAAAGCACCTGCAATCACTTTGGTACTGCTTTGCGTGTTTTGACAACCAGACAAATGCAACACTGAACACATGCTAAGTACAACCAACCCTGCTTTATATGACATATCAAACTATCCAATCGCATCAATTTTGTTATAAATCTTAGATTTAAAACTGTATATAGTTTAGGCTTATTTTCATAAAGTTCAAATTGATCTTTTAAGCTCAAAATCCGAGAAAATTGGTCGATTTTATTTTAATATTTTTTGAGCAAAGTCCGAGTTTTTTGCTCAGATTTATTTGACGGCTTATCGACATTAATTTATGTAATTTTATGAATTTACAATATTTTTTTGATTAATAAATTGAACCATGCACGACAATGTGTTATCAATAATCTATAGGGTTTAAAAGCAAAATTACAGGAGATTGTTCCATGTCATATCAAAACATTTTAGTACCTGTCGATGGTTCAGAAATCTCGTTTTCTGCAGTTAAAAAAGCTGCAATTATTGCCAAGGCGTTTAACAGCCAACTCACTTTAATCAGCCTTGTTGCTGAAGACCCATTTACCGATGCAGACTTCTATTATTCTTCATCAATCATGAAAGAATATTTCGTACAAGCTTATGCAAATGCTGAATCTGCTTTGAAAGAAGCTGTGCAAATTACAACTGAAGTGGGTGTAGAAGCACAAAGTAAAATCATTAAAGGCCAAGTTTCTGCTGAAGGTGTGGTAGAAGCTGCCAATGAAGTCAAAGCCGATTTGATTGTGATGGGTTCACATGGTCGTAAAGGCTTTAAGAAAATGCTACTCGGCAGCTTCGCACAAGATGTACTCAGTAATACTGAATTACCTGTGTTGGTTGTAAAAGCTTAAGATGACCAAGCCCACATCATGTGGGCTTTTTTGTATTCAGCACACCCTTCACCCATAGGCTTACCCTTTTGTCTAATTCATACAATATCGTGAATAGAGCAAGATTAGATTGATAACATTTAAAATATTAAGGAAGCAGATATGAGTCAATATCAACAAATTTTAGTCCCTGTGGATGAATCTCCAATTTCATATTCTGCTGTTGAACATGCCCTCAGCTTGGCTAAAAGTCAAAATGCACAAGTGACCATTGTCAGTGTTGTTGCTGTTGATCCATTCGTTGGTGTCGATTTCTATGCTGTGGCACCTGCAATCACTGAATATTTTATGCAAGCTGAAAAAAGTGCTCAGCTGCGTTTAGAAGATATCAAACAAACCTTTGTACGTGATGGTATCGAAGTTAAAACCCGTTTGATACATGGTGTATCGCCAACCGAAGGGATTTTACAAGTGGCTGATGAAATCTCTGCGGATTTAATCATCATGGGTTCACATGGACGCACAGGTTTGAAAAAAGCCATGCTAGGCAGCGTGGCACAAAATATTTTAACGCAGTGCCCAATTCCTGTTTTGATCATCAAGCAATAAACTAAGATTCAAAGAAAAGCCCTCAATTGAGGGCTTTTCTTCTTTTAGATCAATTAAACACGTTATTTAAATACACAATTCGTTCTGTAGTTTTCTGATTAAAACATTTGGTATATTGCAACTCTTGATTTTGCGTATTCATCGCATCATCCCAGTATTGTGAATGCTTTTGATAAGTCTCTTTTTCACTTTCATTTAATGAATAAACACTTTTTTGTGCAAGCACTTTACAGTCGATATCACGCTTTTCAAACCAGTCTGCTTGATCTTGCTGTAACTGCGCCTTTTGTTCATCACTAAAACGATCCCAAGTCTGATTGAGACGATCCACCACTTTGGCATTATCCTGATCTAGCTCTTTTTTTCGAATATCCATTGCCTTTTGTGCAAGGCTCATTTGTTGAGATTGACTCTCCATCCCTTGCTGATAGGATTCTTCGTTTCGCTTATTTTGAGCACTATATGCCGCATATAGCACCGCATGACGTGTCACTGTTACAACGCTATCAATTACGTCATTTTGACTTGGGACACTTAAACTTAAACCATCTTTGTCCGTTTTAGTGATGCTATAGCTAAAGTTCCCTTTAAGCTGATCATTGTCCATGCTCAAGCCTGACTCACCATCTTCGAGTGAATCATTCAAAGTATAATTACCACGTTCTTCACAGCCTTCATCACATGGTCGTTCAGCAAAGGCGTTTTCAGCACGCTTTTGTAATCCTTTCGGGAAAACCACCAACAATTGACTGCTACATTCCAATGTTTTGGCTTTATTAGGGTCTTCAGTTAAAGTCGTGACATTTTGAATGTTAAATTTTAGATTTTTTACAATCAGATCCATGAGTTGCTGATCGGCTTCATAATCTGACTGACGTATTTCTTTGTTTAATTCTTTGAGATATTCTTTTTTTAAATGATCTTGCAATTGGTCAATATTGGCTTGTGCAGTACAACTCCAATCTTCCAAAGCAGGCGCTTCCGTTTTGGCCTCAGCATCTTTTTTATTTTTAAAATTATCACAGCCATATATCAATGCCGCAGACAACATGAGGCTCGTGATGACTATTTTTTTCATTGTATAAGTACCATTATGATTTTATTCTTCGGGCGTATTTTACTCAAAATTACAGCGCTTTGACGAGAAAAATCCCCGCATGTGCAGGGATTTTTTATATATCATCTCATTTAGTACGGTTTTAATTGGTCTTTTCAGTTACGCCTTCGCTGGTGACATCTCGTACTTTACCATTCTCGGTATTTAAAACTTCAAACTCAATACGACGGTTTTTGAATTGACCTTCTTTGGTGCTGTTATCCGCTACGGGTTTTTCTTGACCATAACCCACCGCTTGAAGCTGTGCAGGATCAACGCCTTTCGACACCAAATAATCCACCACAGCTTGTGCACGCTCTTGCGATAAAGCTTTATTCGCTTCCGCATTACCCACAGCGTCGGTATGACCTTGTACAGTCAGATGTACCTGTGTAGCGCGCTGCAGCAATGCTGCCGCCTGATCCAAAATCGATTTATTCACGTCAGGAATATCAGATGAACCTGTCGCAAAATTAATAATTTGTAAGTTCAGCGCAGTCGCAACATCTAGCGCACGAACTTGCTCAGGGTTAATGCTCGCTAATGCTTTTTGTGCATCAGTAATACTGTTATCTACTGCTGTTTGTTCGCTCACGCCTTCTTGAACCAATACCGTCATATTTTTTGCTAAAGGCTTAATTTGATTGGCAAGGTTTTGAGCATCCGCAGGATTTTGCGACAAAATCGATAACTGATTTTCAGTCCAGGTTAAAGTGGTATTTGGTACACCTTTAAGTTTTTGCAGAACCGTTGGAATGGTATCTTGATCAATAAATTGAGTATGGTAACTGGCATCAGATGAAGCACCACAACCCGTATTAAAGTTAAAGATCTGTTTGACTTGTTGCTGCAAAATTTCAAGATAATTTGAATCACCAGTTTGAATTTGACAGTTGGTTAACTGCCCATCTGTACCGGTGCTAAATTGCAAATGTGCTGGCTGAGATGCAGCAGGCTGTGCAACCGTTGTTGCAGAGGTGGTTGGTTCTTCTTTATTAGTACAAGACTTAAACCAAAATGCGATCAGACCCAATAATATAAGCAGCGCAATAATTGGCAATAACCAATTCGAGCGTTTTTCTTCAACGATAACAGGTGTTGGTTCAACAACAGGCGCTTGGTGTAATGTACGGCCAGCTGCAGTGTTTACCCCTAAACCTGCGAGTAAAGGCACTGCCCATTGTGGTAGTGCCGCCAAAATGCTATCTGCATGATTATCAAGTAAATGCGTGATTGCGACGGGATCAGATGAACCCGCTTCATTTTCAAGTGCCCCTAAAGTTGGAGCTATAGAGTGGTTTAAGGTTTGCTCTATTTCTGACGTTGGGGCCGTACCGCCACCGAGATGTTGCAAAAATTGATCTTTTAATGTGGGATTTGCTGCAAATATATCACTAATACGAGGGTTTAACTGTTTTTGAAAGGTATCAATAAATTCAGGTTTGGATCGAAAAATATTTAACAGGAATGGAATAAACTGGCTAATGGCTGAATTTTTTTCAGTTAAGTGTTGTGTATCACCGTCCAGCACAATCGAGGAGACGTGCTGCTTAATCAGCGCTAATAAGTCTATATTCATATTTGTACTCCATGCGGTTGTCATTATTTTCATGTGTACTTTAGTTTATATGCTTATTTTTTGATCAAATGTAATAATTTGTTCGGACTTGTCAGCGCGTTAATTTCTTTTCTATTTTCAATCTATTAATTTCAATCCTCATAAAAAAAGCCAGCCGAAGCTGACTTTTAGATATCAAATTAAAATGCTAAGACTCAACATTTTCCATATTGAGCTTCAGCTTAAACGGCATAAAAAGCTTGAAGCACTTTACCTTTAACGGTGTGCTGAATTAATGGTGTGTTCTTACCATTTGACACAATCGTGTCTTTATTGATGGTCCACTCAAGCTCTGGATCAACAAGCACCCAACCCGCTTCATCTGCCCAACGTTGTTGCATATTGGCTACTTTAGCAGGTGCGAGTGTGACTTTTTCAACCCATTCCAGTGGGCTTAATAGGCCTTCTTGAATCAGTTGAATACCAAAAGGCACATAAGTATCAAATGCGGTAAAACCGGGCTGTGTTTCAGCAAAAGGCGCCATTTTCGCAGAGCTGCTCAGTGGCTCATGATGCGTACAAATCGCGTCAATCACACCGTCTTTTACCGCTTGGCGGAGCAAGTCTCTATCTTGCTCAGAACGCAGCGGCGGACGCACATGCGCAAGTGAATTAAAGCCGTCGATCAACTGATCAGTTAAATGTAATTGGTGCATGGCTACATCGCAAGTGACCGGTAAGCCTTTTGCTTTGGCATGTTTAATCAATTCAACAGATGCGCCTGATGACAACAGACCAAAGTGCGCACGCACTTTAGTAGCTTCAATCATCAGTAAATATTTTGCAATGGCTACGGTTTCCGCTAATGCAGGGATCATCGGTAAACCTTGACGAGATGCAACAAAGCCTTCATGCACACAGCCATCTTTGGCAATCTGCGGTTCTTCGGCATAGAACACAACGGTCATGTTCAGACCCGCTGCATATTCCAAAGTACGAATCACCACATCATCGTCCATAAATGGCGCATTAGCATTCGATACCGCAGTACAGCCACCTTTTTTCAAACCCGCCATATTCGCAGGTTGCTTGCCTAACAAGCCTTGAGTTTGCGCGCCAATCACCTGCAGATAAATGCCACCATCAATCATGGCTTTTTCTACCAGGCCATGAATCAATGCACCATTGTCTTGCACAATCGGTTTAGAGTCAGGCGGCGTAAACACATGCAAAATACCATTCGCACGCGCAGCCTTACCTTCTGACTTTAAAGTGCCGTGTTGCTGCTGACCCGGCTCTCGTAAACGCGCGCAAAGGTCAACCATACTTGGCATCAGCCATTTGCCTTGACCATCAATGGTTTCAGCGGCATTGCTTTCGGCAACCAATCGGCCATTTTCAATATAAACTGTCTGTACGCTGTCAGTTTGATTGATTGGATCTAAGACACGTACATTTTCAACTTTAACAATACTCATGACTATCCCTTAAACCGCAATCGCTTCAATTAAACCTTTTTCTTGCAACTGACCTTGCATTGCCAAAGCCAGTACCGCCATACGCACCGCAATACCATTAGTCACCTGATGTAAAATCACCGACTGAGTGCCATCGGCAATACTTGAGTCAATTTCAACACCACGGTTCATTGGTCCCGGATGCATCACGATGCAGTCAGGTTTAGCCAAAGCCAGACGCTCTTTATTCAAACCATACATTTTGTAGAATTCGGCTTGAGATGACAGCGCAGGAGAATCAATACGTTCATTTTGAATACGTAAAGTAATAATCACGTCGCAGTCTTGAATGCCGGCTTCCATGTTGTTGAACAGACGAATGCCTTCGCCATAATCATCAAAACCGTACGGCAGCAAAGTATTTGGCGCAATCACACGAATATCTTTACAGCCTAATGTTTGCAATGCAGCGACATCTGAACGTGCAACACGTGAATGCTTAATATCGCCAATGATGGCAATGGAAATGTCTTCAAAATTCTTTTTGGTTTCACGGCGAATCGTCAGCATATCCAACATGGCTTGCGTAGGATGCGCATGACGGCCATCGCCTGCATTGATGATTGCCACATGCGGACAAACATCTTTGGCAATAAAGTGCGGCGCGCCTGACGATGAATGACGAACCACAAAAATGTCGGTCGCCATCGCTTCTAAATTCCACAAGGTATCACGCAGTGTCTCGCCTTTTGATGTACTTGAACGTGCAATATCAATGTTCAATACGTTTGCAGACAGACGTTTTGCTGCCGCTTCAAAAGTGGTACGGGTACGTGTTGAATTTTCAAAAAACAGGTTCATCACCGTACGACCTTCTAAAAGGTTGTTGGTAATTAGCTGATTTTGGTCATTAAAAAAGGACTGTGCAGTGTCCAATATTTTTGTGAGAGTTTCTTTAGAAAGGCCTTCGATGGTGAGGAAATGTTTTAAGTTACCATCTTGGTTGAGTTGAATCTGGCTCGGTGTATGCAATGCCGCCAAGTGCATGAGAGATTCCTTATCGTTAAGTTAATGCATTATACAGAGAATCTTGGCAAATGGCAGTTGAAGTTTTCAACGTTCAATGCAAACGCATGATGTTATTCAGAATGAATTTTCAAATTCCTATCTATCATTTCAATTAGATAAATTAAACGTTTTAAATTAAACTTCACCTTTCCCCTTTCAAAAAGCCTTCAAACAGGACTTCTATCTGTCCTTATTTTTGATTGATTTGAATACTTTCAAACAGATAAAGTTCAGCTATAAACAGCCGCCTTCTGCGCAGTTCAACAACTCTTGAAATAAGGAAGTTGGTTTATACATCAGGCTGTGCGCAGCAAGAAAAATATACCTACTGCTCACAGCAGGATTGAATTAACGCAATGCGCCGATATAACGATGTGCAACCTGTGCTTTATAGATATCTTCCGCAGTCGGTTCGCTCATTAAAATTTCTGCTGTTTCAGATTGAACTGAGCTAACTATTGGTTCTTCTGGTGCTGAAACTGCAACTTCATGCAAATTCAACTCACTATATAAACGTGCAACTAAACGAGATAATTCAGGATCAGCCGTTTCCAAAGCCAAGTTAGAAACAAAGCGTGCATATTCGACATTTTCAACTACATATAATGCGTCAATAACCCGACCTGACACACGACGTAAACGCGCATAGATTAAGGTTGCGATTGAAAATGCGTTTGATTGACTATTGATTGCCAGCCCTGTCATAAATACCCCTAATGATATCAATATTATAAAGATCGAATTTTGATCAGTGTTATAGCAATTTTTGTACCATTAAGTGATATTTCTCACAATGTACACAGAATAAATTTGATAAAGTCATTCAAATCTACCGATATTTCTCCCGTTTCAGCGCAATATCGTCCGCCCAAATCCACGAAAATACGTTAAAATATGCGATTGCTTTTTTGCCTTTGGAAATTTACATGAATTCGAAACCGCGTCTTTCTACATATTGGGTTACCTGTGCAGATGGACTGGAAACCTTACTCCGCGAGGAAATTGAAGGTTTAGGTGTTCAAAATATTGAACAGTTCCCGGGTCGTCTTGTATTCAAAGGCACACTTGAAGATGCGTACCGTATTTGCATGTGGTCACGTTTGGCTTCACGTGTACTCACCCCCATTCATACACATGAATTAGAGTTCACACATGATGCACGTGATGTAGCGGAAGAGCTCTATGAAGGTGCAATAAACTTTGACTGGTCACTTATTTTTGCACCACAAAGTACATTTGCCGTTCGTTTACATATTGAACGTGACATCAAAGTCAATTCTCAGTTCGCAACTTTACGTGTCAAAGATGGTGTGGTCGATTCCTTTATGGAAGCTGTGGGCAAACGTCCAAGCATTGACATTAAGCAACCTGAAATTACGTTGTATGTATTAGCTGGCAAAACTGAACATACTTATTGCTTAGATTTATCAGGTGATTCTCTGCATAAACGCGGCTACCGTCGCTACATGACAGATGCGCCGATTAAAGAAAATCTAGCGGCTGCCATCTTACAGAAAGCAAAACTTAAACAGCATCAACCCGATATTATTTTGGACCCAATGTGTGGTTCAGGGACATTTATCATTGAATCATTAATGATTTTGACTGACCGCTCGCCAGGCCTTGTTCGTCGTTTTGGTTTTAATGGTTGGAATGGTCATGACCATGAACTTTGGATGTCAATTAAAGGCGAAGCGGCTGAGCGTCATAAAGCTGCACTTGAAAACCCTCTCCCACAATTCTATGCATTTGATGCAGACTGGGAAGCGGTAAAAGCGACCAAACAAAATATTATTGCTGCAGGTTTCGAATCTGTACTTGATCAAATTAAAATTGAAGAACGTACACTTGCAGACTGGCCAGATTTCCAAGCAACAGGTAAGAAATGCTTTGTTGTCACTAATCCTCCATACGGCGAGCGTTTAGGTGATAAAGCCTCTAACCGCGCACTATATTTAGGTCTATCGGCATTATTACAAAAGAACTTCCCAAAGCAGCCTGCTGCAATTATTGCAGCACAAGTTGAACAGGCCGATGTCCTTGCCTTTAATGATCCACAAATTTTGCGTTTGATGAATGGTAAGCTACCAATTTACGTCCGTTTTGGTACAGTCAAACCTGCGGCAGTTCAAAAGCCTTTCCTAGAGCATTGGGAACCGCAACAATTTGAAAAAATTGAAGGTGCAGAAGACTTTACTAACCGTCTGCAAAAAAACATGCAGAATCTTAAAAAATGGGCAGTCAAAGAAAATATTTTCTGCCTACGTTTATATGATGCCGATTTGCCTGACTTTAATGTCGCGGTAGATTTGTATGGTGATCGTTTACACGTACAAGAATATGCACCACCGAAAAAAATTGACCCTGAAAAAGCCAAAAAACGCTTTAACTTAGCACTTCAAGCGATTCGTGCAGTGACAGGCTTAGGTCGTGATGCGATTTTCATTAAAACACGTGCGCGCCAAGAAGGTAAAAATCAGTACACCAAACAAAGTACTGCGTCTAAACGTTTTATCGTTCAAGAAGGCAAAGCTAAGATTTTGGTGAACTTAACAGATTACCTCGATACAGGTTTGTTCCTTGACCATCGTCAAATGCGTCTACGCATTGCCAAAGAAGCCAAAGGCAAACACTTCCTAAACTTATACAGCTATACCTCTACAGCGAGCTTACATGCGGCGCTTGGCGGTGCAGCAAGTACGACCAGTGTTGATTTGTCAAATACCTACCTAAACTGGTCTAAAGAGAACTTTGTACTGAATGGTTTGACTGTAGATCATGCAGATGAACAACATCAGTTCTTCTCTAGCGACTGTTTTGAATGGTTAAAAGAAGGTCACGAGCAATATGACCTGATCTTTATTGACCCACCAACATTCTCAAACTCTAAAAAGTTCTATGGTACGTTTGATGTCCAACGCGACCATATGTCTTTACTGAAACGTGCCATGAACCGTTTAACCACTGACGGTACGCTTTACTTCTCAAACAACTACCGAGGTTTTGAGATGGATGATGTGATCATGGCAATGTTTGACGTTGAAGAAATCAGCAATGAAACCATTGGCCTAGACTTTAAACGTAATACTAAAATTCACCGTGCATGGAAAATCACTCATCCACAAATCTAAGGTTTGACTTTAGAAATTCCTGATCTATGAAATGAAGCACGTCAGTGCTTCACTTCAACCACAACGCCATCTGGATACGTTACTCGAATATTTTCGTGGCGCTCTTGCAGCACAATACGGTTAATCGGTGCCACTTCTGGAGATTGTATTAACCCGACCTGATCCGCTGCCCTTTTCTTTTGAAGCAAATAATCACTCATGGTTGAGCCTTCGAGCTGGGTCTCTTGAATGATCTTATTATTACGATTAGATTTATGATTTGAATTTTTCTGCTGCTCTTCTTTGGGTTTAGCTGCTTCACTCTCAATAATATCTAAGGTTTCTTCACTAAACTGTTTTTTACCTTGCGTTTCATTCGACAAACGTTGATCTGAAATTGAAGTACCCGCAAAAGCTGTAGACTGAACAGCGATTAAAAAAATGCTACTAACAAGACTGTGTTTTACCCAAGAACATTTAGGCATGGATGATTGAACAAATTTCCGTCTAAAAAAATAATCGTGTGACATCGTGTCTTTCCTATTGTTGTTTTGATTGGCTAGTTGCCCATTGACGCTAGCAACTTTTCAACTGTTCAACAATGGCTAGGCCACTATGTTCCGATAAAGTGAAAATCATGATTCCGCAGCTAAAAATATAAAACCGCCAATCTATGACGGTTTTATATTTTCAAACTAAACGACTAACCACTTGTTGCTTATTTCTTTTGTATAGCCTGACCAAAAAGCTTTTGACCGAACTTATATTGCATACTCATGACCATGTTATTGCCATCGCGCTTGCCTTGCCCTGATGTTTCAAAACCAGCAAACATAGCTTCGGCTTCCTGTCCTGACAAACTTTTGCCCTGTAATTGCAAAAAGTTATTCATGATTGCAGTCATCATATTTTTATCAAAACTTAAGTCTGCTTGAAAATCCAGTAAGCTCGGCACCATTTTAATAAAAGACTCCATTGAGGCATGGTGACCCGGCATGACTTTGCCCACGACATTTGCAGAGGCTTTACCTCCATCAATACTGATCGAGTTATCTTTAGACTCAAAATCAAAACCTTGGCTTGCGATTGCTAAGAAAGCTTGAGTCATTTCTTCACTTGATTCTCCCACTGCATCGCATGAATTTTCCACCTGATGCAAAAGTTCACTAAATGCACGAACTTTATCTAGATTGACTTTATGCAATGCCAAATTTAGTGCGAAATCTTTGGTGACTGGTGAACCTGGGAAATCCATCTCATCAGCTTTTAAGTAGCCTTCAAAGTCCACATCATGTTTATTTAGTTCGGTCTCCCAACGCAATTGCATACCACGCATGCCGCCTGAGAACTTTTGATCTAAACGTTTGATAGAAGCCGCTTGGATTTCAACAAAACCATTTTCAAGATTTTTCTGATTTAAACCTTGATTGGTCTTCATCGAAAAATTTTGCACCATGGTTTGCAATGGACCTTCACTCAACCGAACCACAGGTAAATGGATTGAAAGCTCAGATACCTTAGTGGCTTGCCCCGGTAGACTACTAATCCGAATTTGCAATTGGCTTGCATCAGCTTGTACTGTTGCACCTTGTGCAGTCGTTTTAAATGCAGGAATCTGTAAATCTGTTTTACTTTGACCAATCCAATTGACCAACGTTTTTGCCGTTAAGTCGGTGCCAAAAAGCTTGGCATATTCGGACGTACTTTGTTGTTGAATAATCTTAAAGTTCGAGTTGATGTTATAACCTTTCAACCCACGTTGAATCTGATCGGTACCCTTCAACACGATCACTTCTTTGGGTTTACACGGGTCTGTTTTCAAGGTTAATACCCAATCGACCGTTCCACCCATCAAACCCATTTGATAATTGCTGTATTTTACATCAACATCTTGTACAGCTGCTGACCAATTTTTCTGTGTATAAAATTGGGCAAGAGATTTATCTGCATATAAATTCCCTCCCACCACAGCTGCTGAAAGCACCACTAAACTGCCAATTCCCCACATCAATTTTGACATGTCTTTCTCATTCTGATTATTCTTTGCGCAGTATACTGAAGAACTCAGTTACATAAGTACACAATTAGAATGATTTTAAATGATTGATTTGGCAGTTTTAATTGATTTTTTGATGGCTATCACCTTAACTATATACGCCCAGCTTCAAAATAACTTATACATTTACGATCAAAAGCTGCATATGGATTGCCTTTAAAACTATGAAAATAGTGCTTGGCTTTTAACACGTGAGAGGTGGTATTTTTCATCCATCCTATACGTGGGTCCTTCTCTGCCAAAGTGATGCAATAGGTTTCTTTGCCACGTCGCTTGGTCTGTTGCTTGGCATGAAAAACTAAACTTGCAAATACATCTAGATGTTCAGGATGACATAGTGGACTATGCAGCATTAAATAATCGAAAGTTCCCTGAATTTTTGGCAGTGATAATACACCACGCACACTGGCGTAGGCATTATAAAAAGGCTTCATCAACTTTAATGAACGCGAATAGTCGATTACGCGGGTTTGTTTAAAACTCTTTTGATTCCATAATCCATAGAGTCCAACCAACAGATTATGCTGATCATAAATCAAATAAAAATCGTCCAGATTTAAGCCTGCCCAAAATGGATTTTGACCATCAACCAACGCATTAAAATCATAGCTAGGTAAAAAATTATAATGGTCTTTCATTTTTAAAATGAAATCATTCGCTTCATCTACACGTTCAGCGGTCAGCATTTTAAATTGATATTGATTGAAAGTTTTTGGTCTCATTGCCTGTGAAACAGTAAAGGTTCGAATTTCATCATAAAAAAATGGCAACGGAAAACCTGATCTTTCATGATGTAAAATACTAGCAGCAACAGTATTAGCGTTTAAAACTACACTTTCAAAAATCGTATCTTGCGGAATTTCATCGTGGACATAGTCCATTAATAAGCGCATGACTTTAGCACCACGATACGCTGGATTCATTCTTAAATCGGCAACATAACGCATTAGGTCAGGCTGACCATTGATATAACAATAACGCCATCCCAAATTCATCATCGCAATCACGATAGATGGATCGTCCACAGGAACAACCACTTTTAAATCTGGTCGATTATACTGTGCATAGCTAGCAGCCAAATAACTCGGGTGACGCTCATAAGATAAGGTAATGCCATTACTTGGCACACTCTCAGCACTAATTTTCATTAGTTGCTCATCATCTTCTACAGTCGCATTTCGAACCGCAAACTTAGTTTCATTCTTTGAATGATATAGCGCAGTTTCGTCGAACGGTGCATCTAACACATCGATATCCATCTCAATACTCAATTATTTTTGTTTTCATTTTCTTAAGCGGTTCAGGCTTAATATTCCCTTCAATCATGCCATTGTTCATGGCTAGTGTTTTGTAGTAGTCCCAAGCATCTTGTACATGTACCACTTCAGGTTCATCCAACTGCCCTAGATCGCGTGCCAATTCATAATGAAAATTATGTTTAAGCAAACGGTCTAGTGCATGAGCGGATGGTTGTTTATCTACATTACCTTCACTAAGCAAAATATAGTGTGGTTTTTTAACCGAACATTGTTCGATACCCAAGATACTAATCGGCAAATAATCCGCTTGTTTAAACTCTGCAAGCACTTTAACTGCAGCATTGTGGTCGAGCTTTTCTCCGACCAAATCTACCGTCATTTTGCGACCTAAAAATTTGAAGCATGGCACTTGCTGATAAAAGTCTGTGACTTCTAATTCATCATCAATCACATAACGAATTAATCCTGAACCTGTCGTGATCACAGGACTAACAATATCACCTACTTTCAGTTGCCACGATGGCACCACTTTTTGGCTGTCTTGCAAAATAAATTCATAAAAATGTGACTGATAACTTAAGGTAAAACGGTTTGCAAATGGAATCGTCACTACGCCTTCAGTTGCCCATA
Organism: Acinetobacter sp. YH1901134; assembly: GCF_013416965.1. Taxonomy (NCBI): domain Bacteria; kingdom Pseudomonadati; phylum Pseudomonadota; class Gammaproteobacteria; order Moraxellales; family Moraxellaceae; genus Acinetobacter; species Acinetobacter sp. YH1901134. Next base: position 324,314 of record NZ_VPEW01000003.1, on the reverse strand, counting down.
AACCTTTACCTTCAAATGCCACACCTGCAATTCGTTGCTGGAGTTGTACTGCCCACTGCTCTGCGCTCGCAGTATCCCAACTCGAAACCAGACTGAGTTTAGGCCACAGTTTTTTCCACGCCGTTGCTTGGGTCAAATCCAAGTCTTGTAAGCGATAGCATTGTTGACAAGATTTAGGAACTTGCAGAAAACTCAAACCCTCACGTTGCCACTGTCCAGTTTTTAAGACCTGCACAATTTCAGCTTGATGTTCATGAATGATATCCAACAATTGCAAAGCAAATGTAGGACTCCATACCGAAATCATGCCTAAATGCTTATCTGCAACGAGATACACCGCGGTTGCAAACATGGCATCTTCGGCTGAATTCGCCATCGCAATTTCAGTCGGTACCGACTGGGTAATTTTACTCAACACTCGCTTCGACAGATTAAGCAGCGCACTGTCATCATTCAAATTACTATTTTCTAAAAGCTTTCTCTGGCTTTCAGGCAACCATGAAACCGACCAATAATGCGTTGAGTTTTTCAGTTGTGGATGAGTGCGATATAAATTAGTGAGCCATAACCCAATAGCTTCATCTAGCTCATCTAAAAAAGCCTGAGTATAGGGAATGAATTTAATTGCTTCACTCGACCCACTGGTCGGTTGGAAACGGATAATTTTTTCAGGCCCCAAACAATTTTTGCCACTTTGTCTGGATTGTTCAATTTGGCTTTTCCAATTGCTATAACGCGAAAGCGGATATTTTTTGGAAAATTGCTCATAGCTTAGATTTTGCGAAATGTGCTGCTTTAAAAAATGGCTTAATTTTTTACGTTGCACATTTTCCAGCTGATTTGCCTGCTGTGTATAGCGCTGAAATGCTTTACGGCAGGCAATATTCAAAACTTGATGTGCTGTAGTGAGAAGCAATCCCATTAGGCCACCTTCGAGTCTGAACCTGTCGCAATATGCAATGTACGTGACTTATAACGTAACTTGCTGTCATGTTTACTTACACTGGTGGTCTTGGTTAAGAATCGATTTACATAACGGTATAAATCGCTCCAACGTAATTCACCAATGCACGGTAGTTCAGTTCCATCGACCCACGTTGGGTTCTTATCTTCAAAGAAAGCAATCTTGGTATTGTTTTCGCGCATCTCATGGGTGATTGGCGCAACATCTGCTTTGAGTGGCTGATAGTCTTCGCCAAAATTCAGCAGACCTGTTTCATGGTTATAGTATTCTGAGAAATATTCTTTACAGTACGATTCGACAAAGTCTTTGAGATGAGCATTTTTCTCACCATAATGTGGATAGTAGCTGTAGTAGTTATTGGCTAAGAGCAGATAAGTTTTAAAGCCTTTAGAGATTAAAATCCAATATACAGGGGTTCTTGGATGACGAAATTTAAAACTAATAATATAACGGAACATTGCTCGGGTTAATGCACGATTCCCCCAGTACTCTTTCTCAATAATGGTATCACCACTGAAAAAAGCATGTCGGGCTTTACCATCAACAATAAAGTCACGCTCCATAACCGTCGAGAATCCGACAATTTGATTATTTTTCGGTTCAATAATGAAAAAAACACCGGTTTTTTCTAAGAAGTCGCGTTCAAAAATTTCATAACGGGTATTGGCATAATACTTTTGGTAAATACCATACATGCGTTTGAGTTCTTGAACAGTGATGTCATCTGTACGTTTATATAAACTATAAGGTTCTTTTTTGATCTGCCTAAGCAGTTTAAATTCCATCATAATCATAATTTCCTGTTGCCATTCATTCATGATGAACGAGCGATATTGTTTTTGTTTTACAGAACACAGTCATCTCGTTGGATGTGTGCGGACGTCATATTAGTGGGTGAAAATGATGAAATGCAATGAACTTTACGTATTTAAACGAAAATTACGACAAGCGTAAAATTAAAAAACCCGGCCTAAACCGGGTTTCTGTTTTTACAACTGGATGTAGCAGATTTGTGCTTTTTAGTTGAGTTTTAACTTTTCAAAAGTTAGGTGATCTCCTTCCGCTTGAACGACAATCGTATCGCCCGGTTGGAAAGCACCTGATAAGATTTTCTGTGCCAATGTATTTTCAACTTGTTGTTGGATAGCACGTTTCAGAGGACGTGCGCCATACACAGGGTCAAAACCAGCATCGATAAGTAATTCAAAGGCACTATCTTCAACCGCCAAACTCATATCTTTATCTGCCAAACGTGAACGTAAGCGATCCAACTGAATATCCGCAATGCCACGAATTTGCGCTTTTTGTAAAGAGTGGAAAACCACCAACTCATCAATACGGTTCACAAATTCAGGTCGGAAATGTTCAGATACCGCAGCCATAACCACAGCGCGAACTTCGTCTTTCGACGGGTTTTCACCTAATTCACGAACATCGGTTGAACCTAAGTTCGAGGTCATCACGATCACGGTGTTTTTGAAATCAATCACACGGCCTTGTGAGTCTGTTAATCGACCATCATCCAACACTTGAAGTAAGATGTTAAAGACATCTGGATGTGCTTTTTCAACCTCATCAAACAACACTACACTATAAGGTTTACGACGAACAGCCTCGGTTAACACACCACCTTCTTCATAACCCACATAGCCCGGAGGCGCACCTACTAAACGGCTCACCGAATGCTTTTCCATAAACTCTGACATGTCGATACGAATAATCGCATCATCACTGTCAAATAAGAAATTACCTAAAGCTTTGGTTAACTCAGTTTTACCTACACCTGTAGGCCCAAGGAATAAGAATGAACCACTTGGGCGGTTTGGATCGGATAATCCTGCACGAGAACGACGCACCGCATTCGACACTGCTACGACAGCTTCATCTTGACCAACTACACGGTTATGTAAGAACTCCTCCATGTGTAAGAGTTTTTCACGTTCACCTTGCAGCATTTTCGCAACAGGAATACCTGTAGCCGCACTTACCACTTCAGCGATTTCATTTTCAGTGACTTTGGTACGAATCAGTTTCGGTTCTTCATTCACCTCGGCAACTTCTTCTTCATTCAAGCGTTTTTGCAACTCAGGAATAACACCATATTGCAAACGGCTAGCTTCTGCTAAATCACCTTCACGTTGTGCTTTTTCAAAGGCAGTACGTGCTTTATCTAGCTCAATTTGAGCCTGATTCGTGCCGTCAACCAAACGTTTTTCCGCAATCCACACTTCTTCCAAATCACTATATTCTTTTTGAACTTCAGCAATTTGTTTCTCTAGGTGCTCAACTTCAGCTTTTGAGACTGAATCTGCATCTTTTTTCACGGCTTCAAGTTGCATTTTCAATTGAATTAAACGGCGGTCTAAACGGTCAAGTGGCTCAGGTTTTGAGTCAATTTCCATTTTGATTCGTGATGCTGCTTCATCAATCAAATCAATGGCTTTGTCTGGCAACTGACGGTCTGTGATGTAACGATGCGACATTTTTGCCGCAGCAATAATCGCAGAATCTAAAATTTGCACACCATGATGGGTTGCATATTTGTCTTTTAGACCACGTAAAATCGCAATGGTATCTTCCACACTCGGTTCATCAACGATCACTTTTTGGAAACGACGCTCTAGAGCCGCATCTTTCTCGATATATTGGCGGTACTCATCTAAAGTGGTTGCACCTACACAGCGTAGCTCACCACGCGCTAATGCAGGTTTAAGCATATTCCCTGCATCCATTGCACCATCACCTTTACCTGCGCCAACAAGCGTATGTAATTCGTCAATGAAGAGAATGATCTCGCCATCATATTTGGCTAAATCTTTTAGAACGGCTTTAAGACGTTCTTCGAATTCACCACGGTATTTTGCACCTGCAAGCAATGAACCAAGGTCGAGTGAAAGTACACGTTTACCTTTCAGACTTTCAGGAACTTCGCCATTAACAATACGCTGTGCTAAGCCCTCAACGATTGCAGTTTTACCCACACCCGGCTCACCAATCAGTACGGGGTTGTTTTTACTACGACGCGATAAAACCTGGATGGTACGGCGAATCTCTTCGTCACGACCAATAACTGGATCTAACTTACCTTCTAATGCACGTGCATTGAGGTCTAAGGTATATTTGTTGAGTGAATCACGTTGATCTTCGTGGTTATTACTCATGACTTGTTCACCGCCTCGTATTTGTTCAATTGCATTGCGTAATTTATCTGTCGTTACGCCTACACTATTTAATAAGGTTTTGGTTTTACCCGTTTCAGCTAAACCTAGAATCACCCAATCTGTAGAAAGAAACTCATCTCCAGCTTTTTGAGCAAAACTGTCAGCTAAATTCAGCGCCTTGACTGCTTCAGGATTTAGGTTGATGTCCCCTGTCGGCGTAGCAATGGTGGCGGTATCCTGTAGGGCTTGCTGAAGCTTGGTTTTTAACTCAGGAAGATTAGCACCTGCCTGTTGTAACAAGTTTTGGTTCGACGGCTCTTCAAGCAATGTCGAAAGAATATGGATTCCTTCAATGGCTGTATGGTCTTTCCCCATTGCTAAAGATTGGGCATCGGATAATGCTTGCTGCAAACGGTTTGTGAATTTTTCAAATCGCATTCTTGTTATTCCTCACAACAAATTCTGTACTTGAAGCATATATGGGAGTCATATTTAAAATTTCAAATACATTTTTTAAATATTTTTCAATGAGTTAATTTTAAGATATAGATAAATCTCAATTATAATATTGGTATAAATAGAATACTTTTCAAGTCATTTATTGAAGAATTTAGTACTTTATTATATTGTTTAAATACATATGTATTTTTAGGCAATTTTCTTGTCAACTCAACTGACTTTCTGAGAATAAAATTCAATGATTTTCCATTTGCTTAAATAATACAAATGTCAAAAAAGCCCACATTTACATGCAGGCTTTTGCTTAATCCACTAAAAAGTTCAGCTTAAGGTGCAGGATTTGGCTGTTGGCGATGAATAGCTTCAATCCCTTTTAAAATGTCTTCTGATAAATTCACCTCAAAAGCATCAATATTTTCTTTCAACTGATCTAGATTTGTCGCACCAATAATTGTACTGGTGACAAAAAATTGCTGCTTAATAAATGCTAGTGCTAACTGTGTCAACGTTAAACCATGCTGTTCAGCCAATTGTGCATATTGTTCTGTTGCCCATTCACTCTCCGCATTTGAATAGCGGCTGAAGCGTGAAAATAGTGTCACTCGAGCATTGGCAGGACGTGCACCATGACGGAATTTACCTGTTAGATAACCAAATGCTAAAGGTGAATATGCCAATAAGCCCACGCCTTCGTAGTGTGCAATTTCAGATAAACCGATTTCATAAGTACGATTCAACAAACTATATGGATTTTGCACACTGACAATTTTTTCTAAACCATGCTTTTCTGCAAGTTGTAGGAATTTTAACGTTCCCCATGGCGTTTCATTAGATAGCCCAATTGAGCGAATTCGACCTTTTTTCACCTCATGACTTAAAGCAACTAATGTTTCTTCTAAATTGGTAATAGTTTGCGTATTGTTCGCTTCGGCATTGCCATAACCCAATTTACCAAAAAAGTTGGTTGGGCGTTGCGGCCAATGCAACTGGTATAAGTCAAGATAATCTGTTTGTAAGCGCTGAAGAGAATGATCCAGTGCAGACTCAATTTCCGAAGCAATAAATTTAGTTTGCCCGTCACGAATATGACTACCGCCTTGTGACGGTCCTGCAATTTTTGAAGCTAAGATTATTTTATCGCGGCCACCGCGAGCTGCAATCCAGTTACCAATAATAGTTTCAGTTGAACCTTGGGTTTCAGGTTTCGGTGGGACAGGATACATTTCTGCAGTATCCCAAAAGTTAAGACCACGCTCTAAAGCATAATCCAGTTGCTCAAAAGCTTCTGCTTGGGTGTTTTGTTCACCAAACGTCATGGTGCCTAAACAAATTTCTGGAACTAATATGCCTGTATGTGCCAATGGTTTAAATTGCATGCCGCAAATTCCCTCTTTATTTTAAATATCAATATATAAGTCACGAAGTAGCTTACATAAGATATCGGCTTTGTTTAAATCATAATTTTCTGTTTATTTGTCAAAAAATGTGAGAAAGGTTGCTTCCGCTATAATAGTGAGAAATGAATGGACATAAAAAAAGCAAACCCCTGAGTTTGCTTTTTTTTATTTAGAAGAATGATTATTCTTCGTCGTCAAATTCGTCAGAAGCCAATTGGCTTTTATCTTCAAGCGATGCATCAAAAATTAGAATCGCTTTACCATCAGTTTCAATCATGCCTTGCTCTTCAAGTGTTTTTAGAACACGACCAACCATTTCACGGGAACAACCCACGATACGACCAATCTCTTGACGAGTAATACGAATCTGACGACCATTCGGCAAAATCATTGCTTCAGGTTGTGAAGATAAATCAATTAAGCAACGTGCAATTCGACCTGACACGTCAATAAACGCAAGGTCGGTTACTTTACGCGTCGTATTTTTAAGACGGCGTACAAGCTGTGCAAATACCGCATAACTTAAGTCTGGGTATTGTTTGCTTAATTCATGAAAGTTTTCATAGGTAATCTCAGCAATTTCACATACATCACGCGTACGCACTTCTGCAGTACGCTGTGCATTTGCTTCGAATAGACCCATTTCCCCAAAAAAGTCACCCGCATTTAAGTACGCAACCACAATTTCACGCTCATCATCTTCGCGTAAAATGATAGATACTGAACCCTTAAGAATTAAATACAAAGATTTAGATTCTGAGCCCGCATCAATGATTGTTGTACGTTTTGGGTAACGATTAATATATGCACGTTTTAATAATGCCTTCACCGACTCAGGTAACTGCCCCGGAGATAGCGCATCTGTGCTAAGTTGTGAAAAGTTTGAAGTCATGCTAACAGTTTCCGAATATGGATAATTTATAGATCGCACAAGACCTAAAGTGAACTTGTCACACGTAAGAGTTGAAATTCCTTATCAACTCAATTTATGTTAGTGTACAGGTACTGCGTAAATTTATAGCTTTTTTTAGGGACTTGCAATGCAAACTAGTGTTCATTGGCTAGAGAATGTTGCTTTTGAAGCAAAAACTCAAAGTGGTCACACTGTTATGATGGATGGATCACAAGAATATGGCGGTGAAAACCGTGGTCCGCGCCCAATGGAACTGATTTTAACAGGACTTGGTGGTTGTGCATCTTTCGATATTGTGACGATTTTAAAGAAAGCACGCCAAGACATTACTGATGTTCGTTGTGAATTAAATGCAGAACGTGCCGACACTATTCCTGCTGTATTCACTAAAATTCATTTGCACTTTGTAGTCACTGGTCATGGCGTGAAGGAAAAGCAAGTTGCAAAAGCGGTTGAACTTTCTGCTGAAAAATACTGTTCTGCTAGTAAAATGCTGATGGATGGTGGTGTAGAAATTACCCATGACTTCGAAATTTTAGAAACTGAAGATGCATAATTTATTTGTTCAATTAAGAGCCGCATAGAATGCGGCTTTTTTTGTTTCAAATAATCCGCTATAGCATACATTGTATGAAGCACTACTATATAGTCATAAATGCAGAAATATGAGCCAAAGAAGTTTGGCTTAATTACTTAAACAACCGATATCCAAATTTATGTATTTGCATATAGATGCATTTACGCCTAATTCCATCTCAAAATGATTTTACGACTCAATTCCTATGAATCTATATTAGGCCAAATACAATTGGTAATGACCTACGATGAACACTCTTCATATAAGTAGATTTGATTCAACTATAGTCTTAATAACACTTTAATTAGGGTGTGTTGACACTTTTAGCTTAAAAAATAGCGAAATAGTAAAATCAAATCGCCAAACCCAATTTTACTATTCGCTATGCCTCGTAACATGCTGACAGATCAACACTGGCAAAAGTTGAAAGTTATTCTGCGTAATTTATCCATTCACCACAACTCAAATTTACGCAATTTTATTGAAGCTATTCTCTTTAGAATTAGAACAGGCTGTCCGTGGCGAGATATTCCTTCTTGTTTTGGTCATTCAAACTCTATTTTCAAGCGTTTTAATCGTTGGTCAAGCAGTGGTAAGTTACTTAGATTATTTAAATTACTAGCCTCATGCCCCGATATGGAGTGGATTTTTATTGATGGCTCTCATGTACGTGCTCATCAACATTCTGCCGGCATAGCGAATCAATCTATTTCTAAAAGTGTAGGAGGAAACTTCTCAAAAATACATTTGATTGTTGATGCACATGGCAATCCTATTGATTTCATGATTACCGATGGAACCACACATGATGTTAAAGTTGCACCTGATTTAATATCAACATTAGATTTAAAAGAGACAAAAGTGGTATGCGCAGATAAAGGCTATGATTCAGAATCACTGCGTGAACAGATCAGGAAAACAAGGACTAAAGCGAATATACCAAGGAAAACGAATAGCCAATCGAACAATGACCATATGGACTGGTATTTATATAAAATCAGGCATTTAGTTGAAAATATGTTTTGTAGATTAAAGCAATTTAGAGGAATAGCTACTCGATATGACAAGCTCAAAAGGAATTATCAAAGTTCTGTTGCTTTAGCCTGTATATTTTTATGGCTACCTTTATAGGGTTAATTATGAACAGTAAATGTCAACAGACCCTAATAATTTCAGATAAAAAAAAGCAGAATCATTTTGATTCTGCTTTTTGAATTTGGTAGGTTTAACCAGATTCGAACTGGTGACCTCTACGATGTCAACGTAGCGCTCTAACCAACTGAGCTATAAACCTAGAATGCGTAGAATCATATTCATTTTTATTTTTTATGACAAGCCCTTTTCTGACTTTTTTAAACTTTGCGTACAAGTTTTAAGCAAAGCCTTAAAATATTGAATATCATGAGAACTTAGCGCGGTACCTACATAAATTTCCTGCTCAAATAACGTAATAACTTGTTCAAATGCCGCCTTTTCCTGTTCAGGTACATTTTCAGCCAAACGTTGTAACCAATGCCGAAAACTTTCAGAAGTCAATTTTTGCTGGCTCAAGGGTAAATTCTTTGCGAAATTGGTAATTTCTCTTTCAAGAGGGCTTAAACTTTTTCTTTTTTTCCACAAAATCCATATAAAATATAATGCTACAATGCCACCAATACTCAAAATAAGAATTAAAACAACTGCATAAGCAGAATTTGTACCGAGCTTTTTAAACCATTGTTGTTGTGATTCAGCATTATAACCCACCACCTTGCTCTGCCATTGGTAACTCGCATAATCACTCCATACACGGACTTTTTTCAACATCGAAAATTGTTGATAGGCCCAAGTCGACTGCTGGCTCCCAAAAATTGTCCGATCTTGTTCCATATAATCCTGCATCCCCCCATCGATACGCTGCGGTGCGATCATGGCCGTCGGATCAATACGACGCCAATGTTGATTGACATAAACCTCTGTCCACGCATGTGCATCGAGCTGACGAACCTCCCAACTTTTTCCATCTGGTGCTAATTGACCACCTTGATATCCCACGACAATACGCGATGGAACACCCACATAGCGCATCAACATTGCAAAACTCGAAGCAAAATGTTCGCAAAAGCCCTGTCTTGATCCAAATAAAAAATTATCTATCCGATTTTGCCCCAATACATCTGGGCTTAAGGTATATGCAAAGCGATTTTGTTTATACCATTGCAAAACTTCGGCAATATAACGCTCAGGATTTTGATGACTTCGCTGCCATAATGTTTGGGCCAATCGTTGTGATTGAACATCCAAGTGTTCAACATAGCGAGTGTTTAATTTTTCAAGTAGAGCCACATTTTTTATTTGTGGCGGCTCTGCACTTCCTAACCATTTCAGTTGAATCGGCTCTGTACGTGCTGTTAATCGGTAGGGTGTAATTCGACCATCTTGACCTAAAGCAAAACGTGCTTCGTTGGGTACGGATTGCTCCAACGACATAATCCACATCACAGTTGGGTCGGCAGCCAAATATTGATAATTCAACGCCCGCTTGGTTTTTAACTCGGCTGGATTCAGCTGTATAACATTCTGGTTAAAAAAATGACTGGTCCATTTAGAACCATCATATTCATCTAAAGCCATCGCCCGCCAATACAGCTCTGTACGTGGTGGCAACGCTTGAATATCACCGATTATACGAAAAGCCAAACTACTCGACTGTGATAACTCAGCAATATCGCCCGGAGACATGCTGTCACTGATCCCTGTTGTGGCTTTATTTTCAGGAATAGGAATGTGCCATAGCGGTGGTAGGCGTGGAAAAAAGAGAAACAGTAAAATAAAACATGGAACAGCTAAGGCAATAAATTTACCCACATGCCCAATATCTTGTTTAATCGCTTGTATTTCACCGCCAGAGTTTTGCCTAAAACCAACGGTCTGTAAACGGTATAATCCAATAAAGCAGCTCAACAACGCCAACAAAATGACCAATGCCATGGCAAAAGACTGGCTAAACAAAAAACTACTGGCAATCACAAACATCGCAAAGTTAAATAAAATAATTACATCACGACGTGTTTTTGTTTCTAAAGATTTAGCAAATAAAAATGTACTAAGTACTGTAACCCCTGCATCAACACCAATAAAGGTTTTATGACTTATGTAAATGCTGAATAAAGCTATCAATGTCAGCACATAGGTTAAAATTTTAGAAAATGGTTTTTTACTGGCGCGGGTATTGAGTAATAAAAAAAGCCAAATGACTAAAAATACTAATGATGTCACCACTGGTATATAAAGCATTTGCGCAATGAGCACTAAAGCTAACGTTAGTAGTATGGAGCGGCGTATGGTATTTTCAATCATAAATCAAGCCTGCGCCAATAACCGTTTAGCTTCGGAAAAATGCAGTGCTCCAGTGCCTGATGCTAACTCAGCATTAGGTAAATACAGTGCATATTGATCGTGATTTTGCTCAGCCTGCTCGACCAAACCCATCATAAGGCTAAGTTTTTCTTCATGACTTTGAGCTGGCATATAGTGATAATGAATCTCCAATTTCTTTAGATCTTCATATTGTTCAAAGACTTTCACATATAAGCCTTGTCCTCGTGCTGCTTGTTTCCAAGACACCGCATGAAGTGAATCCCCCGTCTGAAAACTCCGTAATTCGCGAAATTCATCAAGATCAGGTTCAAAGTTTTGCTGTTGTTGCTTATTTTCAACGGAATGCCAACTGGCTTGAGGTGCAACCCACGCTGGTTGTTGTACGTACAAATACGTCCAGGCCCGAACCAAACCAAAGGGATAAACACTATAAATTTGTATAGGGGGAATCTGAAAAACACCGCGTTGACTGGTTATAAAATTTAATTGAAAGCCATGCTGTTGCGTATTGAACAATAATTTATGTAGCTGATTTTCCGTTTTAATCCACAAATATCTAGCCTGTTCAGCATCTTGTTTAAAGTAAATATCGACCGAAAGTAATTCACCTGCTTGCGGTGTATCAACAACATTTATTTGAATCTGTAACGCATGAAGCTGCTTAAAAGTAATATAGAAACTAATACACAGTACAGCACTAATTAAAAAGCAAAAGCCTAGAATCAAATTATTGGCATAATTCACACCTGCAATAAAGGTGATGAAAATTAACACCAAATACAAGTAGCCTTGCTGATAGATAAAGATCAAGACGTCTTTTTGGGTCAGCTGTTTATGCTGATCAATTTTAAATCGACGTTCAATCCATTGCTGCCACATTGAAGCCAAGGTTCAACTCCTTTATTGAATCGAAACTTGTTCTAAAAGCTTAAAGGCTTCAAGATCTGACAGCCCAATTCGATGAGACACTACCGCTGTAAACACCGCTTGCACATCGTCAGGATTCACATAATTTCGCTGCTCAATCAGCGCATAGGCTTGCGCAGCTTTCTTTAAGGCTAAAACACCACGCGTAGAAAGACCATGTCTCCCTTTACGTGTTTCAGCAGCAAGATCCAAAATGTAATCCATCAAACGATCACTCAGATGTATCTGCTCGACAAAGCCTTGTAGTTGTAAAATTTCTGCTTCATTAAAGATATGTGCTAATGCCGCAATCAGATCATGGCGTGAAGTTTGTTGGAGCAATAATTTCTCTGCCTGACGCGATGGATAACCTAAAGACAAACGCATTAAAAACCGGTCCAACTGGGACTCAGGTAAGGCATAAGTCCCGCTTTGAAATAAAGGGTTTTGTGTCGCAATCACCCAAAATGGTTGAGGCAAAGCATAGCGCACACCATCAACCGTCACATACCCCTCTTCCATCGCTTCCAATAAGGCACTTTGGGTCTTTGGACTACAACGGTTGATTTCATCTGCCAATAATATTTGGGTAAAAATCGGCCCAGATTTAAACTCAAAATGATGTTCTTTTTGATTAAACATATTTACCCCAATCACATCGCTGGCTAGCATGTCATTGGTAAATTGAATCCGTTGAAACTTTAATCCCGCCAAATGTGACAAGGCGCTAGATAATGTCGTTTTTCCTAAACCGGGTAAATCTTCAAATAGCACATGCCCGCCTGCCAATAGACATGCTAAAGCCAATTTGGTTTGCTGGTTTTTATCCAAAATAATTTGGTTAATTTGTTCGAGGAATGTATTTATTTTCGGGTAAAAAGGCGCAAGGCTCTGATCACTTAAAAGCGTTGATGTATTATTTTGTTGGCTTTTCTCTGATCCCCAAAACACCTTTTATTCCCCAATAAAAAAGTTAAATGAATGACTAACATACAGGTTTTTATTTAAAAATACAGTGTTTATCTCCAAGCTATACCCAGTTCCATACTTTAAATAGATATCCTTGATATTTATTGAGTATACAAAAGCGTTGTTTTCGCTTCGACTGATCACAAATCAGCAATAAAAAAAGCGTCCCGAAGAACGCTTTTTATTTGTTTTTTAGCACGAGTCAAGGCATTAGCAAGGACACTTCTTCATGTCACCACCAGCTGATGGATAACGTGCATCTACACAGTGACGATAAAATGTTTTTGCATCCATCGCTTCCAAATCAGGATGATGTTTTGCCATATGTTCCAAATAGTTTTGGTAATCTGGCACACCCACCATCAGGCGGAAGCTTTGCTGTAAACGTTGCCACAACGTCGCAATACGTGACCAATTTTTCGGGTTCAGAATTAAATCCTTCTGCGACATAATGGTCATTTTAATGATTTTATAAATCACCGTTTTTCCACTTTTTGCAAACTTCAGGTTCATTCATATTCCCCTATTAATGTGCTGAATTTGACGGATTAATTTCAGCTGGGTCACGGTAAATCGCTTCTGCTTCATTCACCGATGGATTTGGATTTGCCAAGGCACGACGTACCACACCAATTGCAGCAAACAACATCACAAATGCCACAATCATAAAGAATGCACAAAGACCGGCATTGATTTGATTCGACAATGCAACCGTATGCATTTCAGCCATGGTTTTCGCAGGTGCCAACAATTCATTTTTCGCAATGGCTGCATTAAAACGATCTGCCTGAGCCAAGAAACCAATCTTTGGATTTTCGTGGAAAATCTTCTGCCAACCAGCGGTCATTGAAGTAATAAACAAGAATAATGTTGGGATAATTGTCACCCAAACATACTTTTGTTTTTTCATCTTGAATAAAATCACTGTACCCAAGATCAATGCCATCGCAGCAAGAATTTGGTTACCAATACCAAATAGCGGCCATAAACTATTAATACCGCCGAGTGGATCAACCACGCCTTGGTAAACGAAGAAGCCCCAACCTGCAACAGCCACCGCTGTACCTAACAGATTTCCGAAGAAGTTATGTGAGTTTTTAACCGCAGGAATCACGATACCCACAGTATCTTGCACCATGAAACGACATGCACGTGTACCCGCATCAACTGCCGTTAAAATGAAAAGTGCTTCGAATAAAATCGCAAAGTGATACCAGAACGCCATCATTGAACGGTTATTAAAAATTTCCGTAATGATATGCGCCATACCAATCGCAAATGTTGGTGCACCGCCTGTACGAGACAGAATCGAATTTTCACCCACTTCTTGTGCAAGTAAGGTCAATGCTTCAGGTGTGACCACGAAGCCTAATGTACGAACTGCTTCTGCAGCAGACTCAACCGTTGTACCAATCACAGCTGCTGGCGCATTAATCGCAAAATACACACCAGGCTCAAGAATCGTTGCACAGACCAAAGCCATAATCGCAACAAAAGACTCCATCAACATGCCGCCATAACCGATCATGCGAATATCTTTTTCATTATTCACAAGCTTCGGTGTCGTTCCTGAAGAAACGAGCGCATGGAAACCTGAAATCGCACCACAGGCAATGGTAATAAACAAGAATGGGAACATTGAACCAGCAAATACAGGACCTGTACCATCAATAAAATGCGTTACCGCTGGCATTTTCATTTCAGGTAAAGCAAACATAATCCCGATTGCTAAACCTGCAATAACACCAATTTTTAAGAAGGTCGATAGGTAATCACGTGGTGCAAGCAGTAACCAAACAGGTAATACTGATGCCACGAAACCATAACCAATCAACCACCAAGTTAGTTCAGTACCTGAAAGTGTAAAGAATGGCCCCCAGTACGGATGCTGTGCAATGTCACCACCATAGATAATCCCAGCCATCATCAGTACAAAACCAATGATCGACACTTCTGCTATTTTACCCGGACGGATAAATCGCATATATATACCCATGAAAATCGCAATCGGTACAGTGGCCGCGATACTGAAAACACCCCACGGACTGTTGGTCAACGCTTTTACAACTACCAAAGCCAGCACTGCTAGAATGATGATCATCACGCCAAGTGCACCAAGCATCACGATGATTCCGGCAAAAGAACCCAGTTCTTGTTTTGCCATTTCACCGAGTGAACGACCATCACGACGCGTCGAGATGAATAAGACTAAAAAGTCTTGAACCGCACCCGCAAGAACGACACCCACTAAGAGCCAAATTGTTCCCGGCAAATAACCCATTTGCGCAGCAAGAATCGGACCGACTAAAGGACCTGCGCCTGCAATCGCGGCAAAGTGGTGACCAAATAGAACACTTTTATTGGTCGGCACATAATCCAAACCGTCAGCTAAGCGATGAGCAGGCGTTAAACGTCGCTCATTCAGTTCAAAGACTTTATTGGCAATAAATAAACTATAAAAACGATATGCAATGCTATACACACAGATTGCTGCAAGGATCAGCCAAACTGCATTGACATGCTCGCCTCGACTGAGTGCTAGTATGCCGAATGAAACGGCACCTAGAATGGCTACAAACAGCCAGATAATCTTCGAAGCCATTCCTGACTTCGGTTGAATGTTTTCCATCTCAATCCCTCATAAATGTTGAAATAAATCAGCTTGATTTTTCTTGTTCGAGGTACTGCTGTTTCTTCCCTTGAAACTCTACTCCTGTTATAGGTTTTTTCATCTAATACTTTGGAATAAAAATTTAAACCAATAGGTATAAAAAAAGGGATGAATCACTTCATCCCTTTCGATAATAGTCTATTTTTAAACCATTATGCACGTTCTAAATAGTCACCAGTACGAGTGTCTACACGAACGCTTTCTTCTTGCTGTACGAATAATGGAACACGTACAACTGCACCAGTTTCAAGCTTAGCCGGTTTACCGCCACCGCCTGAAGTATCACCACGTACACCTGGATCAGTTTCAACGATTTTTAATACAACGAAGTTTGGCGCGCTCACAGTTAAAGGAACACCATTCCATAACATGATTGTGCAAAGTTCGTTAGAGTCATCTTTCAACCATTTAGCCGCGTCGCCCATAGCAACTTTATCAGCAGCGATTTGTTCGAAAGATTCTGGGTCCATGAAGTTCCACATTTCACCGTCGTTATACAAGTAGTTCATTTCAACTTCTTGGATGTCAGCAGCTTCTAGTGAATCACCAGATTTGAAAGTTTTTTCTAAAACTTTACCAGTTTTAAGGTTACGTAATTTTACGCGGTTAAAAGCTTGGCCTTTACCTGGTTTTACGTATTCGTTTTCCATGATTGAACATGGGTTACCGTCAAGCATGACCTTAAGGCCTGACTTGAAATCATTCGTAGAATAATAGGCCATGACTGGCTCACTCCAAACTTACTAACTTTAATCTATAGATGCTATGGGCTGTAACATGTCATTTAGCAAGTACTGACTGTAACATTGGCTGCCACATGCACATTAATGTGATATTGCGTATTCTAAATGACCAATGCACCATGTCGCAATGAAAAATCCCCATTAAAGGGGTCAAGCTGCTTAACTTACACTCAGACATTAAAGAACTTTGTTTATACAATGCCCACAAACAGGTAAAATTGCTGTTTAATGAAATTTAATAAATGTTTCGTAGGCTTCATCCGTTGTGAGCTTTATCGGAATTATTTCAGCTTACACTTCAAAGTTCGACGCATTAATTTCAGCAATATTCCCCACTCACCTTTCTGCATTTTTTAAACATTCAGCATGATAAACTATTTATTTCAAGAGCAAAACTGGCAAACTCAATTGAGTGATTTGATTACAAGTCCTCAAGAATTACTTGATGTATTAGAACTTTCCCATGATCAGTTATTATCGGGTGCTCAGTTCGCAGCAGATGAGTTTCGCCTACGCGTGCCGCGCGCTTTTGTCGAAAAAATGCAAAAAGGTAATCCGCTCGATCCGCTTTTACTCCAAGTCCTACCGCATCATTTGGAACTTGAAGAACACGCCGGTTTTGTTACCGACCCATTAGGTGAAGAACAAGCTAACCAACAGCCTGGTGTATTACATAAGTACAAGTCTCGTTTTTTACTAACTTTAACCGGCGCCTGCGCGGTCCATTGCCGTTATTGTTTCCGCCGGCATTTTCCATACCAAGAAAACCTGCCTAAAAATGACGATTGGCCAAATATCAAACAATATATTGAACATCAACCCGATATTAATGAAGTGATTTTAAGTGGTGGAGACCCGCTCACACTATCAAATCGTAAACTTCAAGTGTGGATTGAACGTTTATCGACTTTGCCACAAATTAAATTTTTGAGAATTCATTCACGAGTTCCTATCGTAATCCCCAACCGTGTCGATGAAGAGCTGGTTTCTATTTTAAAAAACAGTAGGCTACGCATTATTCTAGTGGTACACTCAAATCATGCATCAGAGCTAGATGACTTCACGTGTAGCCAGCTTCAACAGCTTGTCAAACAAGGGATCACCGTGCTTAACCAAGCAGTCTTATTAAAAGGGGTTAATGATTCTGCAGAAGTATTAGTCGATTTAAGTTACCGCTTATTCGACGCAGGTGTAATGCCATATTATTTGCATGTTCTGGATAAAGTAAAAGGTGCTCATCATTTTGATACACCAGCTCAGGATATTGATTTAATTTATAAAAAAGTTTTAGAGAACCTACCTGGTTATTTGGTTCCTAAACTTGTACGGGAAATAGCGGGCGAAAAAAACAAGACACCGCTTTTTGGGGCTTCAACTTTTTGAGTTAAATAATAAAGATGACCACGCATACTTCAGATACGTTTTACAATCCGACTGAATTAAAGCTGGATAAATTAAGCTTTTGTCCGACCAATGCTAAAGGTCTGCAAGAGTGGTTAAACGGTATTTCAATTTTACAATTGGGTACCTCATCTAAAGCTTTATTCAATGCCTTACTTGAAATCTCCGAGCTGAAATGCCAAGAGATGTTACGTTTTGATTTGGTTCAAATTTTACATCCGACTATGGAAAGTGTGCTCACAAGCTTAGAAAAACACTTTACCAATCAAAGCCTCATTACCACGGATCGTAATGACCAAATCATTGAATTGGCGATGCTTTTACGCAGTCACTTTGCCAAAATCTATATTGATATTGCCAAACGATGTAATCAGCAGCTTAATCAACAAAAGTTTTCGATTTTTTCATTCGGCCATAAAAAAAGCTTACAAACCGCTCGAATTGCATCAATCTACTATGCGTTGCAACAACTGACACTGTTGTTGTATCAACAACATATGTTGTATGCCACACCGACTGCAGGTCAATGGATTGCGGCACATCAACTGATTGAATGTGCCATTGAACACAATTTCTATCAAAGTAATGTCAATCAGTTACTGGGTACTCAACATCAAATTGCAAATATTGCTCAAGCTTATGCACAATTAATCTTATTAGATATTTTCAATAATCATCAGATTCGCCCTGCTGAAATCCAAGGTTTGTATTTATGTAGCTTTGACTGGGCAAAATTGGTTCAAATCCTACCGAAAGAAACCACGCTTTCACGCTATGTTGTAGACACGAAAAAAGATCACCCACCGATTTATAACTCAAAACAAGATCGGTCTTATCAAGCCAATGTATACATTTCAACGCAAAACTTGCTCGATCATTTGACCGAAACGCAAACTAGAAATGCCAATTATTTATCTAAAAATGAAAAGTTATTTTTAACTCCAGCGCTATATTTCCATATTCATAATATTTTGACCAACAACACTGAACGCCGTCATGAACGTTATGAATATTCTGCGCAAATTAATATTTGCTTTAGCTTAATGGTGGCGCATTTCTATCTCTCTAAAGGTAAAAACTTCCACGAAACTTTAGATTTGGAAGGCAATTATCAATTCCACAATGAAGCCTCTTTTGTCAATTCGCATGATTCAAATATGCCAACAGGCATGACTAATGCGAAAGCGCTAGATCGTGAAGCAAAACAGATTCATACTGCTGACGTATTAGATATTAGTGTGAATGGTTATCGCATTAAATGGACTGGCCCTACCCCAGCCAATTTAAAAACCGGCGAATTTATTTTGATCCAAGAAAATGCTCAAAGCCAATGGCGTGGCGGTGTTGTTCGTTGGATCAAACAATCGACTGAAAAAAGTTTGGAATTGGGTCTCGAAGTACTGGCTCAAGATTTGTATCCATGTTCAGCCCATATTCGTACCGACCGCAATACAACAAATCATCAACCTGCTTTATTGGTACAGACCACACAACTTGATCAAGTGTCTACGACCTTAATTTTACCTGGGGCAAATCTCTTCCGAGAGAAACAAACGATCCACCTTCGCTTAGGCAAAGAAGACATCAAAGTCTATCTCACCAAAGCGCAGTTGGTGACACAAAGCTTTATTCGCTTTGAATATGAATTATTGAATGAAGAGCAAGAAAATGTCGTTAAAGACTATATTGCGAAACAGAGCAATGAGATCAAAAATAACGACTTATGGGAAGCATTAAAGTGAGAAATCCATTACTATCCAAAAAACTAAAACGTACGGAAACTCGATTACTCATTATTGATGATAATCAAATACGTTTTAACCAGATACGTGATTTATTGACAGACAGCGAACATCAAGTTCATGCCATATTACTTGATGATTTACAAAATTTCGAAAAACAGCTGAATCTCAATTGGGACTTGATCATTTTTGGACGTGCTTATGATTTAAAATATGAACAAGCTTTAAGTTTAGTTCAACTATCGAGCCAACCGAATTTACCGATTATTTTACTTAAACCCGAAGACTATCAAGCAGAACAATATGCAAGTTTAGTCAAAAAAGGGATTTATGACATTGTCGATATTGCTGAACCTGAGAGTTTCTATTTTGGTTTAATCCGTGCTTTATCCTTTAGTCGCCTACAACAATCGCAGCAACATTTAATGGAAGAGCTCGAAACAGCTCAAATCCAAACCCAGTCTTTAGTTGAAGATAGTCGTAAAGCGGTTGCCGTGATTCAAGAAGGCATTCACATTCAAGCCAATGCTGAATATCTCACTTTGTTTGGTCTAAAAAATGAAGATGATGTAATTGGTCTGCCTTTACTCGATCTATTACAACCTACTGACCTCAACGACTTTAAGCAACGCTTTAAAAAAATCAGCCAAGGACAGCTCGATTTAGGACGTTTTGATCTTGTTTCGCAAAATATCGCAGTGGCTGGGCAAAACCCACTAAAACTCGAATTTATTGCCGCGGCTGAAGAAGATGCTTTACAGCTCGCAATTGAGATTGGCAGTCAAAGCAGCAATGCTGTAAGCAACGCTCCAGTTGAAGCTAGCCCACAAAAACCAAAAGTATTTCAACAACTCAACCGCACCATTGGCCAGCAACCTGCTAATGTAAATGCATTGGTTCTATTTACATTGGCTTCTTGTTCTGATGCGATTTTTCAAAAAGATTGGAATACTTATAAGAGCTATTTCACCAATATTAAAGACTTCTTGAAAGATCAGACTCATGCTCCATTATTTAGTTTAGATAATGGTGCAATCGTTGCCTTATTCCAAGCGGATAATCAGCTCAAACTTGAGTCTAAATTGATTGGTCTTAATACCCTGAGCAAACCTCAATTACTGAGTGTAAACAATGAAACTTATCCATTAAATTTACGCATAGGATACAGTGTTTTAGACAGCGATATTCGTGATGAAGCACATTTTGATACCTTTATTGCGAAAGCCTTTAATACTGCGCTACCAACCAACCAACAAGCACCTGAAATCGATTTAACTATTCCATTAGAAATTGACATACCAAGTTTGGATTTTGGTACACCAGAAGCACAAATTGCGCCGATTGTCGTTAGTGATGAAGCTCCTGTTATCAAGGCCCTTCGCAACTGCTTAGAACGCGGTGAAATTCATCTTAAATATCAGCAACTGTATGATAAAGAAGATTCACATCTTTATACTTATGAAGTAACCAGCGGCTTTATTTTTGAAAATAAATGGAAAGATATCGCCCAACTACGTGAATTGGCTGAAGACTCAGAGCTATCCATTAAATTGGATCGTTGGATCTTGGTTGAATCGTGTAAACAGCTACACAACTTTATTACTCAGTTCCCTGAAGCTAAATTAATCGTTAACCTGAACAAGGAAGTGCTATATAACGACCGCACCTTCCCTGAGTTTATTTCAAAACTCATTACGATTATTCGTAGTAAATTGAAGAATCCACTGATTTTACAATTTGCAGAAGAAGACATTCAGCTCAATATTGATGCGGCTCAAAAAGCATTTGTTGAACTTCGTAAAAATGGTGCCGAACTGGCTTTACGTAATTTTGGTCATTCGATGTTTAGTGAATCATTATTACGTCAAATGGATGTTCACTGCTTAACACTAGATTCAAGCTTGACCCAAATGCTTGCAAACGACAAGTCATGCCAAGAGCTGCAAGAAAAAATTACCACTTATCATGAAATCAAAACTGTTGAAATCATGCTACGTGAATTAAATGACATGACACTGTTTGCCAATGCTTGGAATGTAGAAGCTCGTTTTATTCAAGGTGATTATTTCCAGAAGAAACTCGACCATCTCATCGATGTTCAGGACCAATAAGGTTCTGAACATTGCCGATTTAAGGTTTATCTTTTTATCGGCACAAAAAAAACGGGCATAAAGCCCGTTTTTTCGTTTTGGATATTAACGTTTGATAGAACGTGACATACCAGCAAAACGTTGTTTGAATTTGTCGATACGACCGCCAGTGTCAACGCTTTTCTGTTTACCAGTGTAGAATGGGTGGCAAGCAGAACATACGTCTAGGTAAATAGTTTCTTTACCAAGAGCTGAACGAGTTTCAATTACGTTACCGCATGAACATGTAGCAACTAAAGTTTCATATTTTGGGTGAATATCGGCGCGCATCGTCGATTACTCCTAAGATTAAAGAAGGTTTAGCTGTCATCGCAATTGATCACTCTTGCATCACTACAAGGAAGGCTTAAAAAAGCAGACCAACACCATAACAGACCATTCTTTTGGCCCACCGAGACGGATACCGCCAGAGCTAAGCACAACAAGTTGGGGCAAATTATAGCTGATTTTTTATTGTTAATAAATAGATATTCAAGGCTGAATCACTCTACTCTTTAGGTTGAGCTTGCTCTAAATATTTCTGATATTGTAATTCGACTGTACGCTGAAATTGGGCTTGATCAAAATGTTTTAATTTTTCAATAAATGCAGGACAAAACGTCGCTGCATTTACTGGCTGTAATGATTTGCTCATGCCCTCTAACATGCCTTGAAGCTGCTGTTTAAATTGTGCATCGACTGGCAAATCAACATCTTTTGCTTTTAATGGCTCTACACCATTAAAACGGACAGCCTGAACCGCAGCAATTAATTTTAGCTTGGCAGCTTGATAAGCCTGATCTAATTCCGTATTCATCTGTGGTTGTCGATCACGACAAAAATCCAACATGGGCTGCAGGCTGATGAGCGGCATTTTTTCAATGACATCACGGTTACTATTTAGAGATAAATCCTATTGGGCATGAACGACTGTGTTCAGACCCAAGAATAAAATGAAGAAGCTTGTTTTAATTTTCATGATTTTTTCTTTTCATCTATATAAGGTATTTTAAAAAGACCTATTCATCTCGCCCTTATTCTTGCCCACGGCTTTGTTTTGCCCAAAGGTTGGCAATCACACCACAGACCATCAGCTGAATTTGGTGAAAGATCATAATTGGTAAAACTATCATCCCCATCGGCTGACCAATAAATAGAATTTGTGCCATGGGCACGCCACTTGCCAAGGTTTTTTTAGAACCACAAAAGAAAATCGTCTTTTGATCAGCTCGGCTAAACCCCAACCAACGTGGTACATATAACGCCAATAACATAATGATTGTTAACAAGACAGAGCACGCCACAATCAAAAGGAATAAGGTCATACCACTCACTTGATGCCATAGCCCTGCCACCACCGCACTACTGAATGCACCATAGACCACCATCAAAATTGAGCCCTGATCAAATACCTTCACGATTTTTGGCATTTTCTTCATATAAGGAAACACCCAAGGACGAAGGAGCTGCCCTAAAATGAAGGGAATCAGTAATAACAGCGTAATTTGGATAATAGATGCCGTCGGATCGTAGTTATGTTGTGACTGACCGAGAATAAAATAGGCCACCATCACTGGGGTAATAAACATCCCAATAATATTTGAAAATGATGCACTACAGACTGCGCCAGCAACATTACCCTGTGCTACCGAAGTAAATGCAATAGAAGACTGTACTGTCGAGGGTAAAAAGCACATAAACAAAAAGCCCCAATACAACTCTTTCCCTAACATCGGCACGAGAATTGGTTTCGCCATTAAACCCAATAATGGAAATAATGCAAAGGTAAAAGCAAAAACTAAAGCATGTAACTTCCAATGCATTATGCCTTCAACCACAGCCTCACGAGATAACTTTGCACCATGTAGAAAAAATAAAATGGCAATTGCAGCCGTTGTAATATAGCCAAAAATTTCTGCAGCTTGACCACTGACAGGCAAAAAAGTCGCAAGTATGACCATTACAAAAAGTAGAATGGTAAAACGATCCAAAGCCAACATTTTTAGCATAACAACATCCTGTACAAATTTCCCTTTAAAGCTCATCGGCACAAAAATGCCCAATAAGCTAAATTTACCATTGAGTAAATTTCATCTTACTGGGCCATATAAATAAAGCCAGCTTTTCTCCGATATATTCATTATTTTAAACGTTGATAGTGAGCTCAACGCAAAAAAATTTATAAATAAGAATATTCAGAATTACAGATGACTTTATATTAATGATTGCACATTAATTATTTCGTGCATTTGAGTCTTGTTGGATCAACTCAATTTTATAGCCATCGGGATCTTCAACAAAGGCAATGACGGTCACACCACCTTTCATTGGTCCTGCTTCACGTACCACGTTTCCGCCACGTGCTTTAATTTCTTCACAAGCCTTGTAGGCATCATCTACTGCAATAGCAATATGGCCATAAGCGTTACCCAATTCATAACTCTCCGTATCCCAGTTATGCGTTAACTCAAGTACAGTATGATTTTCTTCATCACCATAGCCCACAAATGCCAAAGTAAAACGACCTTCTTCATAATCACGCTTACGAAGCAAAGTCATACCGAGTACTTCAGTATAGAACGCCAATGAACGCTCTAAATTGCCTACACGTAACATGGTATGCAGCATGCGCATAATCGAGTTTCCTAAATCTATCATTATGTTTGAATACTATAGGGATTTAACATACAAAGTTCAATTTAAGTCTAGAATGCATATACCCGCTTATTTCAAATATCCTTGTCTAAAACCACAGATATACTTAGGCTATTTAGTAGCTTAGAATAAAAAAGCCCATTCAAACTGAATAGGCTTTTTCAAGTTAAATTGAATTATGAATTGGATTTTTGTTCATGTTCTCTCAATAGTTTGGCGACCCAAACCACTAAAATTAAAATCGGAATACCAATTAAAGTCGTCATCAAGAAAAAGTTTGGATAACCGATATTGGTCACAATCGTACCAGAGTAACCGCCTAAAATTTTAGGGGTTAAGGTCATTAATGAACTAAAGATGGCATATTGAACAGCTGTGAAAGAAACACTGGTTAAGCTCGATAAAAATGCAATAAATGCCGCACCAGCAAGACCAGAAGCCAAGTTATCAACAATAATCGCAAAATACAGCCACAGCGAACTATAAGGCTTAATGACCTTACCTTTGATGTCCACATTCTGTTCAGCACTTGCTAAGTTAATCGGTTGAATATCAACACCAAGTACACCTGACATATTGGCTGATGTATTCACTTGATATGTTAAATCGACACTCTTTTTCACTACATCATTTTCTAGTAGTTGAGCCGTTAATGTTTTTTGCTTTGCTGTTTCGAGCGCTTGACCTGGAATTGCAGCACTAAAAACACCAGTTTTATCAAGCTTCGCGTCGAATGGTTTAGCATCCAAAATAATTTGAATTTTTTGATTTTCTTTTAACTCGCCTGCCAAGTATTGTCCACGGACCACGATACTATTTGCAGTCTCTTGAGCTGAAATCGTGTTATCTGAAGTCACTGGCAGCAACATCATTGCTGAGTTTGAAAAAGCATTATTCAGATACGGCAAACTCACCTGTACTGGATGTTGATTCTTCGACTGATAATCCGCAGTGACTTTAATATTTTGATCTCCAGCCAAGACTGCTTTTGGAATTTGAACTGCCCAAGCTCCCGTGTCATCCGGCGTCGCTGTATATTGCTGCCCTGCTACATTTACAGTGACATCGCTCAATGGCTGACCTGATTTGACTAGGCCGATAAAAATCAAGTTTGTTGAACTTGCTAATATCGCACCGACAAACATTAATTTCATAATGTTCATGCGCTGCGCTAGCAAACCACCAAGGAAGCCACCAACCAAGCTAAAAATCACACCATAGACTTTTACAGCTTCAGCAATCTGCTCTTTGGTGAAGTTTAAATCTTGATAAAACACATTAGAAATGACGCCGGCGATAATATCGGAAATACGGTAAAAACCAATAAGTAACAACAACACTAAAGCCAGTTTTAGACCATAACGCTTAAAGAAATCTGCAACTGGATTAACCCAAGTTTCAAATGCCATCTGCTTATTTACAGCACCTGATTTCACTAAAACTGAACCGATACCAAAAGCAACCACAGCTGAACCAATAAAGCGCACAGCCTCTAAACAGAACAAGGTAAATGAATCTGAAATTTGCCACTGCTCTTTCAAACTTTCAACCGCTACACCTGAATAGATATAACTCAAGACAAAGGCAACCACGGCAGCAAAGAATACAGCGACTAAACGATAATAGTCGGTCCGTTTATAATGCTTTTGTACACGGTCAACCTGCGGCTCACGTATCGACAAAGTTGTGATAATACCGATAGCCATCACAGCAGCCATTGCAAGGTAAGTATATTTCCAAGCTTCATAAATATAGTTACCTTTGGCCGTGCCTAAATATGCCGCCAAAAATAACGCCCCTGCACCTGCCACGATCATGCCGATACGATAACCTGCATTATAGGTCGAAGCTAAAACGGTCTGCATTTCAGTTTCAGCCAACTCAATACGATAAGCATCAATCACAATGTCTTGCGTTGCGGCAGAAAAACCTAGTAATACGGCTCCAGCAGCCATTTGGTAAATATAGCTTTGTCCTAAAGCTGGGTCTGAAAATGCCATGATACAAATTGCACAGATAATGAGAACCTGAGCGATCAATAACCATGCACGGCGACGTCCAAGTTGTTTAGTTAAAAATGGCACAGGTAACTCATCAATTAATGGCGCCCAAACAAACTTAAACGAATAGCCAAGCGCTGCCCAGCTAAAAAAAGTCACTGCACTTTTATCAATTCCTGCTTCACCTAACCAAAGCGATAAACTGGAAAAGATCAGTAAAATTGGGATGCCGGCCGAAAAGCCAAGAAAAAGCATAATCAGCGCACGTCGGTCTAAAAATGCAGTAAAAGCAGATTTCCATCCTGAAGCTTGTGTTGTCATGACTCAGTTATTTTTGTCAAAATCGAATGTTGCTATTCAAGCGCTTAATGACAACGGTTTCAACAACATTTATGAAATCATTGTTTTATTTTATCGATATTTCGCATGCTGTTGCTTGATCTTTGGCATTAAACCTGTATACCTTAATTACATATCTCTATTCTTTAGTTTTTTGGATTCAACAGTGACCCAGCGACTTGAACAAATTCACTCTTCTTTATCAACTACCATTAATGAAGCCAACACAAAAAACTTAGCAGAAACAGTAACGACACTAAAGAGCGCTTTTGATCAACCCGAAATACAGAATACTTTAACTAAAACCCAGTTGCAGCCACTTCAGCTGACGCATACACCTGAGTTAAAAAAAATACCAACGTCTACCAAGCGGATCAAACCACTTAATGACTTTTTAGGACAAGATCGTGCCCGAGCTTCGGTCGAGGCTGGCATTGCATTACCCTATTCAGGCTATAACATTTTTGCTGTAGGTACCGCAGGCTTAGGTAAGCGCACCATGATTAAGCGCTTATTACAACAACACGCTAAAAATATGCCAACGCCTTCAGACTGGGTCTATGTAAATAATTTTAAGTTTCCGCGTGAACCGATTGCGCTAAAACTTCCTTCTGGTCAAGCGACAAAATTCCAAGCGTTATTACATCAAAGTTGGCAAACCATATTAAAACAGCTTGAACGTCGCTTCACCGCAGAAACCTATCACAATCGCATTGAAATGATTCGCCAACATGCTGGTGATGAACAACATCTTGCTTTAGTTGAATTAACCCGAGAAGGTGAAGAGCTCGATCTTAAACTGATTTCTCAGGATGATGATCATTGTTTCGTTCCGATGCACTTAGTAGATAACAAATACCAAGAAATGTCGAAAGAAGACATCAATGCTTTAAGCAGCAAACAACGTGCTGAAATTGCGTCAAACGTCCGTTATATGGATAAAAAACTTGAACGTCTTGGTCTACATCTTGGTGATCTTGAAGATGACGCACGCGATAAAGTTCAGGTTTTAAACCGTGAAATTGCTAAACAAGTCGTCATGCCGCGTATTGATGTAATTCAAAATAAATTCAGCATGGTTGAAGGCTTGGAAGATTATCTGAAGCAATATGCAGATGACATCATTCAAAATGTTGAGTTTGTGCTTGAGCAAGAAGAAGATGACTTTACACCTGGCCTATTTAACCGCGTGCCATCTCGCTACCAAGCTAACATCATCGCCACACACAAACCAAATGCTGGTGCGCCCGTTATTTTTGAAGATTTCCCAACCCATTACAATTTGCTAGGTCATGTCGAACAACTGACCCAAAATGGCACCATCACCACAGACTTTACGTTAATCCGTCCTGGTGCATTGCATAAGGCCAATGGTGGATTCCTCATCTTGGAAGCTGAACAACTTTTAGAGCAGCCTTATGCATGGCAAGGTCTAAAACGTGCATTAAAGTCAGGACATTTAAAGCTGTCTTCACTTGAACATATGCTTACATTGACAGGCAGTATTTCGATTGAGCCTGAAGCTATTGATTTAAATATCAAAGTGATCCTGCTTGCTGAACCTGATATTTATTACGATATTTTAGAACTCGAACCAGAACTGGGCAGTGTCTTTAAAATTCGTGCCGATTTTACCGATACATTACAACGTAATGACATTAATGAGCAGGCATATATGCAGCTAATTGCTGACTATGTGCAAACAGACAAACTTCTGCCGTTTGACCGTACAGCACTTGCTGCACTGTTAACTGATTCAAGTCGTCAAGCTGAAGATCAAAGCTCTTTGTCATTACATGCCCTCACCTTAGGTGATTTGATTCGTGAAGCACATCATCATGCAGCACTTGCTGGCGATAAAATGGTGACAGAAACACATATCAACACCGCTCTTGATCATCGTAAATACCGTCTAGGCTACTTACGTGAATTATATTGGCAAGATCTCACTCGCGGTACACAGTTAATCGAAACCAAAGGTCATCGATTCGGGCAGATTAACGCCCTCTCTGTGATTCAATATGCTGATGTTGAATTTGGTTTACCGTCACGTTTAACGGCTTCGGTTTATCAAGGCGGCGGCGATATTTTAGATATCGAGCGTAGTGTAGAACTCGGTGGTTCTTTACATGCCAAAGGCGTCCTGCTGATGTCGAGTTTCTTAAAGGCACACTTTGGTCGTGAACAAATTTTACATTTTTCTGCTGCCCTTGCCTTTGAGCAAAGCTATGGCCAAGTAGATGGCGACAGCGCAACTGTTGCAGAGCTTTCAGCTCTTATTTCCGCTATTAGCCAATTACCGATCGATCAATCATGGGCAATCACTGGCTCAATGAACCAATTGGGTCAAGTTCAACCGATTGGTGGTGTAAATGCCAAGATTGAAGGCTTCTATGATGCATGTAAATTACAAGGGCTAACAGGCAAGCAAGGTGTGATTATTCCACGCCAAAATATGCAGCACTTGATGTTACGCAAAGATGTGATTGAAGCTGTGCAACAAGGTCAATTCCATATTCACGCCATAGATACCATTGACCAAGCTCTAGAAATTTTGATGGCGCGTCCAGTAGGCACTCTTGATAAAAAAGGTCGTTATAGCAAAGGCTCAATCTACGCTGCTGTCATGGAGCAACTTGAATACTGGCAAGCGATTGAAGATGGTGCTGAGTTTGAGGAAGAAGAGCCAAAGAAAAAGAAAAAAAAGAAGAAGTCAAAAAAGGACAAAGATAAAAAGGCAAAGAAGTCTGAAGCTCAAGACAGTACTGCTAAAAATGGGACTACTGAAAACGAGCAACGTGTTGAAGAAAGTCCGACTGAAGACAATCCGTCATAAATGTTCGATTAGATTATTCATTTGTTGATTTTTCCACCATTCATTACACTTTAAATGCCTTTGAAATGGTGGAAAAACGCATAACCTCAGACTTTTTAGATAATTAAGTCATAAAAAAAGCGCCTTAAAGGCGCTATTTTTTATTTGTATCCAATGATTAAAATCATCAAATACATATCCAATTAAGCTTCCGGAGCTGGGCTATATTGTTCAACTAAAGGTTGTAATTCACCTTTTTGGAACATATCAAGCATAATGTCACTACCACCGATCAATTCACCATTGATCCATAATTGTGGGAAAGTCGGCCAGTTAGCAATTTGTGGAAGAGTTGCGCGAATATCTTGATTTTCAAGAATATTTACATAGGCAAATGGACGACCAATTTGACTGAGCGCTTCTACTGCACGCGCAGAGAAACCACACTGTGGAAACTGTGGAGTGCCTTTCATGTAAAGTAGAACTGCGTGTTTAGCAATTTGGTCACGAATTAACGCTTCTGTATCGCGTGCTTGTTCAGTCATTGATATATCCTCAATAAATCTGCTTCGCATTATACCCAAAACTGAGTAAAACAATATGACTAAAGCAATATTTCACGTTTTATTTACATTTCAGCTTTTCAAGTGAGTCATATTTTGCTTATATAGACCTCTTGATGCTCATATATATATGGCGTCTCCTCTATATTATTTCAATCACCTGACAAATTAGAGTTAGTCATGAATAACATTACCCTTGCCCCAGTACAAACTGATCAACCATCGCACTTGATGCCAGTATTTGGCCGCCAACCGATCAGCTTTGTCCGAGGTCAAGGTGCTCACCTGTATACCGCAGATGGCACAGAATACTTAGACGCACTGACAGGGATCGCTGTTTGTGGTTTAGGTCACTCACATCCTGCAATTACAGCTGCAATTGCTGAACAGGCAGCGACCCTCATTCATACCAGTAACTTATTTGAAGTGCCTTGGCAAACGGCTGCTGCGCAAAAATTAGCTGAAGTTGCGGGTATGGAAGAAGTTTTCTTCTCAAATAGTGGTGCAGAATCAAATGAAGGTGCAATCAAAATTGCACGTAAATTTGGTCATATGCAAGGTGTTGCAAGCCCTAAAATTATTGTTGCTGATCATTCATTCCATGGTCGTACCATGGCAACGTTATCTGCGACAGGTAACAAAAAAGTTCAAGAAGGCTTTGGCCCATTGGTTGAAGGTTTTATTCGTGTACCTTTTGGTGATATCGAAGCAATTGAAGAAGCTGCAATTCACCACCCTGACATCGTAGCGATTTTGGTTGAGCCGATCCAAGGTGAAGGTGGTGTAAATACTGCACCTCAAGGTTTTAGCTACCTCGAAGAAATTCGTCAAATCTGTAATCAACATAACTGGTTAATGATGCTTGATGAAGTGCAAACAGGTAATGGTCGTACAGGTAAATACTTTGCGTATCAACACACCAATATTGTTCCTGATGTGCTAACTACAGCTAAAGGTCTAGGTAATGGTTTCCCTATTGGCGCAGTCATGACTCAAGGTCGTGGTGTTGGGGTTTTAACAGCGGGTAACCACGGTTCAACTTATAGCGGTACTGCATTAGGTTCACGTGTGGTTTATACCGTGATTGATACCATTCAAAAGGAAAACCTTGTTGAAAATGCTGCAAATATGGGTGCGTATCTTGTTGAGCAATTCACAGAGCAACTTGCAGAGCAAAACGTGACTGTTCGTGGTTTTGGTTTAATGGTCGGCATTGAATTACCAAAAGCATGTGGCGAACTTGTGAATATTGCACGTGATGAGCATCACTTGATTATTAACGTAACAGCAGGCTCTGTGATTCGTTTATTACCTACGCTGAACATCAATAAAAAACAAGCGGATATCTTAATTGAACGCATTGTTAAAATGGTGAAAAACTTTCTAGCGTAATTTGTGCCGAAAGTAAAAAAAGCCGCTGATTGCGGCTTTTTTTATATCTTTTTAAACCTTTTTTGTTTTTATGAGGCTTCTTGGTATACACGTCCGCCTGGTAATTGACTGAAATACAATTTTAATGCATCTAGGCAACGATGAATCTTGGTAGGCTGTTGATCACGTTTAGACATCACCGCATATAGAGTAAATGATGGTAAACGCCATTCTGGTAAAACTTCAACAAGAGAACCGTTTAATAAGTCTTTTTGCGTATCTAGATATAATATTCTTGCAATGCCATGTCCTTGTTGACACATTGCTTTTGCAGCAAATACATTATTTGTTGTAAATCGGGAGTGCACATCCAATGCAACCTGTTCTTTAGTCACTGCATTTTCAAATGCAAAATGCTGAAAGTTTCTAACCAAATTTATTTGAACCATATCATGATTTTGTAAATCTTCTGGTCGTGTAATTAAACTGGTTTGGTTGATATAGCTTGGTGCTGCAACGAGAACTTGTTCAACATGTGCCAATGGCACCACATGAAACTGTTGATCATCAATTTTTGAACTCATTCGTAGCGCAATATCAATGCGGCCATCAATTAAGTCGATATATTGATTATCTGCTTCTAGATGAACGGATAAACCGCGATGTGCCGACATCCAATGTGACAATGCAGGAATCACATGATTCGCACAAAGTTCTGGTGTTGATGCAATACGTAATTCACCGACTAAGTCGTCACGAAGTTCATTGATACGAATTTTGCCGCGCTCTGCGGCAGATAGCATCTCTTGGCAACTATGAAAAAAAGCTTGTCCAGCTTCTGTCAAACTTAACTTACGTGTTGAACGATGTAAAAGAATGACTTCCATATCCTGCTCTAGTGAGCGGATTTGCTGACTCACGGCACTCGTGGTAATACCTAACTCACGAGCAGCACCGCTAAACGAATTTTTTTCCACAACGCAAGCAAAGACACCCATTGCTCGAAGTTGATCTAACATAAATTTCCCTCATAAACTTATGAGAAGCTTCATCTTTCGATAAAAGCAACTCATTGTATTATACGGGGATATTTTGCTTTTGCATTATATATTTAATTATTTGGTAAAACTGAAGTTGGATTGATTGGTTTACCATCTAAACGCACTTGGAACTCAAGCATCGTGCGGTTGGTACCCGATGAACCCATCTCACCAATTTGCTGCCCTGCTTTCACAGTATCGCCACTTTTGACATTCATTTTACTGTTATGTGCATATGCAGTGATATAGCCATTAATATGCTTCACCAAAATTAAATTGCCGTACTCTTTAAGACCATCAGCGGCATAGACCACTTGACCATCAGCTGCTGCAAAAATAGGATCACCTGTATTACCTGCGTAACGTGTTCCTTTCACATTCGATGCTAAGTTATAGCCTTGTAATACCGTAGGACGCGATACTGGACTCACCCAACGTAAACTTGAAGAACTGACCACTGGCGTTGGAACTGTAGTTCGCGTCACTGTCGATGGAGTGGTTGAAGCTTGAGTCACGGGCGCTGTTTGCGTTGGCATTGCAATCGTTTGGCGTTGAATTGGTGCCGCTTGAGTCATGGCTTGTGTAGACGTCGTACGACGAGAGCCACTATTTTTAAGGCGAATGGATTGTCCAACATAGATGCGATAAGGCTGGGCAATATCGTTCATTTCTGCGATGCTGACATAGCTCAAGCCATAGCGAGCTGCGATGCCACTTAAAGTATCTCCCGAACGAACTGTATAATAATCCGGAGCAGTCGCATAACGGGTCGCATTATTAATTTGTGGTTTTGACGCACAGCCAGTCATGACCAAAGTTGTAACCACAGCAGCAGATAAAACAAGGGTCTTAAATAATGCTGCAGGAGCGGTAATAACGCGATATTGTGACACAAGGGACATCATCTTCCTCACTAATAATTCAAATATAGTCATTATGAATGGGCTAAGATTAGCAAAAATCCACTCTAAAAAAGTTGCGGCATAACCATTTTCACAAAGTTATAACACTAATACTTAAATTTTAGATAACTCTGCGTGTAAGTTATTCAAAATCTCATAGTTTGTAGCATCCATTTGTATAGGCGTTACACTGACATAACCATTTGCCACGGCAAAAAAATCTGACTCGATATCGGTTAAGCCTTTCTTAGGCTCTGCCACTGCCTCGCCTGCCAATCCAATCCAATAGACTTGACGACCACGCGGGTCTACATGACTGGTAATCGGTTTGGACTGTAAACGTCTTCCTTGATAGGTCACTTTGGTGCCTTGAAGTTCAGCAACATCTGGAATATTAATATTAAAAATATGTCGTGCAGGTAGCGCGGGTAGTCCATTGGCAATAAAATCATGCACCCATTGCGCGGCGACTGCATAATCTTCTGGGTTATTATAACTACGCACATTTGGCCCAGCCAAAGAGACGGCTAGCGCAGGTTGTTTCATTAAACGGCCTTCAAATGCCGCACCCACTGTCCCTGAATACAGCACATCATCACCCAGATTTGCGCCACTATTGATTCCACTCACCACCAGATCAAATTCAAAATCAAACAGACCATTCATTGATAAATACACACAGTCCGCAGGTGTACCATTTACCGCCCACATATTCGGTGCAATTTCGACAGGTCGTAATGGTCGATCTAAAGTTAAAGCACTTGAAAAACCGCTGCGTTCGCTTTCAGGCGCCACGATCACCACACGACCGAGAGGACGCAATGCATGTGCTAAAGCTTGGATACCGGGAGCAAAAACGCCATCATCATTGGCAATTAATATATTCAAAACTAAATTTCCATTACTAAAAAATTAAAAATGACTCGCAAGAACATTTTATTGAAATATATGAATAATTATATATATTTACATTTCAACATCCAGCATAAATGTGTGTGTACAAAATGAATAAAACCGTAGCACTTCGTGGTTTATTGAGCTTTGCTCTAGCAGCTTGCATGACTCAAACTGTGGTCGCAGACAATGACTTCACTCAAGAAGAAGCCAATACCATCGTAAAAGAAGATATTGCATCTGCACAAGTCATGTTAGAAGTATGCCCTGCGATTATTGGTCAAAATGCAAAATTTGATGCCAACATTCAAGCACTCACTAAAACATATCTTGCTGATTATTCTGATAAATCAATGACATTAGAAAAATTACAGTCTGACAGCGAATATAAATCAGTTCTTGAAGAAGCGCGTCAAGCTGCTAAAGAAACTGATAAAGCTGAGCAAAAATCAGTTTGTGATGACGTTTTAAGTTATGAAGGTTAATTGATCATTCAGCTTTGGACGTCCTCTAAATAGGTTAGTCCTTATTGCATCAAACCTGCCCAAAAAAGGATGACGCTTTATAGCCTCATCCTTTTTTCTTTCACAATGTATTGATTTCTAAACAGCTTCAATACAATTTTCTACTGATCTCTACCAGAAATACGATTAAGCTAGGCAAATAAATTTTAGCTATTTGATATCTTCTAAGTTATTTCACAGGTTATTTAAATGAAAAACTCTTTTGTAAAATCTCTTTGTGCCCTTAGCCTTTCTGCTTTTGCTTTCACCACCATGTCTGCACATGCCGCAGATGAAAAAATTGAAGTGACTCCTACACCTCAAGTGACCAGTCAAGAACTTGCAGCTATCTATGTACTATCTGAAGTCTGCCCAAAATTGGTGAATGACAAAGATCAACCAAAGTTTGAAGCGGGTTATGCAAAATTAGCTAAAGAATATATGCCGAATGAAAAGAACCCAGTAAATGCTTTACAGCAACTCAGCAAACAAAAAAGTTTTAAAGACGCTTTAAAAGAAGCGCAGTCTGATGCGAAGAAAGCTGGCGATAAGAAAAATGGTGCGATTTGCAAAGAATTGACTGCTTACAGCAAATAATACCAATTGGTTACAATACTTTTAAAATAAGCGCTTGCACCCCATAGCAGTCCGCCTAGCTTTGTCCTAAAATGCTAGGCTCTTTGTGCTTATACCTAAGTTATTGGAACCACCCAGAATGACCCGAAAAACCGCCCTTGCCGCATTACTACTTGCACCTAGTTTTTCATTCGCGGCAACTGTCCTTTCTGCACCACCTGAATTAAATAATAAATCTTATGTGCTGATGGACTATGAGACAGGGCAAATCCTTGCTTCTAAAAATGAAAACGAAAAATTAGCTCCTGCTTCAATGACAAAAATGATGACCAGTTACATCATTGAACAAAAGTTATTAAGCGGTGAACTAACTGAAAATGAAAAAGTACGTATGAATGAGTCGGCTTGGTGTCGCGGCAGCAGCACTGAGTCATGTATGTACGTTCCGCTCAACGGTACTGCAACTGCATTAGAAATGTTACGTGGCATTATCATTCAGTCGGGTAATGACGCTTCTAAAGCTATGGCAGAACATATTGCTGGCAATGAAGGCACCTTTGCCCACATGATGAACCAAGAAGCGAAACGTATTGGCATGGTGAATACTCAATTCATCAATGCGACAGGTATGCCAGCTGAAGGACATTTCTCGACTGCCAAAGATATGGCAACTCTTGCGCAACATATCATTCATGACAGTTCAAAATACTATCCGATCTATTCTGAAAAAGAATTTACGTTCAATGGCATTAAGCAAGGCAACCGTAATGCCCTGCTTTATACTGACCCAAGTGTAGATGGTTTAAAAACTGGTCATACTGAAGAAGCGGGCTATTGCTTAACGACTTCAGCTAAACGTGGTCCTTTACGTTTAATTTCAGTGATCTTTGGTGCGCCAAGCATGAACGAGCGTGCATCTCAAACACGTGAAATTTTAGCTTGGGGTTATGCAAACTTTGAAACTGTAAAAGTTCAACCTGCTAAACAAGTGCTTGCAAAAGCAAAAGTTTGGTACGGTAAAGACAATCAAGTTCAAGTAGGTCTAGCTGAAAACTTTAACGTGACGATGCCTAAAGGCGAAGCGAACGCCATTAAAACTCAATTAGTTGTTCAACCAAAATTAACTGCTCCTTTAAAACAAGGTCAAGTGGTCGGTAAATACGTTGCAACGCTTAATGGCAAAGTCATTGCTGAAAAACCACTTGTAGCTCTACAAAATGTTGAAGAAGCTGGTTTCTTTGCAAAAATGATTGATCACATCAAACAATTCTTTAGCAACTTATTCTAAGTTTGATGAAAACTCGATATTAAGACTAAAGTGAAAGCATCTAGATTTCGGTCTAGGTGCTTTTTTATTTTATACTGCCTAAAAACCTGTAGATGACTTTCCTATGAGCCAAAACATTCGCCCTTATTTAGACACTGTTCCACGTATTGCTGACTCTTGCTATATCGATGAAATGTCAGTGGTGATTGGCGATGTTGTATTGGCTGAAAATGTCTCTGTTTGGCCATTTGCTGTGATTCGTGGTGATGTAAACCATATTCGTATTGGTAAAAACTCTAATGTGCAAGATCACTCAATGTTGCATGTGAGTCATAAAAAAGCCGATAAGCCTGAGGGTTCTCCACTGATTATTGGTGAAGATGTCACAATTGGTCATCATGTAAAATTGCATGGCTGTACTATTGGTAATCGTGTTTTAGTCGGTATAGGTACGATTATTTTGGATGATGTAATTGTTGAAGATGATGTGATGATAGGCGCTGGTTCACTTGTCCCACCCAATAAAGTTCTAGAAAGTGGTTATTTATATGTGGGCAGTCCCGTTAAGAAAGTTCGCCCACTGACCGATAAAGAAAAAGCGTTCTTGCCTTATTCAGCGCAGAATTATGTGAAGGTGTCGGGGAATTATAAATAAAATAGATTTTGCATAAGATTTTTATATAAAAAAATGAAAACTCAGGTAGGTCTAGCATTACTTGCTATTGTAGCAACTAATGAAAATATTTAGAGAAATGCAAGTGTTCTAAATTTATTAGAAAAAAACTTAAAAATAGAAAATGAAGTCTGTAATAAAAAAATTGTAAAAAGTCAGTTTAATCAAGAAAATTTCATCTTTAATTAAAGTTGAAATGCAAATGGGATATGAAGCCAAATTAGATGGCGGAATAATTTATCCAAATCCAAGATTTACAACACATACATTCACATTAACTTCGGCTGCTAGACGTATTTCATGAAAAAATATCTAATTTTAACTATTCTTTTTAGTACAGTTTTCACTATAACTGGATGCTCTAATGCACAAGAGATTCCAAAGAAAAATGAAGTTGTAGAAGAACAAAAAATATCCCTATCAGATGATATTATCATCCAAAAATACAGAACATTAATGAATGATATAGACATTCATAACCCTAAATCTAAAGAAAAATTAAAAAATATTTTATTAGATGTAAAAAAAATCCAAGCTCAAAATGAGCGAGAAAAAATAGAAATGAATATTTATCTCTCTTTAGAAATGTATCAAGAGGCTTATGAATTAAATAAGAAACAACTCAATGAGAGACCAACTCAAGCTAAATTATTTAAGCACTGTGAACTAATGCAAATTTTGAAGTATCCGCAAAATGACCTGCGATCTTGTCAGAGTAAAGTAGCAGAAGGTATAAGGAATGAATTAAATACTATCCCCAAAGATGATCCAGCTTATCCGTATGCTAAATGGGGATATTTATTAGCTATGTATAAATCAGGACATGGTGAGTATAAAGAACAAATGGAAAAATTCATTAACTCGACTACAGATGAAACAATGAAGTTCCAATTTCAGGGTTCTTATGAAATGGCAATTGAAAGTAACAATTGAAATAGTGCATGTATTAATTATTTTTTAATATTAGTCATATCCATATTACAAAAAAAGCCTATATCAACTGTTCAGGGCTTTTTATGATTCATTGTTTCCAACCCCATTTATGAAACAGTGTTCCATAAATTTCTACGCTAAAAAATATCTCTCTCCAAAGAATTCACCTCCCATCATAGCCACCGCTCCCTAAATTTTGTAGAATAGCGTTTTTACCCCATGGTGCTTTTCTATGACCGCTTGGACTGCTCACGTCACTGTTGCGACAGTCGTTGAAAAAGACGGAAAATTCCTATTTGTTGAAGAACATACAGAAGGTGTGACCCATACTGTATTTAATCAACCTGCAGGTCATGTCGAAGCTGGCGAAACCATTATTGAAGCAGCCATTCGAGAAACCATGGAAGAAACAGGTCACGATGTAGAAATCACGAACCTTCTAGGCATGTATACTTATACTCCCCCGATGTTCCCTGATCGTACTTATTTCCGCTTCTGTTTCTTAGCTAAAGACATTCAGCACCATGCCGATGCACAGTTAGACACAGGTATTGTCGGTGCAGTATGGATGACGCTTGATGAACTCATTGAGTCTGCCCGTGCGCGCAGTCCATTAGTGATTAAAGCTGTGCAAGATGCTCTTTCAGGTCAAAAATTTCCTTTATCGCTCATTTACGAGCACCAAAATTCTCCCTTAATTTCAAATTTGGATGCTTAATCCTATGCAACAACGTGTCATCGTCGGTATGTCTGGTGGTGTAGATTCTTCTGTATCTGCAGCACTTTTACTTCAACAAGGTTATCAAGTTGAAGGTCTTTTCATGAAAAACTGGGAAGAAGATGACGGCACGGAATACTGTACGGCAATGGAAGATCTTGCCGATGCTCAAGCTGTTTGTGACAAAATTGGTATCAAACTTCATACCGCAAACTTTGCGATGGAATATTGGGACCGTGTCTTTGAGCATTTCTTAGAAGAATATGCCGCAGGTCGTACACCAAACCCAGATATTCTCTGCAATAAAGAAATTAAATTCCGTGCATTTCTAGACCATGCTGTGAACTTAGGTGCTGACTTTATTGCGACAGGCCATTATTGCCGCCGTGGTGAAACGCTAAAAAATTCACGTGGTGAAGAGTACGCACCTCTACTGCGTGGCCTAGACAACAATAAAGACCAAACCTATTTCCTACATGCAGTGCATGGTCGTGAAATTAACAAAACTTTGTTCCCTGTGGGTGAAATTGAAAAACCACAAGTACGTAAAATCGCTGAAGAATTAGGTCTAATCACCGCGAAGAAAAAAGATTCAACAGGAATTTGTTTTATTGGCGAACGTCGATTTAATGACTTCTTAAAGCAATATTTACCTGCTCAACCCGGAAAAATCGTCTTAGACACGGGTAAAGAGGTTGGTGAACATCACGGCTTAATGTACTATACGCTCGGCCAACGTGGTGGCATCGGTCTTGGTGGTCTAAAAGGTGCTGAAGAAGGCGCTTGGTTTGTACTGCATAAAGATATCGAAGGTAACCGCCTAGTCGTTGGTCAAGGTCATGAACATCCACTCATGCAAAGCACCATTTTATGGTCTGAAGCGATTGATTGGGTGGCTGGTGAACAAGAGATTCCTGAAACAGGCTTCCGCTGCACAGCGAAAACTCGTTATCGTCAGCCTGACCAAGACTGTACATTATTTAAAGACTCTACAGCGCCAAATGGTGTGCGTGTCGAATTCGATGAGCCACAACGTGCTGTTACACCGGGTCAAAGTGTGGTGTTCTACACCGGTGAAGTTTGTTTAGGTGGTGGTGTGATTCATCATACCAATGCCCCTAAACCGGATTTTATTTCATAAGGATTGTTTCGGATGACAGAGTTACCGTTTCAACAGCCTCAAACTCTGAATACTCGCCAAAATCGCGCATTGGCGTTAGCTGCTGTTTTTCAAGCGACGCAGCTAACCCATATGACCGCATTGACGGGTACGCAAAGTATTGGTGAAAGCGGTAACTTTTATTTTGAACATCTCATTAAAGCCAGTTTAAATATCCGTCCCAAGTCGAATCAGTCTAGTCAGACGCTCGATTTTTTTAGTGGTTTGGCGGATATTTCACTGGGTTTAAAGACCTTAGAAAGTAGCATTACTCAACCCTTCAATACATCTCCCAAATCTAGACTTCCTAAACTTGCCAATACCAAGCTACCCATGACGTATGCGATGGCGTTATTGCAGTTAGAAAAGAAAGTCTACAGCAATCCCAAATTTGTCGAAATCATTGAACAATCCCAACAAAAAATCCTAAGACAGCTTTCCTTTTTCGATAATAATTATTTACATCCAAGTATCATTGCCAATTTAGCGCAAACCTATATTGAAACTGCTGGCCAAATTAATCCACGTATTATGGTTCGTGGTAATGCCGAAGCATTTAAAGACACCTCTCATACCAATCGCATTCGCGCCACCTTATTTACCGGCTTACAAATGGCACATTTATGGCGTCAGCTCGGTGGTAGCTCATGGGGTATGATTTTCAGTAAGCGCAAGCTACTACAAGATATTCAAGATCTTGCCCGTTTACAGTATCAGGTGGTTTAACTGATGCAGTACAGGCTTTTTGTTTTACGTTTAATTCCAAAATTTAAGGAATCGCTATGAACGCTTTAACCGCACTTTCTCCATTAGATGGACGTTACGCAAGCAAATGTGATGCTCTACGTCCCTTCCTCTCTGAGTTTGGTTTAATCCATGCTCGTGTGACTGTTGAAGTGCGTTGGTTACAAGCGCTTGCAAACCGCCCTGAAATCACTGAGGTTCCAGCGTTCAGTGCTGAAACTAACGCTGCGCTTGATGCAATTGTTGCGAACTTCTCTGAAGACAATGCAAACCGCATTAAAGAAATTGAACGTACAACAAACCATGACGTAAAAGCCGTTGAGTACTTCTTAAAAGAGCAAATCGCACATATCGATGAGCTTAAAAATGCAGGCGAATTCATTCACTTCGCATGTACATCTGAAGACATCAACAACTTGTCTCATGCTTTAATGCTTAAAAATGGCCGTGAAGTTTTAGTTGCAGCTATGCAGCAAATCATCGATTCAATCGTTGCTTTGGCTGAACAACACGCTGAACAACCAATGTTGTCTCGTACACATGGTCAAACTGCAAGCCCAACAACTTTGGGTAAAGAAATGGCGAACGTGGCTTACCGCCTTGCACGTCAAATCAAACAATTCAAACAAGTTGAATTACTTGGTAAAATCAATGGTGCAGTAGGTAACTACAACGCGCACTACTCTGCTTACCCAGAAATTAACTGGCCTGCTCATTCTCAAGCTTTTGTAGAGTCTTTAGGTTTAACCTTCAACCCGTACACGACTCAGATTGAACCGCATGACTACATGGCGGAACTTTTTGATGCGCTACGTCGTTTCAACACAATCTTAATCGACTTTAACCGTGACGTTTGGGGCTATATCTCACTTGGTTTCTTCAAACAACGTTTGAAAGAAGGCGAAGTTGGTTCTTCAACGATGCCGCATAAAGTAAACCCAATTGACTTCGAAAACTCTGAAGGTAACTTAGGTATTGCAAATGCGGTATTGGCTCACCTTGGTGAAAAACTTCCTGTATCTCGTTGGCAGCGTGACTTAACTGACTCTACTGTTCTTCGTAACATGGGCGTTGGTTTTGCACAAAGCTTAATCGCTTTTGAAGCTTGCTCTAAAGGTATTGGCAAACTTGAGTTGAATGCTCAACGTATTCTGGAAGATCTTGACCATGCTCAAGAAGTTCTTGCTGAACCAATTCAAACTGTAATGCGTCGTTATGCAGTTGAAAAACCTTACGAAAAACTTAAAGCCCTAACTCGTGGTCAAGCAATGACTCGCGAAATGATGGTTGATTTCGTAAATGGTAACGAATTAGAAGCTGTTCCAGCTGCTGACCGTGCACGTCTTGCTGAAATGACACCTGCAACATATACAGGTAATGCATCAACTCAAGCAGCAAACATTAAAGATCTTATTTCTAAAATCTGATTTTAGATAGATCAAAAAAACGAGGCATCATGCCTCGTTTTTTGTTTCCACCTATATACTCCTACTCCCTTTGGGATGAAGAGCATGCTCCGCAAGAGGATGAGAATTTCCACCTCCAAACCCTCTTATACAAGGAGATAGAAAATTTAGACGTAATTTTATTCTGCAGGGCAATATTTCGCCCAATCATCTTTCATCCGTTGCAATTCACAGCCTGTTAAAACATCTGAATAATAAACATAATATGTGGCATCGGGATATTGAATCTCATGGCGAAACATCATGCCGCGCAAAGACACAGAGAGCTCTTCTGGAAAATCATCTGTTAAATTAAGTTCTTCAAACTCATAGTTAAAATAACAATTTTGAGTCGCAATAAATGCCTCAACAACGGCCATAGTTACTTCCAAATACATAAACTTCGATATACATCTGAGTTTAATACAATCTTTTTGAAAATACTTATCCCTAGTTGCTAGCTGATGACATTTGAAAAAATAATGCACAAATTCTAACGCCGTCGAACTAACACCTTTCATCGCATTATGGCTATACTTGCCGCGAATTATAACCATTGCACACCAATAAAAATTTTGAGCTTTGCCTTTTCATGTTTGATTTCAAATTAAAACTTAAGCACATCTTAGCTTTTGCATTATTAACTCTTGCCATTGTGATCGCCAGTATCCAACCTTTAGAAATGGAAGCGTATATCCTCCATCAAATCGGCACAGCGTTTATGCTGATCGTGTTGCTCGTTCTCCTCTATAAAATAGGACTAACTTTCACAAC
This sequence comes from Acinetobacter sp. YH1901134, assembly GCF_013416965.1. Lineage (NCBI taxonomy): Bacteria > Pseudomonadati > Pseudomonadota > Gammaproteobacteria > Moraxellales > Moraxellaceae > Acinetobacter > Acinetobacter sp. YH1901134. Next base: position 281,551 of record NZ_VPEW01000003.1, on the reverse strand, counting down.
AGTTTGTCTGTATCTTGGCTTTTTACTGATTCATGTCATTGGTGCCCATTATTTATATTCTTATGTGCCTTATTCTGAATGGACACAAGCTCTCCTCGGTTTCAACCTTGACCAAAGCATGGGATGGAGCCGGAATATGTATGATCGGCTTGTACATCTTGCCTATGGTTTGCTGCTCTACCCGTTCTTTTATCGCATATTTCAAATCTGGCTACCGCAGTTAAAAGCGGGAACACTCTTTTTATTAGTCGTACAATTCGTCATGGCGACCAGTTTATTTTATGAATGGATCGAATGGCTAATTGCCATTGGCTTATCACCAGAGGAAGCTGAAAATTACAATGGGCAACAAGGTGATATTTGGGATGCGCATAAAGATATGCTGCTGGCAACATTTGGTGCGATGATCACTGGCGGCCTTTTATATTTCAATCAGAAAAAATCCTAAATAAAAAAAGCACTCATCAGAGTGCTTTTTTTATCGCTTTATTCATGAATGGATGTATTAATACAGTGGTAGCGCATTTAAGGTTTGATCTAACGGATCTAAAGCGCCCCATGCTGTTTGAAGCTCTGTATTTGAAACTGCTGTGACACCCGATACCGGATTGATAGACGGATTTAAATAAGATGAATCATCTGATATTTCATCAAGAGCAATGTTTGGTTCTTGATTGCTCAATAAGCTGTTCAAATCAATTTGATCATTAGGAATGAATGCATTAGTTTCGTCTAGGCTAAAGCTCGACATACTGTGCTGTGCAAGTACATCAAACACGCTATTATCATCAGTTAACACTGATGCTTGATCTTGTAATTCATCCGAAGCCTGTTCTTCTGAGATCAAGAATAAACTCGCTTTGGCAACTACCATCGCTTCAACGGTAAAATCAAATGCTGAGCTTTTGGCACTGGTATTTCCAGCCAGATCCGTTTGGGTAAAACTATAGCTATACTTACCTGCCGCTAAGTCAGATTCTGGTGTATACAACCATTTTCCACTGGTATCTGCTTTGACCGTTGCCACTGCGACGCCATTTTTATAAATGGTAATCGTGGCATTGGCCTCACCTTTGCCTTCAAAACTTGGGGTTGAATCTTGAGTGCTCTCCCCCTGTTTAATGGTGAGCTTTGTAGTCTCGCGATCATCATACACAGTCGTCAATGTCGGCGCGGAAGGAGCAATCGTGTCCTTTGTTCCAATGACTTGCGTGCTCTTTGAGCTATTGCCAGCGGCATCTGTCGCAGTCACTTGGACAACATTATTATCTGTTACTGCGCTGCTTAATTTCACCGTATAGCGACCATCGTCACCTACAGTTGCGGTACCAAGCGTATTTCCTGCACTGTTTTTAATGGTAATTTTGGCACCAATTTCAGCGCTTCCCGACACCTCTGTACCATCAGTATTGATTATTGCTGTTGGTGCAACGGGTGCCGTATTATCCGTTCCAGCAGTGACATTTAAAGGTAACGATTGATTCCCTGCTGCATCAACCACAATAATAGTTGTCTTATTACTATCCGACAGTGCTGGGGACAATGTCAGTTTAAATTGACCATTGGCATCTACCGTAGTGGTAGCAATGACTTGTAAATTTGCATCTAATATTTGAATGGTGCTATTGGCTTCGGCAGTACCAACCAGTTCAGTTCCGGCTTTATTCACTTCAATCTTAGGTTGATCAGGTCGAAGCGTATCTTTGCCCATCTCAACTGACTGCACTTCAGATTTGTTGCCGGCTTTATCTTCTACAATGACTTTAGCCGTCTCACCTGCTTGTAAAGTATTACTTAATGCAATGGAGAAATTGCCATCACTTGCCGCAGTCACAGGCCCACCTAAAAGCGTTGTGCCATCTGCAGCATAAACATAAACTTTTGCACCAGCTTCGGCAAAACCAGAGACAAACTTACCGCTTTCATCCACTTGTGCATTTGCCGCGTCCGGCGAAATTGTATCTTTATTACCCGTCAATATCGTCGATTGTGAACTATTTCCCGCCTTGTCTTTAGCGTACAAAATTACGCGATTGCCGTCTGTAATCGCGTCATCTAAAGTAATTTTATAGTTGCCATCGGCATCTACTTTAGATTGACCAATCGTATTGCCTTTCGCATCTACGATATAAACCGTTGCACCCACTTCCGCCTTACCGGACACGACTTTTCCGTCACTATCAAAACTTCCAGTTGGCGTACTTGGCGCTGTTTTGTCATTGCTAGAGGATTTATCATCTTCTTTGTCAAATGCCAGCAGATATACCGCTTCTGCACCTAAGATCGCCAATCCCGCCTTAAGTAGCGATGGTGAACCATCATCCTCACTTGCAACTTCTGTAGCTTGAGCTGGTGTTGTCGCCTGACTTAATTGAGTCGATGCAGCTAAAGGTTGCATAAATTCATTCACAGAACGATAGCTAATTGTTTTGCCATCGACATCCATTTCAACCAATTCAAATTGCTCTGGCCCACTATGCACGAGCAAAGAATTATCAGAGCCAAAGTCATCTGTATAAAAATCATCAATCACAATTTTTTGACCATTTTTCAGGGTAATCACACATTGATTACCTACCCTATGGATCGACTGAATATCGGCTGGCTTGAGTTCTAACTGAATAACGGACGGTTGAGATATTTGTATTTTTGTGGCCTGAGTTTCTTTTAAAATCGTTTGATCTTTCTTTGATATCACGACAATTTTTGTCATTTCGCCCTCAGTGTTATTATGTAATAAACATCTAATAAATAATTAGTTAAGTACCTTATCAAATTGGTGCTGAACAGACAAACCATTCTGGATGTAAATTCATCAGAATTATATTTATTTAATTTTTCACCTTAAATTCTACGCCAATAACAGCGGTTTCTATGGTTCTATCCATTTTAATATTTTAGATTCAGCCAAGTTTGGATAATCAAAATTATCAAAGTATTTATAAATGATTGCTGTTTATTAGCCGCGCTTGCTGCAATTTTCAAAGTAGCGTCATTTAGAATAAAAAAAGCTCACCGAAGTGAGCTTTAAAGACATCATAACAAAAACGATTTTAGAGTTTAGGATCACGCAACTGCACGAGACTCGAATTGGCTTTGCTCAATGACTCCATCACTTTAGACATGACTGCAGGAACCAATGAATTCGCAATTTGTGCTGCTTGTAAGCCCAACTTCTCACCAAGTGTTGGCTTTTTGCGGGTTTCAATCATATATACATCATGTTGTGGCATGAGACTTAATAGATATTCATCTGACGTTTGGAGCTTATCGACTAAATTAAGATCAAGGGCATCTTGCCCATACCAATGCTCACCTGTTGCGACTTTATCGACATTGAGCTGAGGACGGTATTTTTCAACAAAGTGTTTAAACAAGTTATGCGTTTGCTGTAACTCTTCTTCAAATTTAGCTTTACCTTCAGCCGTATTTTCACCAAACATAGTGACGGTACGTTTGAACTGACCTGCTGTATACAGTTCAAAATCGATATGTTTTTCTTTCAATAAACGGTTAAAGTTTGGCACTTGTGCAACCACGCCAATCGATCCCACAACTGCAAATGGAGCTGAAACTATTTCATTTGCAATGCAGGCCATCATATAGCCACCACTTGCAGCAACTTTGTCCACACAAATGGTTAAGTTAAATCCAGCATCACGTAAACGTACCAATTGTGCTGCAGCCAGACCATAGCCATGCACCATCCCACCTGGGCTCTCTAAACGTAAAACCACGCGGTCGCGCCCAGCTTTTGCTGTCGCTAAGATTAGGGTAATTTCTTCACGCAGGCTTGTCACCGCAGATGCAGCGGTATCACCATTAAAATCGATAACATAAATTTTTTGGTTATTCTTTTTACGTGCGCGCGCTTCTTTTGATAATTGTTGGCTTAGTTGCAGCAGCTCAAGTTTAGATGCAGTGGTTTGCGCAATTTTTTTTCGTTGTTCATTAATACGTGCATTTAAGTGGCTTACACGAATTTCCGCAGGTAACTTGGGATTATGAAATAGCATAAAATTGAAACTCATTTAATTCATATTTATGTTGTATAACATGTGGGTTCCATTGCAAAAATTCAATCTATTTTTTGAAAATAATTCTCATTGAGCCAAATTGAGCATTTTATTTTTATCAAGACTTTTTGACCTAATTATCCCCCCCATAAAAATAGAGCCTTTCGGCTCTATTTTAAAACAGTCTAGATTAACCAAAACGCCCCGTAATATACGCTTCTGTCAGCTGATGATCTGGTTGGGTAAAGACTTTTTCAGTGGAATTCACTTCAATCAAATCACCCAAATGGAAATATGCGGTACGGTCAGATACACGTGCTGCTTGCTGCATTGAGTGCGTCACAATCGCAATAGTATATTGCGCGGATAGCTCGGTGATGAGTTCTTCCACTTTTGCTGTTGCAATCGGATCGAGTGCTGAACAAGGCTCATCCATCAAAATCACATCAGGACTGACAGCAATGGTTCGCGCAATACATAAACGTTGCTGCTGACCACCTGAAAGTCCCGTACCCGGTTGGTTTAAACGGTCTTTCACTTCATCCCAAAGACCTGCTTTACGCAGACTATTTTCTACAATTTCTTCCATGTCATATTTATCACGTGCCAAACCATGAAGTTTTGGACCATAAGCGACATTATCAAAGATTGACTTTGGAAATGGGTTCGGCTTTTGGAAAACCATACCTACTTGGGCACGCAGTAACACCACATCAAGATTTGGATCATAGATGTCTTGATTATCCATGAGCACTTGTCCTGTCACACGACAAGAATCAATCGTGTCATTCATACGGTTGAGCGTACGTAGAAACGTTGACTTACCACAACCAGACGGTCCAATAAAGGCAATCACTTCATTTTCATAAATGTTCAGATCAATGCCTTTGATCGCTTCAGATTCGCCATAGTACACATGCACATCATTGGTACTGATTTTCACATTGCTCGATTTCGCATCTTTTTTCGCGCTAGATTGCGTATCGAATTGTGACACAAACGCAGTATTGGTTTGTTTTTGGCTGCCCTGAGCAGAGGTAAATTGTGTTTGTTCTGGATTCACGGACTTATCCTGATATAAGGAATTCTTTTCAGTTGTAACGACGCTATTCATATAATGCCCTCAATTACCAGCGTACTTCAAATTTCTTACGTAACCAGATGGCTAAACTGTTTAAGCCGATCATGAGAGCAAGAAGTACAATGATTGCTGCTGCGGTACGTCCTTCAAAGAAGTTACGTAGCTCATTACCTTGCCAAAGGAAAATTTGTACAGGTAATGCAGTGGATTGATCTAAAGGAGTGGCTGGTACACTTGCTACAAAGGCACTCATACCAATCAATAATAATGGAGCAGTTTCTCCTAGGGCTTGCGCAACACCAATAATGGCACCGGTTAAGATACCTGGTAATGCCAGTGGCAAGACGTGGTGAAATACAGTTTGTAAACGTGATGCCCCCAAACCTAAAGCGGCTTGGCGGATCGATGGAGGAACAGCTTTTAGTGAAGCACGTGTGGTAATAATGACCGTTGGCAAAGTCATCAAACTTAAAACTAAACCACCAACCACAGGAGCCGAAAGCGGCATATGCATCCAACCAATAAAGATCGCTGCACCAAGCAAACCAAAGACAATCGAAGGAACCGCTGCTAGATTGTTAATATTGACTTCGACAACATCGGTAATCCAGTTTTTAGGTGCAAACTCTTCTAAGTAAATTGCAGATGCTACACCAATTGGAATCGAAATAATGATCACGATCAGCATCATGAAGAGTGAACCCATAAACGCCCCTGCTAAACCTGAAGTTGCAGGTGAGCTACGAGAGTCTGGATTTTTAAATATTTCAGTATTAAATGAGTTGGTGATAACACCGTCAGCTTTGAGTTTATCTGCGAGTTGGCGTACTTCTGGGCTCAGTTGTTGCTGTTCATCAGGCAAGCTGCGGTCAATATTACCAGCCAACCAGACATCGACATTAGCATCTGCAAGGATTTTAAAATCTTGTTTTTTACCAATCAATGACGGATCTGCCATTACCATGTCACGTAAGCGATAAGCTTCTGAACTTGTATATAAACTGTTGAGATCATCACGTTGTGAGGCAATCGCTGGATCTTTTGCTATGATGCCATTTACGATGAGCGCATCCCAATCCACCATGCCCATTTCAGTTTGCCAAGCAATGTAACGCTCTTGGAACTGTGCAGGTGATTCACCTTCTTTTTGAATTGGTTTCGCACCAACTTTGACAATGTTTGGATCAAAAAACACAGGTACCGTCATTGAGCTTTGCCAAAATGCAGGTAAACCTTTGGCTAAAATACTACCAAACAATAGCACGACGAAAAATAAACCAGTCACTACTGCACTAAAGCCCAAGACACGGAAAGTCTTTTCTTTACGATGTCTTTTCGCCAAAGAGTTTTCAATGATTTTCTTACGTTTTTCACGAAGCTCAGCGGCTGCATGTGAATCAAATTTTTGATCCATGTTTGATGTATTCGTCGTACTCATTCGTATTGCTCACGGTATTTACGCACAATGTACAGTGCAACAATATTCAGCCCTAAGGTAATCACAAACAGTGTTAAACCGAGTGCAAAAGCAACCAATGCTTGAGGACTCGCAAAGTCTGTATCACCTGTTAATTGGTTTACGATGGTAATGGTGACTGTAGACACTGCTTCGAGCGGATTAATGTGTAGTAAAGGACTGTTCCCTGCTGCAAGTACCACAATCATGGTTTCACCAATTGCACGAGATGCTGCCAATAAGAATGCACCGATAATGCCCGGCAAAGCTGCAGGTATCACTACTTGGCGAATAGTTTCTGATTTTGTTGCACCCAAACCGAGTGAACCGTCACGAAGCGCGCGAGGAACTTGAGTAATGATGTCATCAGATAATGATGAAACGAATGGGATAATCATAATCCCCATCACAAAGCCTGCTGTTAGAGCACTGGTTGCATTAATATCGAGTCCAATATATGCGCCAAGCTGTTTTGCAAAGGGTCCAATAATCATTAAGGCAAATACACCGTAAACGATGGTTGGAATACCTGCGAGAACTTCTATGGCAGGTTTTGCCCAAGCACGGAAACTTGGCTTTGCATATTCAGCCAAGTAAATAGCAATCATCAAACCAACAGGAACAGCAACCAATAGCGCAATACCACTGACCATGAGTGTGCCCCAAAGAAGTGGCAGCAAACCATAACTACCTTCGGCATTCCCTGACGTACTAAAACCGGGGTTCCATTCAGTGCCTAAGAAGAAATCTAGTGGACTGACAAAACTAAAGAAACGCATGGCTTCACTAAACATCGACATCACAATGCCAACTGTTGTCAGGATGGCGACACCGGAACATAATGCCAATGCGATATTAATGACTTTTTCGACTTGGTTACGTGCACGATATTTTTCTGCGATGCGGCGTTTAGCCATGACTAAACCAATCAATGCCGCACAAATCACAACGGCCAATTTTGCATATGAGCCGATGCTTTCAATTTTCTTTAACTGTTCTGCTGCTGCAAGTTCATATGCAGCTGGCGTATCACTTACTCCAAAACCAGAAGCAATCGCTTGAACGCGGTCAACCATTACGCTCGTGCTTGCAGGATCTAAACTTAAACGAATATTTTCAGGAACATTATTTAAAATAACATGTTGAAAAATACTCGGTTCAACCAAGTTCCAAACAATCAAGATTAAAAAAGCGGGAATCCCACACCATAAAGCGACCAAAACACCATAATAGCCCGGTCGAGAATGCAGCATTGCTGAGTTATTCCCTTTACCTGCAAGTTTACGACTCTTGGTTAAGCCAACTTGATAGGCAATGGCAATAATCGCCAGTAACACACCAATGAGGAGCAGATTCATGTAATCTCCACTGTTTCTTCAATGACACATTTTGAAAAAACTGTTTCTTTGCAAAAAAACCAATGGCAGGTCGACCCTGCCATTGGCTAATTCCATACTTTTATTTAACAGCCTTACCCGCTTTGAAGTTTGCAAGTACCGCAGCACGTTCTTTGTCAGACATTGAAATCAGACCTGCTTTTTCAAGCTTAGAACCTTTACCAGATACTTTTTTGCTTACAAAGAATTCTGTAAATTCTTTCAAGCCTTTGATTGATTTAAGATGCTCACCTTTCACGTAGAAGAACAATGGACGTGATACAGGGTAAGAACCATTCAGAATTGTTTTCTCAGATGGCGCAACATTGTTTACTGTCGCTACACGTAATTTGTCACGGTTTTGATCATAGAAACCTAAACCGAATACACCTACAGCGTTAGGTGAAGTTTTTAAGCGTGCCAATGTCTCTGTATAGTCACCAGCAATTTCAATTACACGGCCATCTTTACGGAATGTAGAACATGCCTTTTTCTTTGCATCTTTATCTAGCTTCGCAAATGCTTGGTAAGTTTCACAGCCAGCATCTACCATTTTCTCTTGGAATACTTCACGAGTACCGTGATTTGATGCAGGAATAACTAAAGTGATTGCTTCGTTTGGTAAAGTTGGGTCGATTTGATTCCAACGTGTGTATGGGTTTGGAACCAATTTACCTTTTGAAGGTAATTCAGCAGCAAGTGCAGCAAATACGTGCTGTGGGCGAAGTTTGAATGCGGCTTTTTTAGCGTTTGATGCAAATACGATACCGTCATATCCAACTTTAATTTCTAGGATTTGGTTAACGCCTGCTTTTTTACATGCAGCCAATTCAGTACCTTTAATTTTACGAGATGCGTTTGCAACATCAATTGTGTTATCGCCTACACCATTACAAAATTGTTTCAAACCACCTGAAGTACCGCCTGAACCTACGACAGGTGCTTTAAATTGTGGGAATGTATTACCAAACTCTTCTGCAACAATACTTGCATAAGGCAGTACAGTTGAAGAACCAGCAATTTGGATCGTGTCACGACCTGCATTTGCAGTTGTAGCGACTGTTGCCCCAGTAGTGAGTACCATAGCAAGTGCGATATGATTTAAGCGCATTCTCATCTCTCTTAATTGATGCATTTATTGGAGTACGCCACTTTTATTTTTAAAGTCTTGTACTTTTTCGATATCTGCATTTTGATTTTAGAGTATGACAGTTAGGTTACATCTTTATGACGCTTTTATGATAATTGATGATTGCTCATTGATTTAAATATAATTCTTTATTTTTCAATACGTAATGAAATTTATCAAAGTATTGGTCTTATTTATTTCTACTTTGATATTCGTAAGAATTCATGTCACTGTCATATTTTGTCTTATTTTCTTTTTTCAAATTGTCCTCTTTTTCTGAATGATGCACATTTGCATGTTCGATTTTTTATTCCATGTTATTCCAATAATTGAAATTTCATTACATTTTTAGTTAGCTCAATATGCAACTTTACATAAAAACAGAGCCTAAAATGACCAGTAAAGCCATTGCGACATTTAATCCAGACTTGCCTGTGCATATGACTTTTGAAGAACATGACTGGCACTTACTTGCGAAATATTGGTATCCGATTGCACTCGCTCGAGACATTACAAAACAGCCTTATGGCACCATGCTTTTAGATATGCCGCTCGTCATTTATAAAATGGGAGATGAACTGATTGTAGCTAAAGATGCCTGCCCACACCGCGGCGTACCCCTAAGTTTAGGCAAGAATGATGGTCAAGGCGTGGTCTGCCGATATCATGGCTTACGCTTTGATGAACATGGTCATTGCAACCGTATTCCTGCACATCCAGAACAGAAAATTTCACCGCACTTTAATTTACGCACCTATGCAGCGGTAGAGCGCTATGGTTTGATCTAGTGCAATCTGACGGCTCATTCTGAAGCTGAACCCAATATACCTAGCATGCCCAATTGGGAAGATGCAGATTTTCAACAATTGGTTTGTCCAACGGTAGATTTTCAATGTTTTGCAGGCCGGCAGCTTGAAGGTTTTATTGATGTTGCGCATTTTGCATGGGTACATCCCGATACGTTTGGCGATCCTGAAAATGTTGAAGTAGCCGACTATAAAACTATTGAGACAGTAACAGGTTATAATGCGGACTATTGGAGCAGTGTTGAACGTTACCCCCATTGGTTTAGATCAAAGAGGTCAAGAAGGTTTTCAATGGCTACGTTATTTCGAAATACATCTGCCTTTTACTGCAACACTGACGATTCATTTTCCCAACGACACCAAACAAGTGATTATGAATGCGGCTTCACCGATGACTGCTCATTCTACCCGTCTATTTGCTCCCATTTGCCGCAATTATGACAAAGACTTACCTGTCGAAGATGCTTATGACTTTAACCTGAAAATATTTGAGGAGGACCGTTTAGTCTCTGAATCGCAAAAGCCTGAATATTTACCCTTAGATTTAAGCATCGAAGCGCATTTTCCAGCGGACCGCAGTTCCAGCATGTACCGCAAATTATTGCATAAAAAAGGTTTTAGTCCATTATTTGCGGCATAACATCAATATCGTATTGCATTCACCTCACCCTAACCCTCTCCTACAAGGAGAGGGAAACTCCTTTACAAGCCTTATATTGGTTATAAATATTGTGGTATCTCATTCATCAAATGATAAACATCAATGACTATCGCGACTGGCGACAGGGATGTCGCTGTAAGGTAAAGGTCACATGGATGTACCTTTTGCCTGAGAAGGATTTTAGTTACTTTGATCCCTCAAAGTAACAATCTGCCTACGCAGTAAACTATCATCTCCCAATGAAAAATTGCGGCCATGTAAAAATTAAGCGCCTTTTCATTTAAAACAAAAAAAAAGGAGCTCTTACGAGCCCCTTCACCTACAGCTACAAAATGACAATTAGTCAATTGCAGGTGTATATGTACCGTCAGCGATTGGGCCTTTGATACGGTCAGCTTCTGCAAGCACCAGAGCAAGCAAATTCTTCACGTTGTCTAAAGTCGCTACTGGGCTTAAAGTCGTCATTTTCAAAGATTGAACCTGACCTACTTTAGTTACACCAATATTCGCTTCACCACGTGCAAACAATTCGTCTGCTACGTTTTGGTTTAAGGTATCTAACAATTCAGCTGGGTAGCCTGCTGGCACTACACGGAACAATACTGATGCAAATTGTGGTGCAACCAACATTTCTAGACCGTCAGTGGCAGTAATATAGTCTGCAACATCACGTGTTAGACCTACACCATGATCAATCATCGAACCGTAAAGCTCTTCACCTAACGCTTCAACCGTCATCCACAATTTCAACGCGTCAAAACGGCGAGTTGTTTGTAGTGACTTAGATACTAAGTTAGGAACGCCATGCTCTTCATCATAAGCAGAGTTTAAATACTCAGCTTCATAATGCATGAAACGATAGTTCGATTCATCTTTAAGCAAAAATGCGCCACATGAAATCGTTTGGAAGTAATGCTTATGGAAATCAAGCGTTACCGAGTCAGACAGTTCAATACCATCTAACATTGAACGATAGTCATTTGAAAGAATCAGTGCACCGCCCCATGCTGCGTCGATATGCATCCACGCGCCATATTTATTGGTGATTGCACGAACTTCTTTCAATGGGTCAATTGCGCCTGCATCGGTTGTACCCGCAGTTGCAACTACACATGCTACGATTTTACCTTCAGCTTGAAGGTGCGCCATGGTTTTCTCAAGTGCGTCCATGTCCATGCGTGCGTTAGCATCTACAGGAACAGTCACAACAGATTGGAAGCCCATACCCATCATCGCCATGTTCTTTTGCACAGAGAAGTGCGCATTTTCAGAACAAATAACTTTGACGTTACGCATAGCATCAGATGGTACGCCATCACGCTGAACAGACCACGGATTGCCGTTTTCGTCTTTCCAGTTTTTCGCGATGCACGCATCACGTGCAAGTAAAACGCCCATTAAGTTAGACTGCGTACCGCCAGAGGTGAATACACCTGCTTGACCTGCACCGTAGCCCACTTTTTGGCGAAGCCAATCAATCAATTGAACTTCCATCAATGAACCTGCAGGGCTTTGATCCCATGAGTCCATAGATTGGTTTGTCGCGTTAATGAGCACTTCAGCGATTTGGCTTGTTACCATTGTTGGGCAATGCAAATGCGCTAAAGAATGTGGGTGATGTACTTTTAAGCTTTTGTTTAAGAACAGCTCAACCATACGGTCTAGTGATTTTTGTACACCCATACCTTCTTTAGAAGGATTGAATGCAATTGCACTACGAAGCTCTTTAATACTACCGCCGGTGTACATTTTGTCATTTTGCAACCATGCAGAAACGGCTTTTACCGCTTCGCCCATTGCTGACTGGTAGTCAGCAATGGATTGTGCATCATTGCAGAATAACGCTTTACGATGTTCTGCAAAATCTACCATGTCTTACGCGCCTCGAGTTGCAACAAGTGCTTCAGCAAGTGCTTTCTTGAAGCGAACGATCACTTCTTCACATTCAGCTTGATTGATGATCAATGGGCAAAGTAAACGAATGACAGTACCGTTACGACCACCTTTTTCTAACAACAATTTGTTGTTGAAACATGCTGCTTGAATTGCGGCTGCTAATTGAGAATCACCTGGTAATGAGCCCATGTGATCTGCTTTTTGACGTTCATCAACAATTTCAACACCAATCATCAAACCACGGCCACGTACGTTGCCGATACATGGGAATTCTACCGCTAATTTTTTCAATTCAGCTTGTAAGAAGTCACCACGCTCTTGTGCATTTTGCGCAAGATTTTGCTCTTTGATGGTTTTGATTGTTGCAAGACCAGTACCCATAGCAAGTTGGTTACCACGGAATGTACCCGTGTGACCCGCTGGTTGCCATGCGTCAAACTTACGTTTAATGCCCAATACTGCAAGTGGTAAGCTACCACCTACCGCTTTAGACATTACAATGACGTCTGGCTCAATACCTGCATGTTCAAAGGCAAACATTTTACCTGAACGTGCAAAGCCCGCTTGTACTTCATCAAGAATCAACACGATGTTGTGCTTTTCAGTCACTTCGCGGATTTTCTTTAACCATTTTACAGGTGCAGTCACTACACCGCCTTCGCCTTGGATTGCTTCCAAGATTACAGCTGCAGGTTTCGTTACACCGCTTTCTACGTCTTCAATGAAGTTTTCGAAATAATACGTTAATGCGTCTACACCCGCTTCACCACCTATGCCTAATGGGCAACGGTATTCATGCGGATACGGCATAAATTGAACACCCGGCATTAAGCCGTTCACAGCATTTTTAGCAGACAAGTTACCTGTCATTGCTAAAGAACCGTGAGTCATACCATGGTAGCCACCTGAGAAGCTGATTACTGAACTACGACCAGTGTAAGTTTTTGCTAATTTAATTGCTGCTTCTGTACCATCTGCACCAGACGGGCCACAGAACTGTAGACAATACTCTTCTTTACCACCAGGTAATTGCTCAAGTAGTGCTTCAGTAAAAGCATCTTTTAAAGGCGTTGTTAAATCCAAAGTATGCAATGGGAGGCCACTTGCAAGTGTGTCTTGGATACTTTGAATTACCGCAGGATGATTATGGCCTAATGCCAATGTTCCTGCCCCAGCTAAACAATCGAGGTACTCTGTACCTTCAACATCAGTAACCCAACAACCTAAAGCTTTTGCTATCGCAAGTGGAAGTTTACGCGGATAGCTACGAACATTGGATTCCATCTGGCTTTGGCGAGTCAAATAGTATTCGTTAGTAGAATTAGTGGCAGGGTTTACAGAAGAAACGCTCATATCGAATTACCATCTCTGATATGGGTTAAAAGAAATAAGTCGGGTGACTTGCGGTCCTTTGACTCGGTGCTTTATGAGTTCCAGTTAGTTTTAAGAGCTCTCTATATAATGGCTAACTAGAGGGCGGATGATACAGACTTTTTCAAGAAAATAAATCACTTTTATGATCAAATAAAAAGATAATTTAGAGAAAAAACAGATCTATTCCATGGATATCTTGAATTATCATCTTACAGTGTGACAAAACAAAGAAAACCTTTTTATTTTATGCTTTTTTACAACTTATGAATGATTATTGTAATCATCAATTATTTAAACAACTAAGTACTGATTATTTAAATAAATAATTCATCAAGCACTACATTTATTTTTCTTGAAAGATTTACAATCCCACCACAGATTTTCCTTTAATCCATCATAATCCCCTTTTAAGATAACAGCATAAGCTAAATTAGTCATTCTGAAAGAAGAATAGGTCATAACAATGCGTAAAATTATCTTATCCACTGTTTTATTAGCATCCGGTCTAGGTTTGGCAGCAGCAACTCAAGCAGCTGACCCACTCAATTATAACATCGTGAACATTCAGGCGGATGCTACTCGCCAAGTGTCGAACGACCAAATGTATGCCGTTTTATATATTGAAAAATCAAATAAACAACCGGCTGAACTTGCTACCCAAATCAACCAATTGATGACCCAAGCGGTGAACACAGCCCGTAAATACCCTGCGGTAAAAATCGAAACGGGGTCTCAAAGCACCTACCCGATTTATGACAATGACAGTCGTAAATTGAAAGAATGGCGTGGTCGTGCCGAAGTGCGTTTAGAAAGTACAGACTTTAAAGCAGCTAGCCAATTGGTGAGCGAGTTACAACAAAATTTCCAAACTCAATCCATCAGCTTTAGCGTGTCAGATGCACAGCGAAAAAAAGTAGAAAATGAACTCATGGTTGAAGCCTCTAAAAACTTTCAACAACGTGCCCAAGCGCTCGCTCAGGCATGGAATAAATCAGGCTACAACTTAGTTAATATTAATTTAAATACCAGCAATTATGGTGGTCAGCCAGTTCCGCGTATGGCGATGATGAAAGCTGCAAGTGCCGATGCTATTCCTGAACAAGAAATGGCAGGTGGCGAATCTAAAATCACGGTAAATGCCAACGGTACCATCCAGTTTAAATAATTAAGTATATTTCAATAAACCGTGCTTTAGCGCGGTTTTTTTGACTATAAATTACACCTATTCTTTATTTAAATTAAAAAGTCTATTAGCTTAATCATATTCATAGTTTTAAATGATAATCATCCTTATTTAAATTTATCGCATGCAAGATTATGATACGCGCTCTCTCTCCATTGCTCACACTTTTATGTATAGTTCAAGCAAAAAATCTCCAAAGCTTCAAAATTTCCCGTTATTACCGCTAACTATTGCCGTAGGTATAAGCATGGTTGCCACTATGGCTTCTGCTGCTGAAAATACAGAGACCGCGCAAGCTGATGTTTTACCGACCATCACCATTGAAACTCAAGGGAACTGGCTGGAAAACGCCAATGAAAAGAAGGTGCAAAAGCATGCCGGTGCGCGGACCATCATTGACCGTAAACGCTTAAACGAAAGCGCAGCAACATCTCTTAAAGATGCGTTACGCCAAGTTCCTGGTGTTCAGGTTCAAGAAAATAATGGTACTGGCGGTAGCGATGTTTCATTAAATATTGGCGTTCGTGGATTAACTTCTCGCCTCTCTCCACGTTCAACTGTGTTGATCGATGGCATACCAATGTCATTTGCACCGTATGGCCAACCACAGCTTTCGATGGCGCCTGTCTCTTTAGGAAATATAGAATCTGTTGATGTAGTCCGTGGTGCAGGTTCTGTCCGTTTTGGGCCACAAAATGTCGGCGGTATTATCAACTTTGCCACACGTAGCATTCCTGAAGACTTTAAAGGTACCATGGCATTAAACTCTGAATATGCAACAGGTACAGATCAGGTAAAATTAAGTCCTAGTCTGTTCGTTGGTGGAACATTAGATAATGGTTTAGGCTTAGCCCTGCTTTATTCAGGTACTAAAGGCAATGGTTATCGTGAAGCGAACAATAAAAATGACATTGATGATGTCATGTTAAAAACCGCTTATGACATAACTGATCAGGATAAAATCGCGTTAAATTTACATCACTACGATGGTACAGGTGAAATGCCTGAAGGTTTAAGCACTGCTGAATTCGAAGTAAATCCATATCAAACGTCGCATTATCGTGACTTTTTCACTGGCCGTCGTTCAGATGTATCCTTACGTTATACACATAAAGATGACACGAATAACTTTGAACTTTTAAGTTATTACATCGATTCATTCCGTACCAGCAACCTTGAATCCACATTAACCAATGGTAATCATCGCTTAGATACCTCACCGCGTGATTATAAAGTCTTTGCCATTGAGCCACGTTATTCTCGTAGCTATAGCTTAGGTAGCACGCTGAATGAAGTGACTGTAGGCTACCGTTATATGGATGAAGAAAGCACCGAGTTCGCAGGCCGTACTGAATACGCTGCAGATGCTGAACCCGGTCAGTTTATTGCACGTACACGTAGTGCGGGTGGCACCAAAGCACACGCAGCTTATATCGATAACCGTATAGAATTGGGTAAATGGAATATTACACCCGGCGTTCGTTTTGAATCGATTGATACGCAAAACAGTTTTAGTGCCTATAAAAATGGCGTATTACAAAATACTGTTCATCCATCGATCCAATCAGATGAATTTTTACCAAGTTTAGCTGTCCTATATAAAGCAACAGACCATTGGAATTTCTTTGCTAATGCCGGTGTATCTTTTGGTCCACAGCAATATAACCAATTAGCAAAAACACAAGGCACTACAGCGGTCACCACCTTAGATGGCTTACATCCTGAAAAGTCTAATAACTATGAAATTGGTACAAAATATTTAGGCAATGGTTTGAGTGCTGAATTGACTGCGTTTTATCTAGATTTTGACAAAGAACTGATTTTAGAACGTGATGCTGCAAACAATGGCATTTGGACTGACCTCGGTGCTACAAGTCATAAAGGGATCGAAACCGGTTTTAGCTATGACTTTGGACATTTAGCTGACACCCTCGAAGGCTTGAAAGCCTATGGTAATTACACCTATACCAAGGCAGTTGCTGAAGCAGGTAATTTCAAAGGTAAGGACTTGCCATTCTATTCACAAAATGTCGCAAACTTTGGCTTAGGCTATAAATATGATGCTTGGTCAATCAACGCCGACATGTATGCACAATCTAAACAACGTGCACCCGGCAACCAAGATTCGGGGATCTATCAAACTGAAGAAACTGCAAACGGTAAACTGGGCGATATTCCTGGCTATTCAACTTTCGCTGTACGTACAGGCTATGACTTTAGCGGTTCGCTGCAAGGGGTTAAAGTTGCCGCTGGCATTAAGAATGTCTTTGATAAACAGTATTTCACCCGTTCATCAGATGCAACAGGTGGTAAATATATCGGTCAGCCACGTACCTTTTTCTTACAAACTTCGTTCGACTTTTAAACTGGCCTAAATATAAAAATCCCACTGCATGTGGGATTTTTATTGAATAAAATATATGGACATCCATATATTCATATGTAAGAATATATGTAAATCCATATATATAGATAAGCATGGAACAGACTGAATTTTTCAAATTACTTGCAGATGAGACTCGTCTGAACATCATCATGCTGTTGGCTTGTAAAGGTGAACTCTGCGTCTGCGAACTCACTGAGTCCCTTGAATTGAGCCAACCTAAAATTTCGCGTCATTTGGCATTACTGCGTTCATCAGGTGTGCTGAGTGATCAACGTAAAGGTCAATGGGTCTATTACTCCATTCACCCTGCACTGCCTACTTGGTGTACACAAATACTCGATGTCATGCGTCACCAAGAACGATTTAAAGACCTCGATTTAAACTCCCCGAAAGGCACTACCACATTGTGTGAAACGCTATGAATTTTTTATTTCTATGTACTGGCAATAGCTGCCGCAGCATTTTATCCGAAGTACTTTTTAACCAGCGTGCCCCTGAAGGTTTCCGTGCTTATAGCGCAGGCAGTAAACCTTCAGGACAAGTCCACCCATTTACCTTAAAAACCCTACATAACCTCAATCTACCGACTGAGGGCTTGTCGAGTAAAACCATCACAGCATGTGAACAATACCAACCCGATGTGGTAATTACTGTCTGTGGTTCTGCAGCTCAAGAAGCTTGCCCAATTTACTTAGGCTCTGCCATCAAAGCCCATTGGGGCTTAGAAGATCCCTCCCATTTAGAGCTTGCAGATGACATAAAACTTGCAGCTTTTCTTGATACCGTGGCGCATATTAACCGCCGTTTAGATGCTTTATTTGCGCTCGATTTTACGCAATTAAGTCGCGAAGAACTCAACCAAGAAATCCAAAATATTTCAGAGATCCAATAATGGCTGCTGCAAAACTGTCATTTCTAGACCGCAATCTAACGCTATGGATTTTTATCGCAATGGGGCTAGGCATTGCGATTGGCGTGTATGTTCCAAGTACTTCAAGAGCTTTAAATCAACTCAATATCGGTGATGTCAATATTGCGATTGCCATTGGTTTAATCCTCATGATGTATCCGCCTTTGGCTAAAGTGGATTACAAAGCGCTGCCTGAAGTGTTTAAAGATAAACGTACCTTATACCTATCACTGGTTCAAAATTGGTTAATTGCGCCTTGCCTGATGTTTATTTTGGCTATCGTGTTTTTACAACACTACCCTGAATACATGACCGGTTTGATTCTGATTGGTTTAGCACGTTGTATTGCAATGGTTCTGGTTTGGAATGATCTCGCTTGTGGGGACAACCAATACGTTACGGCTTTAGTGGCATTTAACAGTATTTTCCAAATTGCATTTTTTAGTACCTACGCATGGTTCTTTTTGAGTTTTTTACCGCCTTATTTTGGTATCGAAGCACAAGTGATCCAAGTCAGTTTTTGGACCATCACACATGCAGTATTGGTGTATCTAGGTATTCCCTTCCTGCTCGGTTTCCTGACGCGTGCCATATTGGTAAAACAAAAAGGTCTGGATTGGTATAAAAATCAATTTATACCCAAAATCAGCCCCATCAGTTTAATCGCATTACTCTTTACTATTGTGGTGATGTTTAGCCTCAAAGGTGCAGATGTCGTGAGCCTTCCGATGGATGTACTGCGTATTGCCATTCCCCTCACAATCTACTTTGTGGTGATGTTTTTCATTAGCTTTTTGATGAGCAAATGGATGGGCAATAACTACGCCAAAACCACTGCCATATCCTTTACCGCAGCAGGTAATAATTTTGAACTTGCCCTCGCTGTTGCCATCGCCACCTTTGGCATTGCATCTCCGATTGCATTTACCACGATTATTGGCCCATTGGTTGAAGTGCCTGTGCTTATTGCATTAGTGAGTGTATCGCTCTGGCTAAAACGCAAATGGTATAAAGAGAACTAAAATGAAGCTCCCCAATATTCAACTAGATTTACTTGAAACACCGCGTTTTGAACAAGTTCAAGCTAAAGCACTTGAACATCCGCCACGCATTCTGCTGCTATATGGCTCTAACCGTGAACGCTCATTTAGCCGCCTAACGGTATTGGAGGCGGGTCGAATCCTTGAACATTTTGGTGCAGAAGTCAAAATTTTTCATCCTAAAGGTCTTCCACTGCCTGAAGATGCTGAAACTTCACATCCCAAAGTTCAGGAATTACATGAATTGCTTACATGGTCAGAAGGCATGGTTTGGTGTTCGCCAGAACGACATGGTGCGATGAGCTCTATATTGAAAGCACAAATTGATTGGATTCCTTTAGCGTCAGGTGCCATTCGTGCTACTCAAGGTAAAACGCTGGCGTTAATGCAAGTCAGTGGTGGTTCGCAATCTTTTAATGCTGTTAACCAAATGCGCATCCTTGGGCGTTGGATGCGGATGATCACGATTCCAAATCAATCTTCCGTTGCAAAAGCATTTTTAGAGTTTGATGAAAATGATCGCATGAAACCTTCCTCCTATTACACTCGCATTGTCGATGTGATGGAGGAATTATATAAATTTACCCTACTCACACGTGGTCAATCTGCCTACCTCACAGATCGCTATTCTGAACGAGTTGAAAGTGCGGAAGAACTCTCTAAACGAGTTAATCAAAAGAACCTTTAATGAAAAAACTCCTGCATCTGTGCAGGAGTTTTGGTCTAAAATATCCATCCGTTTCAACTTAAACTAATAATTTATAAAATAATGTCGTTGAATCTATTGTACCTGTATGGCTCAATGCAAATTGCGGAATGATCCCAGCTTTTATAAAGCTAAATTTTTCATATAGCTTTTCAGAGACATCGCCTGTACGCGTATCAAGTACAAGTAATTTCAAGTTCAAGTGTTTTGCTTTATCTTCTGCAAGTGTGAATAGTTGGTGAGCAATGCCTTGCTGACGTACCTTTGGATGCACCATAAGTTTTTCAATCTCAGTACGACGCAACGCATTGGCTTTGGTGGCACGAACCAATTGTACTGTGCCCACAACTTCACCGCTTTGCAGCGCCACCCACAAAAAGGTTTTATGCTTTTGAATATCCTTTGCCACAGCAGACCAATATTCATCATAGTGCGACTTAGATTCTTTAGTTAAAAAACCCAGTGATGCACCATCTTGCACACATTGGGCCAATAATTCACACAGTTGAGCCTGCTCATCTTTTAGATCTTGAATGTTTAAATATTGAATTTCGCTCATCTTCTTTTCCTCTTATTTCTATTTTTATCGTTATATTCAAATGGCATGCCATAAAAAATCCCGCTCGGAAGCAGGATTTTGATTTTCAATTTAGTAAATCGACATATGATTACGATGGATCATTTCAAGTGATCGGGCTTCCCCTAAAACTTGATGAACTTTATCTGAGGCTAAACCTTTAACGATTTCTGCCGAGCGTGAACTGAAGTTTACACGGCCAACAGCAACACGATGACCTTGTGTATCAACACATTCCACCACATCACCACGTTCGAAATGCCCTTCAACCGCTTTCACACCGACAGGTAATAAACTGCGGTGATTATCACGAATGGCTTTGACTGCGCCATCATCAATTACTAAACGACCAGCTGTTTGTAAATGTGCAGCTAACCATTGTTGATGGGCTGTCACACGATCATTGTCCGTAATGAATAAGGTACCGAGTAATTCACCTGCCATCACACGTGAAAGCACATTATCGCTATCACCGCTCGCAATGACTGTTGGACAACCAGACTTGGCTGCTAAACGTGCCGCACGAACTTTGGTTAACATACCGCCACGACCGAATTTACCGCCGCCGCCAGCCATATCGAATAATGATTCATCCATTGCACGTACTGTATGGAACAGTTTTGCATCTGGATTGGAACGAGGGTCAGAGTCGAACATGCCTTCTTGGTCAGTTAGAATCACCAAGAGGTCTGCATGAACCTGTCCAGCCACCATCGCAGCTAAAGTATCGTTATCACCAAAGCGGATTTCGTCAGTCGACACTGTGTCATTTTCATTGATCACAGGAATCACACGCCAGTCTATCAAGTGTTGCAACGCATCACATGAGTTCAAATAACGACGACGGTCTGCCAAGTCATCATGCGTTAACAAAACTTGTGCTGTGCGAATCGAACGTTGTTCTAATACGCTAGACCAAGTATGAATTAAGCCCATCTGACCAATGGCAGCACAAGCCTGTAGACTAGGTAGATCTGTGGGTCGGTTGTCCAAATTCATACGAACCATCCCTTCAGCCACAGCACCGGAAGACACAAGAATGATCTCGTGTCCTGCATTGTGTAGTTCTGCAATTTGTCCCGCCCAATGCGAGATTGCATCCAGATCTAACCCTTTTCCGTTTGCTGTGAGTAGTGATGATCCGATTTTAACAACGATACGTTTACAACCCTTGAGCTGACGTTGCCCATCTACCACTTCTATCATCTTGTCCTCAGACTTGTTTGCTTTGACACTTATTCAGCAATTAACGTACGTAGTACGATTCTGCCTCATCATCACCGTCTTCAAATTCATCATCAAAGTCTTCACCTTGACCTGCCAGACGTTGTTGACGACGCATTTCACGATATGCTTCTTTCGCAGCAAGCGTTTGCTCACGTGTTTCAGCTTCAAGCTGATCACGGAACGCTTTAACTTCTGCAGCATATTCAGGATCTTCAGTTTCGCGTTCGCGCTGTTCTTCAATTTGATCCATCAGGTAGTACACAACGTCTTTAGTACCTTCAAACGTTAAACCTGAAGTTTTGAATACAGGGCCTTTCCACTGCAACTCTTCGAGAATGTGATCACACCATTCATCACGCGTTTCAGCCGCCAATTGGTCTACTTTATTGAGTACCAATACAACAGGTAATTTTGAAAGTGTTGGGGAGAATTTTTTCAACTCTTCCAAAATTGCTTTTGCATTGTACGCAGGGTCAGAACCATCAATCGGTTGAACATCTACGATGTGTAATAAAATACGTGTACGTGCCAAGTGTTTCAGGAATCGAATACCTAGACCTGCACCTTCTGCAGCCCCTTCGATTAGACCCGGAATATCCGCCATTACAAATGAACGGTGACTATCGGCATCAACCACACCTAGGTTTGGCACCATAGTGGTAAATGGATAATCTGCAACTTTTGGTTTCGCTGCTGAAACTGCACGGATAAAGGTTGATTTACCCGCATTTGGCATACCCAACAAACCAACGTCTGCGAGTACTTTTAATTCAAGACGAATTTCACGATATTCGCCTTTTGAGCCGTGTGTACATTTACGTGGAGAACGGTTGGTTGAAGATTTGAAGTGAGTATTACCCAAACCACCTTCACCACCTGCTGCCACTAACACACGCTGACCGTCAGCCACTAAGTCGCCGATGATATCGCCAGATTCTGTATCTACAATTGTTGTGCCCACTGGAACGAGCAATACGGTATCTTCACCGCCACGGCCTGAGCAGTTCGCTCCACGACCATTTTTAGCACGTTCTGCACGGAATTTACGTGTATAACGATAATCTACTAGGGTACTTGTGTCGTTGTCGGCTTGAACGTATACGTTACCGCCACGACCACCATCACCACCATCTGGACCACCAAATGGTACGAATTTTTCACGGCGAAAACTGGCTACGCCATTGCCACCGTCGCCAGCCTCTACGGTAATGACTGCTTCATCAACAAAGCGCATGTTTGCCAATCCTCTAAAAACTTTAAAACCGCTTATTCTGCCATATTTTAAAGAATTTCTCGAACAATATTATTCAGCAATACTATAAATTTCATTCATCTTGGTGCTGATGCAAATTTTTAGGAAAATCCGCACCTCGCTCGAAAATCTTTAGCTCATCATCAAAATACCTTTGATAAATGGCAAACGAATTTCACTCCCCATTTCTGAAAGCTATTTACGTGCATTTTCCTTGGCTTCAATAATTTCAGGCAAGGTTCGTTCAACCCAACCAATCAGATGCATTAACTTTTCTGCAGCCTGCGAGCCCATTAAAGTCAGTTGATATTCAACTTTGGGTGGCACGACTGGATAGACTGTCCTTAAGATAAAACCATCTTGCTCGAGCATTTTCAGCGTTTGAGCCAGCATCTTTTCGCTTACCCCTTCGATACGCTGCTTAAGTTCACTAAAACGGTGTACCCCTTCAGTCAAACAACGTAAAACTAATACTGACCATTTATTGGTGAGATGTTCCAATATTTCTCGAGATGGACAATCTGTGGATAAAACTTGACCTAATAATTTACTTGTAGCGTATGTGTTCATTAAATCTTTCCTCAAAGTCACTAACTTACTTTTTGGTACGTACTTACATTTAGTAAGTTAACAGATTAAGATTCAACCATCAAGATCATTTATTCAACAATCAGAGGGTTTAAATATGAAAATCGCAATTACAGGTGCAACAGGTCAACTAGGCCAATTGGTCCTTCAATTTTTATTGAAAGAAACCGCGGCCGAAAACATCATCGCTTTAGTTCGCTCAACAGAAAAAGCAGCATCTCTACAAGCTCAAGGCATCGAACTTCGTCATTTTGACTATGATCAACCAGATACACTGGTTCCTGCACTACAAGGTGTCGATAAATTATTACTCATTTCTGCCAATGAAATTGGTCGGCGTACTCCACAACACAAAGCCGTAATTGATGCTGCAGTAGAAGCGAAAGTTCCATATCTTGCTTATACCAGCCTGTTACGTGCTGATACATCGCCATTGGGTTTATCTCAAGAACATCGTGAAACAGAAAGTCTGATTCAAGCTAGTGGTTTAACCTATACCTTCTTACGAAATAACTGGTATGTCGAAAACTATCTTGCTGCTGCAGGACATGTGGTGGAAACAGGTACCTTATTTGGTGCAGCAAAGGATGGGAAAATTAATGCAGCGACCCGTGCTAACTATGCTGAAGCTGCTGCAAAAGTACTTACAAGCTCTGGTCATGAAAATAAAACCTATGAACTTGCAAGCTCAGACAGTTTCACCTTGGCACAGCTTGCTGAAACCCTACAGCAAGTTTCAGGTCAAAATGTTCACTATCAAAATCTTACAGCAGAAGACTATACGCAAGGTCTATTACAAGCTGGCTTACCTGCTGGTCTTGTAGATGTTATCGTCGATGCCGATATCAATAGCATTGGCGGTGCGATGCAAAGTGATCGTAAGGACTTGGAACAGTTACTCGGTCACCCAACTACTTCTCTACGTAGTGCTGTTGAAGCTGCTTTAAAATAAGATTGAACCCACAAAAAAGCCCGAATTGATTCGGGCTTTTTTTGAGTTGAATCATGCTTATGGATGTACATTTTTTATCGGCAAATCCATATTCATATCTAAATTTGCCTTGGTATTACGCTCTGCGTTGTACATCGTGGCATTAAAGGTTGCGATTTTTCGCATGGTCATCGGGTCATTGAGTTTTAGCTGTGGTGCAAACTGATGTACCACATGCAAATCGACTTTTTCATTAAACTCAAAATACACAGGACCATTAAAATTAATTCGAATAGGAATGTTATAGGTTCTTTTCAAATGAAAAGGCACATCTAACTTGACAGGAATGTCCATTTTTAAGGGAAATTTCGGCACGAGTTTATTTTTAATCACCAAATCTGTGGTCGCCTCAAGCGGCATCGTCTGGTTAATTTGAATATTGGTGGAATAATCAATATCCACTGAGATCGGAACCTCTACACTAAACTGCAAATCTGCCAGATATTTTCCCTTTAAGGGTAGTTGCAGCTTCCGATCTAAAGCAATCTGCGTATCCAGAGTCCCAATAGACTGCGTTTGCAAATAATTACCAACGGAAATTTTGGTGGGTAGTGAATGCGACAATTGAATATCAGCATTTTTTGCACGTACTTGCATCGACGCATAAATATTTAAATACAACCAAAATAGTACCGCAACCAATAACGCAACTGCGATAAAACTCAAAATGATGCGCTTCGCCGATTGAAATATCCACATGGCTTACTCCTGAGCTTTCGCTTCAGTTTTGGCATGCTCTCTGTTGAGTCGCATTGTTTTTAGTGGAATTACCAATTCACCCTTTTTAATTTGAACCGGCAACGTATTTTGCACATCCACTGTCGCTTTTAATGCCGTCTTAATTGGAACATTTAAATTACCTTCAATAGGAATGTTGGTTTTTAAATTTGCATTTAGTGGAATATGTAGGTTTTCTTTCAGCACGGTTTTGACTGGCGCATCAAATTTTAAATGTACTTTTTGCTCCAAAGGCACATTCATATTTACTGGAATATCCAATTGTATCGGGATATCACCTTTGAGCGGCAAAGTCACATCCTGCCCCATGACTTTAACTTTCACTTTGGTATTCACAGGAAGGTTTTGATTCACTTTCAAAGTTTCACGTACTGGAATCGTGGTCTTGATTGGGACTTGATTATCAAAATACACCCGTGGCGTCAGCGTTTGAGTTAAGGGAATATTTAAATTTTCATGTATCGGAATTTCAGCATTCACCCGCCCTGTCACGTCCACATCCAAGGCATCATGAATTTTGACTTCGGCTTGTAACGGCTCTTGCAGGTCAATATTGACGTTCTGATTTTCTAGCGGGATATAAATATTAAAGTGCTTAAACACCCAAATGGCGATAAGTACACCACAGAGCGCAGCAAACACAATAAATGCCAATCCACTGAGCATGTGCTTTGCTTGCAAACTAAATTCCTTTTGCTTTTTATTTTTTACAGTCTCATTTTGAACACATTATACAAACCAGTTTGCAATTTTTTGTATTTAATTCTTTAATAATTTCATTAACTTAAAACTTGAACATTTTAGTCAGCTTTTCATTATAAATGACTCACACTCATCTAACAGTGGCAGAAAAAACAAGAACTTTTGATGTTTTTGATCAATCCATTCGTCATCTATGCCTTAAGTTTTTAACCCATACTCTTTAGATAAAAAAAGAGCCTCAAATGAGGCCCTTTTTTTACAGCGTGAACTAATTAAGCATTAGTTTCAGCAGGAACTTTTGGATAGCTTACGCCGCCCATTTGCTCAGCAATACGCAATACTTGGCAGCTATAACCCACTTCGTTATCGTACCAAACATAAGCAGTTAAACGGTTACCAGAAGCGATTGTCGCTTGAGCGTCAAACACACCAACAGTACGTGAACCGATAAAGTCAGACGATACAACTTCAGTTGAGTTTGTATAACCGATTTGACCTTGAAGGTTAGAGTTGATTGAAATTTGGCGAATGTATTCATTCACTTCTTCACGGTCAACATCTTGACCCAAAGTAAGGTTCAAAATTGCAAGAGATACGTTTGGAGTAGGTACACGTACTGAGTTACCAGTCAATTTACCTTGAAGAGCAGGAAGTGCTTTAGCAACAGCTTTAGCAGCACCAGTTTCAGTGATTACCATGTTTAAAGTAGCAGCACGACCACGACGGTCAGCTTTATGGTAGTTGTCGATCAAGTTTTGGTCGTTTGTGAACGAGTGAACTGTTTCAACGTGACCATTGATCACTGTGTACTTGTCATTTAACACTTTAAGTGTTGGTGTAATCGCGTTTGTTGTACAGCTTGCAGCAGAGATGATGGTATCTTCATCAAGGATGTCAGCTTGGTTCACACCGTATACAACGTTCTTCATATCACCTTTACCAGGTGCAGTTAGAATTACGCGTGCAGCACCTGGACATTTAAGGTGCTGTGCAAGACCTTCAGAATCACGCCATTTACCTGTATTATCGATTACAAGTGCATTGTTAATACCGTAAGCAGTGTAATCAACTTCAGATGGGTTAGACGCATAGATCACTTTGATGAAGTTACCGTTAGCAATGATTGCTTCGTTTTCTTCATCAACAGAAATTGTACCTGCGAATGGACC
Source organism: Acinetobacter sp. YH1901134 (assembly GCF_013416965.1). NCBI lineage: Bacteria > Pseudomonadati > Pseudomonadota > Gammaproteobacteria > Moraxellales > Moraxellaceae > Acinetobacter > Acinetobacter sp. YH1901134. The sequence continues at coordinate 254,287 of NZ_VPEW01000003.1, read as the reverse complement.
ATGAATAGAGTCACGACGTAACAAAGACGCACGTTTTTCTAAGTCACCGTCAGATGATTTACGAACAACGATTGCTTTAAGGTTAAGGCCACGACCTAGACCAGATTGACTGATCATCAAACGTGCAAGGATACGACCGATACGACCGAAACCGTAAAGTACAACATCACGGTTTTCAACGTTAGTTGCATTGCCTTCAAGTGATTTCACAGCGTCAGCAACGAATGCGTCAACATCACCGCCTTTTTCTTTGAACTCAACAGCAAGTTTGCCAAGATCAATTTCAGCAGTACCGATGTTTTCGATTTTCGCCAAAGCTTCAAGAATTGGGAAAGTGTTCACAACTGAAAGTTCAACGTCAAGTACGCGAGTACGACGATGCGCTTTAAGAATTTGGATAACCGAACGGTTAATTAAAGAACGACCGTATACTGTAGCTACGATGTTTTTTTCACGATATAACTGACCCACTAGGGCAATCATACGTTCCGCGATTTCTTCACGGTTTTTCCAGCGACCTTGGTGCTCTGCATGTAGGGCAACGATAGTGTCTTTGCTCACAGATACGTCCTCTAATTAATTGTAAATCTAAGCATAAATTTCAAAACCCCACAATTGTAATGGAAAACTGAAAATTAATGAATCTAAAAGCAGATTTCGACAAGGTTATTTTGTTATATATTCACTATAAGTTTTCAAAATAATCATGATTAGTATTATGATTTTATAGCCGAAAGTTGAAAAACCGGCTTTTTCGCAGATTTTTGTCACAAAATTTCAAATGTAGTTTTATCAACCAGATCTCAGCAGATTTAGCTCAAAGATGAACGAATATTTATATTTTTCAAATTGTGCTGTTTTTTTATTTTGCTCAATTTATAGTATTTTTACTGATGCTAAGCTCGTAATAATAATTTCACATTTTTAAATGATTTTTAAGAATATTCGACGGAGTCTTACACCTGAGGTTTGAATAAAGGGTTTAGCCTTCAGCTGGAGGTACTCTTATGAAACGTTGTTTCTCATTTGGCAAAATGAGAAGCGAAGCTTCGCAAGGAAACCATCTTGCGGAGCAATGCTCCTCACCGCAAAACTCGTTCACTACCGTCAATTTATTCAAAGTATCGCAAAAACATTTTTTATTAGTAGTAACCTTGTCTTAGACAATTGCGGATAACATTACCGCGTATCGTTCTTTTATTTGGATCAAATTACGCCTCTAATGTTACTGCCTAACATTAGTTTTAAAGTCAGATCAATATTTAAAATTCTGTTAATTTTTCAGATTCTCAGCAAACTTTTCCAAATTAAAATCAAAGAAATTTACACTCAGCTCTAATATTTTCGGTAGTGCATTTAAACCATTCTCTCCAGTACTAATCGCAAAATATCTCCGATCACTAAAAGACTGCACCTTTAAGGCATTTTCACATGGCTCAAAATCGAGATTGACGAGCTGTGACGCATGTTCCTTTAGCAACATTAAAACCTGCATATAAGTCTGGCGCTTTTTTTGCTGTTGCGCTTTTAAAGTATCTGCTTCAAGGCTTTCATACTCCCCTGTTTTCGTCATGCGTTTGGAAAATCCAACATGCGCGCCATGGGCACCCGTATTTTCTACAATTACGTCTTTAGCAAAGATCTTCTGTTGATCCTCGTTCGGCTGCAAGAGCGCTTTCAACGCCGTATGAATTTGTTGTGACTGCTGATGATGTAACTCCCAATCATCTTCGTTTTGAACATGAAAAATGTGCGTACGCCGTTTCAACAAAAGCACCTGCCAGGCCTGTAGTTGAAGTCGCAGCCGTTTCAACTCAAAACTTGCCTCAAACTTAGGGCAACTACTCAAGACGTTTAGACTCGTGATGAGCTTCTGAGATATTTGCATGCTATGGAAAAATACAAAGTCATGCTGTATCTGCTCACTCAGTTGATTTTGAACAGTCTGATGTAAGGGCTTCAATATCAATGTATTGAACTGCTGCTCAAAAGCAGGTAAAACCGTCGCTAATTGAGTAGCATCCTCTACATGCAGCATTAAAAGTAGATGCTTATCTAACCGTGTATAAAGTTGCTGCATTAAATTTTGCAGATCTAAATGTATAAAACCTGCAATGGATGCCAACTTTGAGACTCGAAATTTTAATTGTTCGATCTGTTGATTTTCTAAAGCAGTATTTAAATCTATGGCCACCCCATCAAAAATTTCGTCTGCTAAGGCATCATTATGCTTTGTAGATAAAAACCGCATTGCTGAATACTGCGTCGTCCAATCTAAATCAGGCGACAAAATATAAATAAACTCAGATGTTTGTACGATTTGTAGATATCGCGTTTTTTGTTCACGCTTTAAATAGTATTTAAAAATCGGATGTTGCCAAACCTCAGATGATTTCGGGATAGAAGCATCAAACACTTGCCCCAACACGTGTGACTTTAAGAAAATTTCGATCAAGAAAACTTTAACTTGCAGAGCGGTGAGTTGACGTGCATCACTCGGCGCAATCAAATCCATTTCACGAATGATTTGTGCGGCATTTAAAATGAAATGCTGATGTAATACATTTTTTTCATACTGTAATTCAAAATCTTCTTCTGCATCTATTTTATTGATATAGAGTAGGTTTTCTTCTAATTTTCGCGCAATTTGAATACTCTGGGTCAATATCCTAAGTTCTTCGAGCTGTGTTGCCAAATACTGTGCATGCTCACGCATGACACCATATTTTAGTACTTTCATCAGCATGCCCAAATTCATCGGTACATCGCTTTGATACGACTGTGATGAAGACTCCCAACGAATACCTTTTTGCAATAACACCTGCTGTATCTGCGGTAAGTTTGATTGATCAAGATCAGTGCACACTTCAGACACGATACTCTGCCAATGCTGATCCAACACAGGCTCTAGCTGTAAAAGTTTTGCACTTAGATGAAATGGGACAACCACTGACTGCTTCCTGTATCTTGGTTCTTTAATCAATCTTTTATCGATTTCAGTTTATTTTTATCTAAAATAAATATTTTTGTACACCATCATTCAATGCTGTTCTTCCTAAACAATAAATTGAATCATGTCTTGTTGTAGTTTTCTAAGTTTAAGATTTTACTAAAAAACAGCAAGCATTAATTGTAAACTGATCAATTTATCGTACCAGCATTTTCAGTCTAAGAATCGATTCGATCATTTAACGCTTTTACATTTTTTGCTAGCGCACGTTCATTTTGCTTTTGTTTAAACAGATGCAAAACACCTTCTATCACCAATAACAATACCGCACCCCAAATTGGAATATAGGTCAGCCATTCTTCGGCTTCTACTCGCTCCCCCAATGCGATGGATGCAAAAGCTAACAACACGGGTTCTAAATAACTCAACAAACCAAAAATCACAAATGGCAAATAACGACTCGCCAACATATAGCTACCTAAGCCAAGCGCACTCAGAAAACCCAGTCCTAAAACCGCCAAAATCAGATACGGGAATAACGACATCAGCGCTAAACTATCGCTATGAATAAATCCTAAATAAAAGGCTACAGGCAAAATTAAGCAAAGATCCCACCAAAAACCACCCAAATGATCGGTTTTAAAGGTACGACGTAAAAAGAAATAAATCGGATAAGCCACAGCGACATAGACAGTTTCCCACGCGATACTGCCAATACGCCAAATTTCGTGGCCGACCCCTAAAATTGCCAATGCCACGGCAGCCATCTGCCATTTAGACAGCTTTTCTTTATACAGTACACATCCAACCAGAACCATTACTAAGGGCAATAGAAAATACCCTAAAGATACTTCTAGCCCTCGGCCATTAATTGGTCCCCACAAAAACAACCAAAGCTGTGTAGTACATAAAAATGAACTAATGATTAACCAAATGAGAAAGATCGGTTGCTTGACCACACGCCAAAAAATTTCACTGACTTTGTTTAAATCTTTCATCCACCACATAAATAAGGTTAAAAATGGCAAGGTCGCCAACATGCGCCATGCAAAAGTTTGCTCGCTATCTAGAGGTTTTAAAAAGATGGTAAAGAAATACAAAATACCGAAAGTGACCGATGCCAATACAGACAATGCAACGCCTTTATACATCTTTCACTCCAGTCCAAATGACTACATAATCTTGATATTTTGCTTGATGAATCAAGCTTCTCGCCTGGACATTCTAGCAAATAAAAAACCATGCACAGGCATGGTTTTTTAGCATTTGTTCAATTATTTAGGTTTTAGGTTTCACTGTCTGCTTGGTATGAATAATATCTGATAAATCATAACCAACAGATTGCGCATAATTTAGATATTCCTGAATCACTTCCTGATCTGGATGAGCCGAACGAGAAAGCACCCACATATATTTACGACGTGGCTCACCCACCAAAACTGTTTGATAGTCTTCATCGGCTTTGAGTACCCAATAATCACCACGCCCCACAGGCAACCAACGAATTGCTTCTGGTAAGAAACTAACTTTTAATTTCGAGTTAAACGGTGCATTTTGTACAAATGCCTCGCCTATTGATTGCTTCTTGGTACCATCTTTAGATACACAGCGATTATTTACATTAATGTTGCCATTTTCATTTAGCGTGTAAACCGCAGTCACATCACGGTCACAGCTTTTTTGAAAAACCATAGGCTTACGAGCTACTTCATACCACATACCTAAATAACGATCGAGCTCGACTTTTTCCACAGTCTGTAACGGTTTCGTCTGTGCATAGGCCATTGTGGCTGCACCCAAACCAATTAACACTGCTGCACCAAGTGCAATTTTTGCGAGTTTAAAACCAGCTTTCGGAAGATTCGTTGTTGTCATTTTTATGCCTCATTTCGATGCAAAACATTCGATGAAAATTAAGTAATTCTTTCTCTCGTGTTTTTACTCTAGCGGAAAAAATTGCTCTAAAAATCATTTTCTTGTCTGAATTATGTATGTCATTCAAACAATATTCCGCATCTTGTCTAACAAAATTATGAAATCATCTGTGCTTTTAAACGCAAGATTTCATCGCGTAATCGAGCGGCTTGTTCAAACTGTAATTCCTTAGACGCTTTTAGCATTTCTTTTTCCAACTTATTCATATGTTTTGCCAGAAGTTTTGGATCCGACATCAAATGACGTTCATCTGCAGTTAATGCCTTGGCCTGATCTGAAATTTTTGCATCGATTTCATCATCTGTCAGCAGTTCACCAGTATCAATATCATTAACGTTTTGGCGTACAGCACTACGTGGTGTAATGCCATGTTCAAGATTAAAGGCGATTTGTAAATTACGACGCCGATCCGTTTCATCAATGGCTTTTTGCATTGAGTCAGTCATACGATCTGCATATAAAATCGCTTTACCGTTTAAGTTACGCGCTGCACGACCAATGGTTTGAATCAAAGAACGCTCAGAACGTAAGAACCCCTCTTTGTCTGCATCTAAAATGGCGACTAGAGACACCTCTGGCATATCTAAGCCTTCACGCAGCAAGTTAATCCCAACAATTGCATCGTATACACCCGAACGCAATTCATGGATAATTTTAGTGCGCTCAACAGTGTCAATATCTGAATGTAAATAAGCGACTTTAATGCCATATTCTTTCAAATATGAAGTTAAATCTTCTGCCATACGTTTGGTTAATGTCGTAACCAATACACGCTCATTTAAGTTTTTTCGATTATTAATTTCTGACAATACATCATCCACTTGCGTTAACACTGGACGAATTTCAATTTCAGGATCAACCAAACCTGTGGGTCGAACCACTTGCTCAACGACTTGTTCAGACTTTTCCATTTCATAATGTGCAGGCGTTGCACTGACATAAATGGTCGAAGGAATAATCCGCTCCCATTCTTCAAATTTCATTGGGCGGTTATCAAGCGCACTTGGTAAACGAAAACCGTAATTGACCAAATTTTCTTTACGTGAACGGTCACCTTTATACATAGCCCCAATTTGCGGAACGGTAACGTGCGATTCATCAATGATTAATAAGGCATCGTCAGGTACATAATCAAACAAAGTCGGAGGTGCTTCACCAGAAGGACGGCCAGACAAGTGGCGTGAATAGTTTTCAATACCGTTGGTATAGCCAAGCTGCTGCATCATCTCTAAATCATAACGTGTACGTTGTTCGATACGCTGTGCTTCGAGTAATTTATCATTTGCACGAAAGAATCCTAGTCGTTCTGCGAGTTCTTCACGAATCGTTCCAATTGCACGCTGTAAATTATCTTTAGGTGTTACATAATGGCTTTTTGGGTAAATCGTAATCCGTGGCACTTTACGGACCATTCTGCCCGTCAATGGATCAAACCATCGAACTGAATCAACTTCATCATCAAATAACTCTATTCGAATGGCATTTTGATCAGATTCAGCAGGAAAAATATCAATAATTTCACCACGAATACGGTATGTGCCCCGTAAAAATTCGAGTTCATTTCGGGTGTATTGCATTTCCACCAAACGACGAATGATATCATCACGGCTAATACGGTCTCCTTCCACGATATGCAGAAGCATACTCATATAAGCATTGGGATCACCCAGACCATAAATAGCTGAAACTGACGCTACGATAATTGCATCACGTCGCTCTAATAATGCCCGTGTTGCCGAAAGACGCATTTGGTCGATATGATCATTAATCGATGAATCTTTTTCAATAAAAGTATCTGAAGATGGAACATAGGCTTCGGGTTGATAATAGTCATAATAACTGACGAAGTATTCCACGGCATTATGCGGAAAGAAGGCTTTAAACTCGCCATAAAGCTGCGCAGCCAAAGTTTTATTATGCGCCATAATAATCGTTGGACGTTGCGTGCGTGCTATCACATTTGCCATGGTATAGGTTTTACCTGAACCTGTTACCCCTAAGAGCAACTGATCATGCATTCCTTTTTCAATCCCCTTCACCAATTTCTCAATCGCTTGAGGCTGATCACCTGCCGGCTGATATTGTGTTACCAGTTCAAAAGGCTGTTCCTGCATCACACTCTTCTTCAACAGTTTTATATGGCTTTATTATGAGGGCAAAGTTGCACAAAACAACGCTAAATTTATGTAAATACCAGAGGCGTGTACAGACTGAAAATTTATAACTCAACATACCCCCACAGATTTTTCTCATGTTTGAAAAATAATTCGCCTGATTTCGCATGTTTTTCTTGAGGAAACTCTTGGCTCTAAAAAAACTCAGGAATAAAGCGTTCATTTATCCCTTATTGATACTTGACCTATGTAAATTTCACCTGCAACATGAACAAAAGGACGCCACAGATCAAACTTATGACTTACCAATATCATGACGAAAGTATTGTTAAAAACCTACCCGAAGATACTATTTTTGTTTTTGGCAGCAATATGGCAGGTCAACATACTGGCGGTGCAGCGCGTACTGCCCTAGAGCATTTTGGTGCAATGAATGGTATTGGTCGTGGATGGGCTGGTCAAAGTTTTGCTATTCCAACAATGAATGAGCATTTACAACAAATGCCATTGTCTCAGATTCAACATTATGTTGATGATTTTAAAATCTATACCAAGAATCATCCGAAGACCAAATATTTCATTACTTCGATTGGCTGTGGTGTCGCTGGCTATAAAGTTGAAGAAATTGCTCCCATGTTTAAGGGGATTTCCAGAAATGTTATTTTTCCAATTTCATTCCGTCCTTTCGTTGAAAAAGCTTTACCTAAACTTACTTCGAAACTTCTACATACAATTTTTCAAGACTCGGTAATTTTTGCACCTTCGGCAGATGAATTGGTTGATGTTCTGGCCTTAACAGATAATGAAAAAAGTCTTGCGAAAATTGTGCTGAATACCCAAATGTACCCGACAGATAGCAATGGTCGTGACCGTATTTTTGAAATTGAAGATATTTTGCATGCCCTGAATGGGAAAATATTTGAGTTTCAAAGCAACTCAGAAGGCCCAATGATGTTTGGCGGCGTCATTTTAGCCCTACTTGAACTGTACAATATTAATGAAAAAGATTTCATTGATGTTTGGAAAGCTGAACGTGAAATCGCTGCACCAAAGCCTGAAAATAAAGCTCGTAAAGCCAGCCGCTAAAGACTATTTTCACCACATTTCCCCCCAAAAAAGCCAAAGTCTACATTGGCTTTTTATCTAAGTTGAATTAACGACTTTTAGCGACATAAGTCACACTAAAAATAAAGTTTATTTTATATATCACATTATTTTAATATCATTTTTTTCATTTTATACTACATGCTGTAATTATCATGAAGAATGACGAGCACATAAAATAGACATGCTAGATTCTCCTTTTTTTGAGCTATCCCCCATTGCCATGTGGCTTGAAGATTACAGTGAAGTCAAAAAACAATTTGATCTCTGGCGTCAGCAAGGTTTGCAGGATCTCGCCACTTTTCTTCAACAAGATGAATCACGAATTCTGCAATGTGCAAGAAAAATAAAAATCTTACAGGTCAATACAAAAACGTTAGAACTGTATCAAGCACGTGACTTTGAACATTTATGTCAAAACCTCGATCTCGTTTTTCAGGCGGAGATGTGTCAAACACATATTAGAGAATTGGTTGCATTATGGAATGGGGAAACACATTTTTCCCATTCTGCCGTAAACTATACACTCAGTGGGCAACGCCTAGACATTCAACTCAAAGGCATCGTCCTACCAAATCATGAGCAGGATTTATCAGCAGCCTTAATTACAACTGAAGATATCACCTCTTATACTGAAGCTTGTCGTTTACATGAACAAAGTCGTCATTTGGCAGAAGCGCGTTTCCATTATTCGCCAACCTCACTTTGGGTAGAAGATTTCAGCCGGATTAAAATAAAATTAGATCAACTTCGCGCTTTAGGTATAGAAGATTTTGTGACATTTTTGGATGTTCACCCCGATTTTGTACAAGAGTGTATTAAGGAAATACTGATCGTTGATGTTAATCAGGCCACCCTTGATTTGTTTGGCGCTCCGAACAAAGAAATATTGCTCAAAAATGTACATAAAGTATTTACCAAAGAGATGCTTCAAACATTTAAAGAACAACTGATTGAACTTTGGAATGGTAATCTACATCATCAACGTGAAGCTATAAATTATGCACTTGATGGCAGTATTCGCCACGTCTTACTACAATTTACTGTATTTCCCGATTATCTTGATGATTGGAGCACCGTGCAGGTTGCCTTAACCGATATTACTGCACGTAAAAAGGCTGAAAATTATCTTGAGTATTTAGGTAAACACGACGTACTGACCAAACTCTATAATCGTTCATTTTATATAGCAGAACTCAAGCGTCTCGAACGCAATCAATTACGTCCTGTTTCTTGTATTTTTATTGATTTAAATGGACTAAAAGAACTCAATGACAGTATTGGGCACGATGCTGGTGACAGTATCCTCAGACGTCTGGGCAACATTTTAAACCAACTTATTCAGCATACGCCCTATTCTGCTTCGCGCATTGGCGGTGATGAATTTGTCATACTTTTACCGGGTGCTGATGATGCAGCACTGCAAAACTGTTTACAAAGTTTGAATGAGTTGTTATTGGTCGATAACCAATTTTATTCAAATCAACCGATGAGTATATCGATTGGTTCTGCCACCAATATCTTGAATGAGCGAATGGAAGATATGCTTAAACGTGCTGATCTTGACATGTATCGTCAGAAGAAAAAGTATTATCTAAATAAAGACCGTAGAATTCAGTCTGAAATACGCAATTAACATCAATCATTTGCAATAAAAAAGCCATGGTTTTAATCATGGCTTTTTTATTTAAATCTCTTAACGCTTACCCATCGAACGACGTGTACCGCGTGGTGGCATCCAAGTACGGTCAGCATAACGCTGAGGTTTTGGACGCATATCTTCAAAGATTTCATCCGAAGCATTATCTTCAGCTTTTTTAATCGGAAAAGGCAAATTAACTAAAGCCTTTTTCTTGGGAGGGTTTTGCGTACTCATACGAATAACTCAATTGAATCTGGTGCTATTGTACAAAAAAAAATGGTTTTGGTGTAAAAGGCTTTAAGAGATTAACCACGATTAACATATAACGACTCAACGATGACCTATGACTTATATCTGTAGAGGAAAACAAAGCAAAAAACTGCTTTGAATATGGTCGTTTTAAACTATTTTATTGACCTAAACAAATCAATTCACTGTCATTTATGTCAATAAATATTTAATATTTACAAATAGATAGAAGCATTTCTAAATTTCAAAAAAGTTCGATTTTTTTACACAAATACCCAATTAAAGCCTTCAAATAATACAAATCATCAAGAATGTTACAGGACTATTACGTTTATTCTTGTTTTCTATAACATTTTTTTACGCACTAATTTTGAATAATGAGCACTTAGAAAAATTATTATCAATTTACGGACATGGAGTCCTTTCAAATGAAAAAAAGTGTATTGTGCATTGCTGCTTCAATGGCTGCCCTACCTATGCTCAGTCATGCAGACTCACCATATTTTAGTTTAAAAGATGGCGATGGCTTCAAACGTTTTTCTGTCTCTGTTGGTGCTTTACATGTTATGCCACAAGGTAAAGCGCAGCCATTTCGTGTAAATACTGCCATCAATGAAGGCTATGAGGCAGATGTTGGCAAAGTTAAATCACAAACAGTAAAAGACAATATTCGAGAAGGGTACAAAGTTCCGCCCCTACTAGAAGTTGCGCTAAATACTTTGGACACTGTTCCTGCTGCAATGAGTGGTAAAGCCACTATTTCAGGACTTGAACAATGGGACAATCCAGGGACCGGTCTTGAAGCAGACGATGTCACCACGCTTGGGATCATGACCAACTATTTCTTCACTGACAATGTATCACTAGAAATGAAAGCGGGTATTCCGCCAAAAGTTGATTTACAAGGCTCAGGGAAAATTTATGCACCATTTTCTGCCATTGCAAAACCACTAGGCGGTGCACTGGGAAATCTTGAACTTGAAAATGATATTTTCATTACCGACTTAGGCGCACATGGTGCAGCAGCTTCTGCACGTGCATGGACTCCGGCTGCTGAAATCCAATATCACTTCGGTAAAACGGGTGTTAATAAATTCCGTCCCTATGTGGGTCTAGGCGTGATGTATGCTTACTTCAATGAGTTGGAAATGAATCCAAAAATTGAGAAAGATTTGATTGCCGCAGGTCACATGATTGCCAACATTAAAGAAGGTAATGCAGGCGCCTCTTTGGAAGGAAAACCAAGTAAGGCAAATCCAAAAGTTGATTTAGAGGCAACTGATGTATTTGCTCCGGTTGCGACGGTGGGCTTCACGTATGATTTCAATGATAAATGGTTTGCTGTTGGTTCTGTCAGCTATGCACACCTTCAAAATGAAACCACCATTACCGTTACAGATGCGACACACGGCGAACTGATCAAATCTAAAGCGGATATTGAAGTAAACCCGATCCTTGCATATGCAGGTATCGGTATGCGTTTCTAATTAATAACCTGAATATAAAAAAAGACGGCTACAGCCGTCTTTTTTATTAGGCTATATATGGTCTTTTATTTTGAATTATCTCTTCAATCTCTTTTAAACACTTTTGAATTTCGGCTGTGTCATTTTTCTTTATTCATCCATAGTTACCTATAAAAAAAATTTATTGTTTGGTGAATTAAATTTAATCGCAACTCTGCGTTTATTCGAATACCATTGGGTTAAATTTAAAGAATGTAGCCTGCTATATGTCTGATACTCGTTTCTCAAAGCCCCTGATTTACATGCTCATTGGCAGTGCTATTATTTTGGCATTGTCTTTAGGGGTGCGTCATGCATTTGGCCTCTATCTCGTGCCGATGAGTGATGAATTCGGTTGGGGACATAACGTATTTAGCCTTGCCATTGCCATGCAAAACTTAATTTGGGGTGCTGTGCAGCCAATTACTGGGGCTTTTGCAGATAAATATGGCAGTAAGATCGTGGTCGCCGTCGGTGGTGCATTATATGCCCTCGGACTATTACTCATGGCCATCAGCTCTACCGGTTTACTGCTTAATTTAAGTGCAGGTTTAATCCTGGGTTTGGCTCTCTCAGCCACATCCTTTCCAGTATTACTCTCGGCCGTAGGACGTGCAGCGCATCCAGACAAACGTAGTTTAGCCATGGGTATTGCCAGTGCCGCAGGTTCTTTTGGTCAGTTCATTATGCTGCCCTCTACGTTACTGCTACTGCAAAAATTTGGTTGGTCTTCAGCTTTGGTGGTCAGCGCCATTTTAATTGCGCTTATTATTCCTTTAGCTTGGATGCTAAAAGCACCAATGTATGTTGCACCAAATGCAACTAATACGCATGAAGCCTCTCTGACTTTTAAACAAATTTTGCAATTGGCTTGGGAGCATAAACCCTTTTGGTTTCTAGCACTCGGTTTCTTTGTCTGTGGCTTCCAAGTGGTGTTTATTGGCATCCATCTTCCGGGATATTTAATCGATCATGGCTTTAATGCCACTACGGGCACTATTTTCCTAGCGCTCGTTGGACTGTTTAATATTGTCGGCACCTACACAGCAGGTTGGCTTGGCGGCAAATATTCCAAACCAAAGCTGTTAATGGGACTTTATGGTTTACGTGGCATTGCCATTATTGCCTTTCTTTTGCTGCCTTTAAGCACATGGACAATCTATGCTTTTGGCGTCATTATGGGTCTACTATGGCTTTCTACCGTACCGCTCACCAACGGTATAGTGGCCAATATGTTTGGCGTTAAATATCTCAGTATGCTCAGTGGCATCGTGTTCTTTACTCACCAAGTCGGTTCATTTTTTGGTGGTTGGTTGGGTGGTGTGAACCACGATATGACCGGTAACTATAATGCCATTTGGATTTTTTCGATTGTCCTGAGTATTTTTGGGGTATTGGTACATTTCATGGTTAATGAGGAAAGTGTCATTCATGACTAATTCAACATTATGGTTTCGACTCAGTATTGCCCTCAGTATTCTGGCCTTGTTGGCCTTATCCATCGGCTTATGGAGCCAAACGCCTGAATTATTCGAATACTTTAACCAAGCGTTTTGTGCACATTAAAGACGCATAGAAGCCTTAATTCCAATTCAAACTGCTGTTTTATCAACACTACAACAGCAGTTTTTTAGCTATTTTCTACACGATTCAATAAAAGCTGCATTTTCAGCATATTAGTATTAATAATACGTTTTTTCATAAACTTAGCTTATTTTTTAATTTTCCAACCTGCACTTTCTTCCATAGATTAAGTCTCAATAAAGAACAATTTGAGAACTTATGAAATGACCGCATTAACTCAACTTTCACAAGCCATCCATGATGCTCCGCGTTGGCATCAAGCAGAACATTTTCAAGATGGCAATGAAATTCGTATTGAAGTGCAACATGACCAAGCTTTGGGGGCTGTGGTTTATGGTTTAGATGCGCGTAAAGCACAGTCTGGGGAAACCATCTACCGTTTAAAACAAGCGCTGGCAGAACACTTGATTTTAATTTTTAAACATCAAAGTCTAGATGATTTACAGTATCTCGCGTTTGCAAGCTACTTCGGTTCAATTTTCCGTCCTGGTGCAGATATTCCTGTGCTAGCATCACAAGATGATACAGGTACACCACCAGACGTCGTACCTGTTTCAAATGCAGTCGGCAAAGGTGACTATACTGGACATGGTGAATTGGCTGCGCATGCAGACCATCAGTGGACTCCGCTGCCATCTTTTGGTTCATTACTCTATGCCATTGAACTACCGCAAGACGGTGGACAAACCTCATGGTATAACACCATTAAAGCCTATGAAGCTTTAGATGAAGCGACACAAAAACATTTAGACCAACTTCAACTCATTACCTATAACCCATTTGTCCGTGCCAAAAATAATAAAGGCACAACGGGATATGGCGCTACACCTCTTTACCGTTTCAAAGACCAACCGATTGTTGGACATGCCTATCCACATCCGCTTGTACGTACCCATCCAGAAAGTGGCCGTAAAGGTCTGTGGTTAAATGAACGATCTGAAGTGGAATTGGTTAACTACGATGATCAGTCGGGCAGTGAGTTGATTGCATCTTTACGTGAACATTTATTGAAACCTGAGTTTCGATATGAACATCAATGGGAAGAAGGTGACATTGTGTTTTGGGATAACCAAGCCACTTTACACTCACGCCGCCCTTTCCCTTCAGACCAACGTCGCCTATTAAAGCGAATTAGCCTAGCAGGAGGACGACCATACTGATGTTAAACTTCATGCCAACAATAAAAAATAAATAACCCTGTAAAATCCGTGTTTGAGCAATAACTCCAAATAATTAAAATTTTAAAACAATAAGAACACTGCTCAAATTACGGATGATCTATATCTAAGGCCTTAAAACCTGAAATCAAATGGTCTAACATCGCACGCACACCCGGCAGCATGCCTTGTCGTGTCGCGTATGCAACATGGATGACCCCTTGCGGCAATTGCCACTCAGGAAACAGTTCAATTAACTCACCACTTTTTAAAGCATCACGTACAAACACTTTGGGCAAAGAAGCGATTCCCACGCCAGAAAGAGCAGCAGAAATCATGGCACTAAAACTGTCAGTTCTTAAGCGTGGATGAAATTCAATTTGTTGAGTTTCACTTTTTTCACGATGTCGGAAATCCCAAAAATGTTTAGGCCGATCAAAACCAATACACGGAAAATTTTGAATCTCAGCCAATTGCTGTGGTATTTCACGCTCGAAGAAAAGTTGTGGCGATGCCACCAAAACATGATCCCAAGCATCTAAATCTCGAACGATCAAATCACTATCCATTAAAGGCATATTACGAACACGAATTGCTAAATCTACGCCTTCCTCAATGACATCAACCCGATGATTGGTCGCCATCAGGTGCACACTGATGTCTGGATATTGCTGCATAAAATCGGTGACCATTTTTGCAACAGGCATTTCCACTAAAGCCAGAGGACAAGAGATTTTAATTTGGCCACAGAGTTGGTCATTCAACGTACTAAGCACAAAGTTTTCCGTTTCGTTGACTTCCTCTAAAATTTTTAAGCAATGCAAATAGAACTGTTGTCCTATTTCAGTCACAGTAAATTTTCGCGTATTACGCTGAATCAGACGTACACCCAAACGGGTCTCTAACTCTGTAATACGGCGTGATAGCTTAGATTTTGTAATACCCAATGCTTCACTGGCTTTGGTATAACCTTGGTATTTTACCACTTGCACGAAGTAGTAATAGTCATTTAAATTTTGCATCATTATTTCATTTTTAGAATAATCTGTTGAGTTTTTCGCCCTGTCATTCCCTCACTATACCTCAATAATAGATCTCAGAAGCAATAAATTGAGGGCTGAATTATGAATCCAATCAAACGTGTTTATCATAGTGATCGTATTACTTGGGTGGGCGATGGCTTCCCAACTAACTCTATGCTCCCTATGCAAGAAATGGGCAATCAAACCAGTCCATTTCTCGTTATGGGCTATACCGGCCAATATCATTTCTTTCCAAGTCATCATCAACGTGGTGTTGGATCACATCCACATCGTGGCTTTGAAACAGTAACCATTGTTTATGAAGGTGAATTGGAGCATTTTGACTCTAAAGGAAATCACGGCAGCATTGCCAAAGACGAAGTGCAATGGATGACTGCGGGTCGAGGCATTATGCACGAAGAACACCATTCTAAAAATTTTGCCAAAACTGGCGGAAATTTAGACATGGTACAACTTTGGGTCAATTTACCTCGTCATGCCAAAATGAGTGAACCTCGCTATCAAGAACTGACAACAGCCAATATTGCTGAAGTAAAGCTTGCACAAAATGCAGGCGTGGTACGCGTTATTGCTGGCCAATTTGAAGATACATTGGGCGCCGCTGAAACCTTTAGCCCGATGAATGTATTGGATGTGCGCTTGAATGCAAATGCTGAACAGGAATTTTCATTCAACCCACAGTGGAATAACATGATTTTTGTATTAAGTGGGGCGATCGAAATTGAAGGTCAACGCTTTGATGCGAAACAGACTTTATATGTGAGTGACCAAGTATCGTCCTTGAAACTTAAATCTTTTGAAGCAACCAAACTGCTTATTTTAAGTGGCGAAGCTTTAAATGAACCGATTGCGGCACATGGACCATTCGTCATGAATACTGAAGATGAAATACGTCAGGCATTTTATGATTTTCAACATGGTCATTTTGCTTAAATATTTCCACGATAAAGTCCCAATAAAAAACCGCCTTCTGGCGGTTTTTTTATATCTATGTTGGTATGAATTACGCATCACGCTTTCAACAGATTATTGCGTGACTTTTTGATAAAACGCATCTATTGCATTGACCATTTGCTCAAGTCCCGGCTGTTCCAAAGGATAATGTCCTGCATTTTTCAACAGCACGACATCGACTGGAACTTGGTGAATCCGTGCTAAAAATGGCTGACTTAAAGCCAAAGGCGTCCAGCGGTCTTGTTCAGGCTGCGTTAGTAAAATTGGGCAGACATCAAACTGCTCCGGTGGCGTGTCATTTTTATAATATAAATACGAATCTAGAAATTTAACCGATACACTATTCCCAGCTGACGTTTTATCTTTTAAAAAGACCTGCAATGCTGCGTCATTATTCACCAAACGATGCATTTTACTTACCCACCGCATCGGCATTGGCAATGCTGAAAATGGTGTATGTGCTGTCACATGAGCCAGTGGGCTGCCCACGCGGCTCATAAATTTATTCAAAGAGACTTGATCACGCACAGTTTTATTTGAAGTATCTAGAAAGGTCATACCGACGATACCGTTCACCTGTTTATTTTTTGCTGCCACGTGATAGGTCAACATACCACCTGCACTAAGCCCATACAAAACGATAGGACGATGATCTTTTTGTCGCTCGGCTTCAATGAGGTCATTGCCTGCTTGAACCCAGTCATCATAACGAATTTTTGAGCCCTTTTTGACTTGGGTGAGGCCATAACCGGGCATATCAATAGCGATAGTTTCATAGCCACGCTGTGCCAAAGGATGCCCCAAAATCATCGACATTTGTCGCCCATTTGTCCCCACACCATGAAACAAAATGACCTTCACTTTTGCCTGTGGATTACGATAGGTGTCTAAGTGAACAGTATGCCCCTGCCAATTCCACCACTCTTCTTTGGGTCGCTGCGTTTCGGTTAAATGGTATTCTTTTGGGAGATAGTGCTGAATGTCCTGCCAACTGTTTTGATCTGTATAACTTGCTAATGCTTGTGAAGCAAGTAGCTGATCATCTGCAAATGCCATGATTGAAAGTAACGATGCAATGCCACTCATCAACCACTTCAATAAAGCGCTCAAAATTTCTGATAAGGTGTCTGATTTTGGAGAATTCATTTTTAGACAATTTTTTATGTGTATGTGCTGATGCTAATCAGCGGCGGAAACCGACGCCATGTGCATGTGGGACAGCACTATGTCACTTCGTCCAATTATCTTTTACCCTGCTAAGCACTTCAAAATATTTTTGAAGCAGGATTTACATACTCCTGCAATAATCAGCCTTTAAGATCTTTTAACATTCAAGCTTTTATCCTTTAGAAATTCATAACCTTACTTTTGATTTTAAATATTGGTAACGCATGAGCCAGTCCAAACCACAACGAAACCTTGTCATCTTTCTCACCTTTTTAAGATTAGGGTGTATTGCATTTGGTGGACCTGCGGCACATTTGGTGTTGTTTTTTCAATATTTTGTGAAACAAGAAAAATGGATAACAGAGCATGAATATGCGCATTTGCTGGCCTTGGCTCAAGTCCTTCCAGGCCCAACAAGTAGCCAGCTCGGCATGGCGATTGGATTTCAACTCAACCGCTATCAAGGTGCTTGTTTTGCATGGTTAGGATTTACTTTACCTTCAGCCCTGCTGATGTGTGCCGCGGCCACTTTAAGTATAAAACTCAGTAATCAACTCTCAACTTTATTCTTTCATGTTATTCAGTTAATTGTACTAGCCGTTGTTGCATGGGCATTTTGGCAAATGATGCGAAGCTTCTGTAAAACAAAATTTCAGTATCTAGTCATGCTTTTAGCTGCATTTTTTATTTATTTCTTTCAATTTTCTCTAAATCAAGTTTTGGTGATTTTATGCGCTGCAATTATCGGTTTAGTTTTATCGTCAAATCAATTACGCAGCCAAAAGCCAAATATCGCCGAAACAGTTCCACCCAAACATGACAATTTTAGCCGGAATGCACATGAAAATACTTGCACCTCTTGGTTATGGCTTCTCGCCTTTATCAGCCCTTTTTTCGTTCTGCCATTCTTCGATATACAACACAGCAGTGTCTTGGCATTTAGCTTAGAAAGCTTCTACCGCACAGCGTCCCTCGTCTTTGGTGGTGGACATATTATTTTGCCATTTTTACATCAGGACTTTGTCTCTACAGGACTGATCAGTAATGAAAATTTTGACTTAGGCTATGCCCTTGCACAACTCATGCCGGGACCTTTGTTTAGTTTTGCCGCCTATCTCGGCACACTTTTACCCATGACTGATGCGCCAATCTTGAATGCCGCACTCGCGACTGTGGCGATATTTTTACCATCATTTTTATTACTGTTTGGCTTATTACCGTTTTGGAATAAGTTGATGAAATACCCGATGCTTTTTGGCACCTTAAAAATAATCAATGCAGCTGTCGTCGGTTTATTACTGTGTCTACTATTTCAAATGAGCCAAAAATACATCATTCAATGGACGGACTTTATATTTGTTGCCGTCGTTATTGCTTTACTTCGCAGCAAGCTGCCAGTCTGGTTTAGCTTAATAAGCAGTTTTATCGGCTATTATGCTTTTTTAACTTTTCTGCCTTTTTAAACTTAAGCAAAAAACTTTAGCTAAAGGAATAATCTAATCCTCATCGATTAAGCTTGCGCCCTTGACCACGGTCTTCCCCTCGACCTGATCCAGTTGATAATGCTGCACATCACTATACTGTTTGATCATTTCAACCAGTTCATTGGAATGTGTGGTCAACCAAAGCTGCGTATAGCGACTTGCTTCGGCAATCAGCATCGCCAAGGCAGGTAATAAATCTGGATGTAAGCTATTTTCTGGCTCATTCAGTGCCATAAAATTTGGGGGTCTTGGACTCAATAAAGCCACAGCTAAACACAAAAACCGTAAAGTCCCATCTGAAAATTCGGCACTTTCCAAAGGTCTTAAGATCCCTTGCTTTTGCATCATCATTTGAAAGCGCCCACCCATTTCCTGCACATAAAATTGGGTCTGCGGAAAGGCTTTTTCTAGTACTTCAAACAAGGTTTCACTGTTGCCACGCTCACGTAAAGTTTCAAAAGCCGCAGCTAAATTTGTACCATCATGCGCTAAAACTGGCGAACGAATGCCCACCTGTGGGACACGGATCGGTGAATTTCCACTGACAGAAAACTCATGATAAAAGCGCCAGTTTTTCATGGTCTCACGCACTTGTGAAACTTCGGGATATAAGTGTGGATCGGACAATTGTCCAAACACCGACTCTTCTGGTGTTAATGCCATCGGATAAGCAATCCGTTCTTCATCAACATTTTTAAGAAATGCCGCTTGGTTGGTTCTTTCCAACAACTCACTCATTTTTCGACGTTGATAGCCGCTTAACCAAATCCCTTCAACTTTGACCAAAGGATCGAGTGCAAACAAGGTGATGAGCGGTTCAGGAAAACCAATTTCAAGTTGATATTCATAATGCTCCATCTCCACTGCAAGCTTCATGCGCTTAGGGTCTTTCGATCGATCACCTGCACGGTGACCACCTGCCCACATGATTTTTTGAATCCCACCTTCGTTAGCAATAGCTTGGGATAATTGGCCATTTGCAGCTTCATGCAGGAGACGTACAGCTTTATATAGATTGGATTTACCACAACCATTCGGACCACTGACGATATTCAGACGCGATAAGGTCAGATTCATATGATGAATAGATCGAAAACCTTGAATGGTCACTGAACGGATCGTCATAAGCTACCTAAAATGAGTTGGAAATGCTGATGATTATAAGTGGATTGAATGTATATTTTGCATACACTTTATTCTTACCATAAAAAACCCGCAAGCCGAAACTTACGGGTCTTTCATTGCACAATCTAAGTTAAATTTAACCTTAGAATAAGCGGTTCATACCATTCAATGTTGCAACACGGTACGCTTCCGCCATAGTCGGATAGTTAAATGTGGTTTCTACGAAATATTTAATCGTATTGTTCGGGCTGTTCATCACGGCCTGACCAATGTGAATAATTTCCGCAGCATTATTACCGAAGCAATGAACACCTAAAATTTCTAAAGTATCACGATGGAACAAGATTTTAAGCTCGCCCACGGTGTCACCTGTAATTTGCGCACGTGCCAAATGACGGAAAGATGCCTGACCCACTTCATACGGAATTTTTTCTTCAGTTAACTGTTGTTCAGTTTTACCAATCGAAGAAATTTCAGGAATTGTATAAATACCTGTAGGAATATCCGTTACAGGTGCAATTCCTTCTTCACCGCTCATGTTAGAACCGGCACAGCGACCTTGGTCATATGCAGCAGATGCAAGTGAAGGCCAACCGATTACATCACCCGCAGCAAAGATATTCTCTACTTCAGTTTGATATTGATCATTCACGGTTAATTGACCACGGCTGTTTGGTTTGATGCCTACATTTTCTAGGCCTAAACCATCGGTATTACCAGAACGACCGTTACACCACAAAATCGCATCTGCTTTAATTTTCTTACCACTTTGCAAGTGCAGAACTACATGATCATCATGTGTTTCAAGATGATCAATCTGCTCGTTGTGGCGAATCAGTACACCCTGCTCACGTAAACGATATGACAATGCATCTGAAATTTCATCGTCTAAATAGCTGAGTAATTTGTGCTGTGTATTGATCAAATCGACTTTGTGGTCTAGACCAATAAAGATAGACGCGTATTCACAACCAATCACACCTGCACCATAAATAATGATTTTTTGGATTGAATAATCCAGATCCAAAATTTTGTCTGAATCAAATACGCGAGGATGATTAAAGTCTAAAGCAGCTGGACGGTAAGGACGTGAACCTGTAGCAATCACTAATTGCTGGAATACTAAAGTTTCCGTCATACCTTCATTGCTAAAAATCAAAACAGTGTTTTGATCTTGGATATACGCACGGCCGTGGAAAATATCAATTTTATTACGGTCATAAAAACGTGAATGAGTTTCAACTTGTTGTTGAATCACTTTATGCGCATTACGTAACACCTGTTTCATCGTGAACTGTTTCCATTCACCGACTTTTTGGAACATAGGGTCACGTTGGTAACGTAAAATGCTTGAAACGGTCTGACGCAATGCTTTACTTGGAATTGTTCCTACATGGGTACAGTTACCACCAAGCTGTTCACGCATATCTACAATTGCAACTCGCTTACCTGATTTAGCAAGTTTCATTGCAGCGCCTTCACCCGCAGGGCCAGAACCCAGAACTACCGCATCGTATTTCACGAAAGTTCCACTAACGACCTCTTTCTTACGTGGCATTCAACGCTCCTTTACAAATATTCTTTAATCTAGGCTGTATTATGACGTATATCCTAACTTTTTTGGATATTTAGCTCACATATATTATGTGATAACCACATTTATTATATGAATATGGTTTTCCCCCTATTTAAGCTCAAGTCCGCTATAATGATCGAGCTAATTTTTTGAATATCTCCTCGTCAAAAACAGTGGAAAAGTTGAATATGTCTGAGAACCGTAAACCTGTACAGGGTGTAAAACTTCGTGGCGCAGAAAAAGTCGCTCGCATACCTGTGAAGGTTGTGCCAACGGTTGAAACGCCTCGTAAGCCTGACTGGATTCGGGTCAAAATGGCTGCCCCTGATGAAGTTCAACGTATTAAAACAACTTTGCGCGCACAAAAATTACATACCGTGTGTGAAGAAGCGGCTTGCCCGAACTTACCTGAATGTTTCGGTGGCGGTACTGCAACCTTTATGATTATGGGCGATATCTGTACTCGTCGTTGCCCATTCTGCGACGTTGCGCATGGTCGTCCCAATGCTCTTGACCCAGATGAACCACGTCACATGGCAGAAACCATTGCCAATCTTGGTTTGAAATATGCCGTAATTACGTCGGTCGACCGTGATGACCTAGTTGATGGCGGCGCACAGCACTTTGTTGACTGTATTAAAGAAGCTCGTGACTTGAGTCCAAAAACACTTTTGGAAATTCTAGTTCCTGACTTCCGTGGTCGTATGGATGTTGCCCTTCGTATTATGACGGAGTGTCCACCTGATGTCTTTAACCACAACATTGAAACCGTGCCACGTTTGTATAAAGCAATGCGTCCGGGTTCTGACTACCAACACTCTTTAAACTTATTAAAAATGTTTAAAGAATACTGCCCAGATGTTCCAACCAAATGTGGTTTGATGGTCGGTATTGGTGAAACTGAAGAAGAAGTGATCGCGTTATTAGACGACTTAAAAGCACACGATGTTGACTATGTCACCATTGGTCAGTACTTACAGCCCTCTAAAGAACATGCACCGATCGATCGTTTCGTTACACCTGAAGAGTTTGATCGTTACACAGCACATGGTCAAAAGCTTGGTTTCAAAAACATTTGGGCTGCACCAATGGTTCGTTCAAGCTACTTTGCTGACCGTCAATACTATGGTGAGCCAGTACCTGCGGTACGTCGTAAAACTGATCCTGCAAAGAAAATTGCAGTTCAAACGATTGAAGCTTAATCACGCAAAGATTTAAAACATCGCAAATTAAAGCCCTCATTGATTGAGGGCTTTTTTTGTGGCTTTCACACACACTCAGCCTAATTCGTTTCCCCATATAAGATCTTTCGAAAATTGTCAGTTCCTTAAACAGTATCCAATATATCGAATCATCCAAATTTACGTAATGTGACATTTCTTTGCCCGATAGGGATTGTGTTGTGATTATTTATTAATCAATCTATTGATAACACTTTATTTGCGCTTTCATGATATTCGCGCAATTGTCCAATCATACTCACCAGCCGAGTGATGCCATTTTGACAGTCTCATGCACTTTAAAATCAGAAAGACAAAAGATGAGATCATTTTTAAACGCATGTAGGCTGTTTTAAACGCATAACGCTCTGGCCCTTGTCACTGGAGCCATAACAAATGCTATTTATACTCAGTGCAGTACTCTTTATTTTTGCTCTTTGGGCCGTTTTTTTCTTTGAACTTTCACGAGCTGTAGGTGCAATAACACTGATATTTGTTTCAATTGCACTCGCCTTTTTAACCCCATGGTCATTAATACTTGGCATCCCGCTTATTGCTTTAAGTTTAATTGTGTTGATTGACCCACTGCGGCTCAATCTGCTCACCAAACCTGCCTATAAAACCTTAGCAAATGCGATGCCGAGTATGAGTATTACGGAACGTGAAGCATTAGATGCAGGAACAAGTTGGTGGGAAAAAGAGCTATTTATGGGCGCGCCTGATTGGAAAAAATTTGAGGCTTATCCCTACCCTCAGCTCAGCGCTGAAGAACAATCCTTCATTGATAATGAAGTCGAGCAACTTTGTGCCATGCTCAACGAGTGGGATATTCACCATAAACATAAAGACCTCCCACCAGAAGCTTGGCAATTCATTAAAGATAATGGCTTCTTAGGACTGGTGATTCCAAAATCGTATGGAGGACGTGAATTTAGTTCATTTGCACAAAGCCGTGTCATGAGCAAGATTGCATCTCGATCACTGACTGCCGCAGTCAGTTGTATGGTGCCCAACTCTCTTGGACCGGGGGAATTACTTCTACACTATGGTACCGAAGCACAAAAAGACAGATACCTCCCTGGCCTTGCAAAAGGTGAAGAAATTCCATGTTTTGGACTCACCAGCCCTGAAGCAGGCTCAGATGCAGGCGCCATTCCAGATACAGGTGTCGTCTGTTATGGCACTTTTGAGGGACAACAAGTGCTCGGCTTAAACATGAACTTCTCCAAACGCTGGATTACCCTTGCACCAATTGCCACCGTCATTGGTCTGGCATTTAAGTTATACGATCCAGATGGCTTATTGGGAGATAAAAATAAAACGGAATATGGCATCACCTGCGCGCTGCTACCGGCGAGTCATGACGGTGTCATTACAGGCCCTCGTCATAATCCAGGCTCACCATTTATGAATGGGACAGTTGAAGGTAAAGATGTCTTTATTCCCTTAGACTGGATCATTGGTGGGATAGAAAATGCCGGTAAAGGCTGGCGTATGCTGATGGAATGCTTAGCGGTCGGTCGTGGTATTTCACTCCCAGCTTTGTCAACGGCAGCCGGAGAAATGGCATATTTAAATGTCGGTGCATTTGCCAAAGTTCGTCAGCAGTTTAAAATTTCTGTAGGTAATTTTGAAGGTGTACAAGAAGCTTCGAGTGATATCGCATCAGATGCTTATATGCTTGAAGCATTTCGCTATTTGGTGACTTGTGGTTTAAACCAAGGCGGCAAACCTGCTGTAATGACTGCAATGGCCAAATACTATGCCACTGAAACCATGCGTAAAGTAGTCAATCATGGCATGGACATCGTCGGTGGACGTGCCGTGCAAATGGGACCTCGTAATTTTTTAGCTTTGAATTATCAAGCCATTCCTGTGTCAATTACCGTCGAAGGCGCCAATATTCTAAGTCGCTCTCTGATGATTTTTGGACAAGGCTCAATGCGGTGCCATCCATATTTATTTGAAGAGCTACAATTACTTCAAGCCGAAGATAAAAACGCTGCACTCAATACATTCAATGAAATGCTCTTTAAGCACTTAGGCTATACCTTTAACCGAACTGCACGCGCCTTTGCTTATGCGTTCACAGGTGGCCCATCCGACTCACCAGCTTCAGCAGATGAATTTAGCCGCCCCTACTATAAAAAAATTAATCGATTCAGTGCCGATTTCGCGCTGACTGCAGATATGTGTCTTGGCCTATTAGCCGGTGATATTAAACGTAAAGAAATGCTTTCGGGCCGACTTGCAGACATTCACTCTTATTTATTTATAGCAACGGCTATTCTTAAATATTATGAACAAGGTCAAAGAAGTGAAGCTGAACAATTACATGCGCAACTTGCATTAGATAAAGCTTTGTACAATGTTGAAGAAGCTTTCCAGGGCTTATTTGACAACTTCCCAATGCGGCTGGCAGCAAGCGTAGTAAAAATCATCTGCTTTCCGTTTGGACGAGTTGTTGCCAAACCGACAGACCGTTTAAAACGTGAAGTTGCCACTCAAATGATGCTAGACAATACTTTCCGCCAAGAACTGAAAAAGCACGTGTATTACAGCACAGCAGCAGATGAAGTTTCTGGTCGTATGGAAAATGCCTTTTTACAATTGTTGAAAATTGAACCGCTGTGGAACCATTTTAAAAAAGCTGAATCTAAAGGCCAATTTAAAGGTTTAACTTTTGAAGCACATATAGCCGATGCAATTGCACAAAAAGTCATTACAGCCTCTGAAGCTGAACAGCTCAGCACTTACAACATTCAACGCTATGACAGCATGCTCACAGATGTATTTGACATGCAGCTCATCCACGAACTTGAGCTATCCAATCCACATTTAACCGTTTCACCAGAAGTGAAAAAGCAACAACACACCGTTGATGAACCAGAAGCCTTCCTGCGTTATTAATCAGCTTCTGCATCGCTTTTAAGCTTTATTTTTCTCAAAATAAAAGCCATTCCACTGTTAAACAATGGGATGGCTTTTTTATACGACCATCAGCCAATGGTATCGCAGAGTCAAAGGTATAGGCTGTACTGCAAAATTACATCACAGAGGGTTTGCTACATGTCACAACAAGATTATGAAAATGGCTTAAAAGTTCGTACTGAAGTTATGGGTGAAAGTTTCGTTAAACGTGCTCAAGACAATACCGTGCCATTTACTCAACCTTTGCAAGATTGGATTAATGAGCATGCATGGGGTTCAACTTGGCAGCGTGAAGGCGTTTTACCCCGTAAATATCGCTCACTGATTACCATTGCATTTTTAACTGCACAAAAAAGTCCAACAGAACTCAAGGGTCATGTCCGAGGTGCTTTAAATAATGGGGCGACTGTAGAAGAAATTCAGGAAGTGTTACTTCATAGTTTGCCATATTGTGGCGCACCGGCGACTCAAGAAGCCTTTCGTGCGGCACTTGAAGTCATTAATGACTATCAAAAATCTGAATAAGTTACTGCGTTATAAAACGGCTTTAGAAAACTACGATTATCGTGGTTTTCTAAAGGTTTTCATCTTGTTTTTAACTTACGACCTTAAATGTCGTGAATTCCGAATCAAATCCAGTAGACATTAAAATTATAGAAGAATTCATTCACTTCAAATCGAACTTGATATCCCAATTCTGTAAGCTCAGCAGATAAACTTCGAATCTCTTCTAAAGCTAAATGCTTGGGTAAAACCGTAAATACGGCGGTATTCCCCTGTTTGGCATTTTCCTCAATCAGCAAAGCCAAACGTGTCTTATATAAGGCGATATCTAAATTGGCTTGACTGGATAAAACTTTGGCATATTCTGCGGGTAAAAAGCTCATATTCTTATACGCTTATCTAATTATTATTGCTTATAAATTAAGCCAAATTCAGCAAAGCGTGCAATGCATTTTTGTAATTGATATTTCAATTTCAAAGCGCATTGTTTGGCCCAAACGATGCACTTAAAAGCGATGTGCAAAAAAGGAACTCAAAAAAAATCCCTCATGAAGAGGGATTTTCTATACTAACGTGGTAATGGAATATATTGCGAGTCACTGTTTTGAGTTTGCGGTTTACGCTCTCCTACTTGTACCGGCAATGTCATCGCCTTACCATCTCGCTCAATATCAATTTGCATAGTGCTCAATGGCGCTTGCTGTGCAACGTAATTGATTAAATGTGAGGTCGAGGTAATCAGCTCATTATTCACTTTCATGATTTTATCACCACGTTTTAAACCTGCTAGTGCTGCAGGTCCATTACGAATGACATCTGCAACAATCACACCATTCACACGTGGATCTAAAATATTTTCTTGTTTAATTGGAAGTAAACTAATACCTAACCAACCACGAACCACTCGCCCATCTTTTAAAATAGCGTTCAGCACTTGTTGACATACTTTTGCAGGAATAGCAAAACCAATCCCCAAAGAGCCACCTGACTGCGAGAAGATCGCGGTATTTACACCAATTAAGTTCCCTGCAACATCAATTAAAGCACCACCAGAGTTACCGGGGTTGATCGCCGCATCTGTTTGAATAAAGTCTTCGTAAGTGTTGATTCCCAAATCTGAACGACCTGTAGCTGAGATAATCCCTTGTGTAACCGTCTGACCTACGCCAAAAGGGTTACCAATCGCTAGGACGACATCACCGACTTCATTGCCACTTAGCTTAAACGGTAAAACCGGTAATTGACTCATTTCAATCTTAATCACAGCTAAGTCTGTATCTGGGTCTGTGCCCACAACTTTCGCTTCAGCACGACGTCCATCATGTAAAGCCACAACGATCTGATCGGCCTGCGCAATCACATGGTTATTCGTCAAAATATAGCCATCTGGACGAACAATCACACCTGAACCTAAACTATTTTCGTTTTGATTGGTTTGATCTGGAAGTTGATTACCAAAAAACTCACGGTAAACAGGATCATTTAATAAAGGATGATCCAATTGTTTCACTTTTTGCGTAGTGAAAATATTGACAACCGCTGGAGCAGCAACTTTTACCGCAGCACTATACGAAACTACACCGCCTGTACGCGAAGTATCAATGAGGGGCTCAACCTTTTCTGCAGGCATTTTAACCCCATCTGGGGCAATGGGTGCTTTAGGTTTTTGAACCTGTTGCCATGTAAAGAAACCGATGATCACAAGTATTAATAATACCCAAGGTAACCATGTAAAGGTCCGACGCACGTCTATATCCTCTAAATTTTATAATTCATTGATGGCTAAATAATTAATATCGTATTGTAATGTAATATTTTCAACAAACTTAAAAATAAACACAGAGATTTGTGATTCTTTAGTTACAATTTAAACAATCGTAAATTTTGATGCATCTCTTTGAGATTTTGGACAGTATATGGCTCAGTTAAGTGAAATTATTCAGTGGTGTGACAGCACACTCAAAGCACATGAATTTAAGGACTATGCTCCCAATGGCTTGCAAATTGAAGGCTCAGCAGAAGTGCATAAAATTTTATGTGCAGTTACCGCATCACAAACTGCGATTGAAGCCGCAATCGCAGCAAATGCTGATTTGTTATTGGTACATCATGGTTATTTTTGGAAAGGTGAAGCTTACCCAATCACTGGTATGCGCGGCAAACGCATCAAAAGCCTGATCAAAAAAGATATTTCACTCGTAGGTTATCACTTACCTTTAGATAGTCACCCTACTTTAGGTAATAATGCAGCGATAGCTGATTTGCTCGAATTAGAGAATATTGAAGCCTTAGATCCTACTGAGCGCAATCCTATTGGCAATGTTGGTTATTTAAAACAAGCAATGACTCCAACAGCGTTTAAAGACTTTGTTTCTGAAAAATTAGGATTTGATGTCATTCACCTGCCGGCAGATAAACCATCGATTCAAAAAATTGGTTTTTGTACGGGCGGCGCACAGGACTTTATTGGCAAAGCCGCTGCATTAGATTGTGATGCGTACATTTCAGGTGAAGTTAGTGAACGTACTTTTTACGAAGCTGAAGAATTAAATGTGCATTATTATGCATGTGGACATCATGCAACTGAAAGATATGGTGTACAACGACTCGCAAAAGCTATTTCAGAACAGTTCAATATTGAGTATAGTTATTTCGAATTAAACAACCCGATTTAATTTAAATCGTTCTGGTCTTTGGCTCAGTCCTTATACGTATATTTTCAGGCTTTATTCTGTATTGTTATTTATAAGCAATGCGCATTTTACTGCAAGAATCTATTACAATAACGGCACTTAATGTCAAAACCCAGCAAAATGCAAGGAATTGAAAACATGACAACGATTACTTTACCAGCGTTACCTTACGGTTACGAAGATCTTGCTCCGCACATCAGCAAAGAAACTTTAGAATACCATCACGACAAACACCACAATACTTATGTGGTTAACCTAAACAAAGCAATTGAAGGTACTGACCTTGCTGGCAAAACTTTAGAAGAAATCATCACTGCTGTTAAAGGCGATGCTTCTAAAGCTGGTATCTTCAACAATGCAGCTCAAGTATGGAACCACACATTCTACTGGAACTGTATGGCTAAAAACGGTGGCGGTAAAGCTACTGGCGCTTTAGCAGCTAAAATAGACGAAGCTTTCGGTTCTTACGAAAAATTCGCTGAAGAATTTGCAAATGCTGCTGCAACTCAGTTCGGTTCAGGTTGGGCTTGGTTAGTTGCTGACGAAGTAAACGGTAACCTTTCTATCCTTAAAACTTCAAATGCTGACACTCCACTTGCTCACGGTAAAGTTGCAGTGTTGACTATCGACGTTTGGGAACATGCTTACTACATCGACTTCCGTAACGCTCGTCCTAAATACATCTCTACTTTCTTAGAAAGCCTAGTGAACTGGGACTATGCAAACGCTAAATATGCAGGTCAAGCTGCTGGCGTTGAAAAATAAGTTTTAAAACTTATTTTAAAGTAAAAAAATCACCCTTTTAGGGTGATTTTTTATGGGTTCTATAATTCTAAATTTATAAAAAGTTATTAGAACTTCTGTTTCTTTTTTTAGTTTCAGTGAAGCTAAAAAAATCTATGCAACATGGACTATTTTTCCCATGTTGCATGATAAACATTTAAAAAATTTAAAATCCGTAGTTATGGCCTTTCCCAACACAAGATTCTGAAATTTATTAAAATTAAGGTGTTTTCAAATACTATGTATTAAATTAATTGTAGGAGAATTACCATAGTTATATTTTTGAGAGTATAACTACGCAATTATTACCTTAAGAGATCATTTACGCCTAAATGACCAAACTTGCCATTTATTAGACGACCATCATCTAACTGCACGTTTTTAAATTCTATAGTTCCCTCTGAATCATTGACAGTTACACCACTACAATGATTATTCGTCAATTTACAGTTCCATTTCAGATAGATATTCACATTTAATTGACCCTTCTGTGGTCTTTGATAAGCTACATTTACATTTTTAGTTATAGTATCGTATTTCACTGTGAACTCTAGATCAGATTGCTTATCTCGACTCATAAAACGATAATATTTACTTTCATTCTCTGCATATGCAACTGCTGAAACAGTTTCATCAATTTTAAAAACTTCATCTCCTGCAATGACTTGACCATAAGGAATTTTTTTCACAAAACCTCCAGATACTTTTAAGTCTGGAGACGCAGTATATTCAACAGGGTTAGTAAATAAGTTATTGATGAATTTAAAGGTCGTTATACCATTTTTATAATCTGTATTTAATGTAAAATCTCGATTGAAGTAACCTTTATATATGTACACATCTTTAGGTTGCTCATTACTGAAATAATTCCCCTCTGTTAAGATAAATCTATCATGATCAATATCAAAAGGATTATTAAAATTAAAATAATATTCTTTATCGGTCGTAAAACTTAAAACAGAACTAGTTTTCCAATCCAAAAATTTTTCTATTGTTGCAGGTTTACCATTAACAATTAAGTCTGATTTCGCAGGATATTCATTAAATCGTTTGCTATCCCATACTGGCCAATCAGAATTTACTTCAAACTTAACAGAGCCTTTAATTTTAGCTGTAGATGCAAAGCCAATATTATTTAAACGTCCTGTTATAGAACCATGTGCATCTATAATAAAATAAGTTTTGCCATTACTCTGCTTTTCAATTTTATAAGAAAATATATCACTGCATGAATTTTGACATTGAACCCGCAGATACCCGTTAGCATTTTCCGAATAGCTAAAAACTCCAACTTTATCGTCATCAGGATAAAAATAAAGACCCGCCAAATTATTAATATGGGCAGACAAATCATTGCTTGGTGTAAGAATTTCTAGATTCCACATATTATTGTTAGTAGCAGATGCTTCAATCACACTATCTGTGTGAAATGGTGAAAACTTGATAGTTGAGTGATTAGCAATGCCAGAATTTTCAATTTCAAAATAGCCATGTGTCAAATCTGGACTTAGTACAGAAGTTTCTTCAATAGGCTTAGGCACAGATGTTTCTGATGACGTTGGACTACTTTCTCCTCCACCTCCACCGCATGCGACTAATAAAATAGATAAGAGAGTTGAAGTTAATAATTTTCTTCCAATGTGAAACATATAAATCCCTATGTAAAAATAAACTTTTAAATTTTATAAAATATTGAATTTAGAATACTTTTTTAAATATTCAATAACATTTCATGAAACTTTGTTTTGTTCTTATACAGGAAGCTAAGCCATTTGTGTACTTAGAAGATTTATTTATCTAAAAATTATTAAAAAAATCTGCTAATTAATTAAAAAAACTGGAATTTACCGACTAATTATTAACTATTTCAATATAATAAAGGTCATCCGAAATGACAGTACATACTGCTCTCAGCATGTTCAGAACTAGAATAGCGATCTAACGCAACCTTACCCACCATTCCATCCATCACTCTATTAACTATAATTGTTAAAGTATTCTAATAGGGTTTAACGCAACAAAAGCTTAAAATAATCAATAAATAAGCAAGAAACTCATCTTTGGATAATAAAAAAACATTTAAGCGCTTTATCTTTTATTTTTACTTGACCGCTTTAGCTTTCATCCCTAAAATGCGCATCAGATTCTCCAATAGCTCAGTCGGTAGAGCGACGGACTGTTAATCCGCAGGTCCCTGGTTCGAGCCCAGGTTGGAGAGCCATCTATTCTTCCATAGCTCAGTCGGTAGAGCGACGGACTGTTAATCCGCAGGTCCCTGGTTCGAGCCCAGGTGGAAGAGCCAGATTCTAAAAAGCCCACTCATTGCGAAGTGGGTTTTTTATTGCCTGATATTTAACAAAGCATACCTACTTTTTTGTTTTTGCTTTCCTAAAAAGTATCCGTATATTTACCAAGTTGTCTGATTCGGCTATTTTTAAAACACTTAATTTGATTTTTAAGTATTTTATTTAAATCAGGCTTGACCACCCTCCCATACATCTTTAGAATCCACTTCAGATTCTCCAATAGCTCAGTCGGTAGAGCGACGGACTGTTAATCCGCAGGTCCCTGGTTCGAGCCCAGGTTGGAGAGCCAAATTCTAAAAGCCCACGCATTATGTCGTGGGCTTTTTTTATGCTCTGACTTTTGTTTTAAGATAAGTATAACTTGCTCTATGACCTAAGCTAATCACTTAGCTCTCCGACCACATTAGAAAGAATAGTCAGAGCTTAAGTTTTAAAAACGCTTTATATTAAAGGTGTTTATATTTAATACATTCAGCCTAAATTTCCTTATTTTTTGCAATTCTGACTTGACCTCACTGCATTTGCCCCATAGAATGCGTGCAGATTCTCCAATAGCTCAGTCGGTAGAGCGACGGACTGTTAATCCGCAGGTCCCTGGTTCGAGCCCAGGTTGGAGAGCCAAATTCTAAAAAGCCCACGCATCATGACGTGGGCTTTTTTCATATATGTAGTTTATTTCGTGCCAAATCTCAGTCAGTTTACATTTTTTATTATTGGTTGCTTGGCAACTTTTGCCCTTGTCTACTTAGTCTTTCCCAGACTGTTTAGAAGCAGACAAAAGTATTTCCCACGTCGTGTAATCACTGCCTTTGAAAGTAAGATGTTTCATCGTTTAAATGAAGCATTTCCGAACTACTACATTTTAGCCCAAGTGGCTTTTAGTGCACTGATCACCACTCAAAATTACAAAATCAGAAATAGATTTAATCGAAAAGTCACTGATTTTGTCATACTTGACCAAACTTATAATGTGCTTGTGATTATCGAACTAGATGACCCCAGTCATATAGGCAAAGAGCAAGAAGATGCTGAACGTGATGCAATGCTTGAAGAAGCTGGCTACCGTGTAATCCGCTACACCAGTATTCCAACAGTTCACACGCTCAGGCATGATGTAAATAAATAGTTGTTAAATACGTAAAGTACAATCAAACATTGGGTGAATGCGCATTGCCTTCACATCCATAATGTAAGCAGAATTTTATTGAGCATTTGACTCTTGAGCTGCCAGCACTTCCGATACTGCTTGGTCAGCCTCAGCAGCCAAAGCCTCATCTTGTGCTTCTTTTGCTTTAATGCGCTCAATCATTTCAGCTTGTTGTTGCTTATATTTTTCTTGGTTTTTGGCATCACTATTGACTGCAAGAAAAGCCATGCTGACCAAAAATATAGGAATCAATAGCCCAAGTGCCATCAGAGTGATCATCTTTTTGGTATTGGGTTTTGGCTTAACTTCAGGCATAACTATTCTTTCATATACATAAATAATTCGACGCCCAATATAGCAAAAAACAAAATTCGCTCAAGTATTCATAACATTCTTTGCTCGAACTAACTGTGCCCCTCATTTTTAAGGATTGAATGATTAATAATCCTATATGCAAAAAAAAAGGAGACATGCTCCTTTTTTATTATTAAAAAAACTTAGCTTGAAGCAGCTACCCCCTTACAATGTGGACTTTGACTTGCATCTTTTTGCTCATTGGTTAAGACAATACCTGTACCTGCAGACATTTTAGCTTGAATAAATTCGACCGCTTGCGCATTTCTACAGATAATCGCCTGTGTATGACTTGCACTTGGCACAACGTCTAATTGATAACCTTCAGCATAATTTGCATCTGGGAAATACTTCTTCGCTTGTGTTTTCATATTTGCAAATAGCGCTTGCGTAACCACAGGAATAACTGCCTGATCATTTGCACCTTGAATAATATACACAGGCGCTTTAATTACTTTGGCAGCAGTTGCATTTGTCGCTGGCTGATTATCATTTAAAAATTTCTGAACAACAGGATCAGTATCAATTTTATTCAGATCAATTCCATACTGTGAAACTGTATGCGTTGGATCCTTTAAAAATTCAATCACAGCTGCTTTAAACTGTTCTTGCAAACCATTTGCGCCATTTGGATCAGCATAACTTAAACATGCACCGTCATCTCCTGTACGTCCATAGGCTTTTTCTGCAATAACACCAGCATCAGCAGTAAAAATATTTTTTAAATCATAATTTGGCTCATAGGCTTTAATACCCGAACTGGTCAATGCAGCATATGCCAAAAGCTCAGCATAGCCATCTGCAATTTGATCAATTAACGCCTGTGCTTGAACCTCAGAAAGCTGCCCCATACTAAGTGCATAACGCACTTGTGCCAACTGTTCATCCAATCTATTCAATCCATGGGCTTTAGGTTGACCATTTGCATCTACATTTAGTTTTGGATCTAAGTAAATCTTAATAATCGTGCCTAAACTCGACGCAGGTGCGGCTGCTACTGCACCTTTATAGTTAGTATCGGTATTCGCAAATTCCGCCGTGCCTAAGGATGCATGACCACCTTGCGATTGACCAATCGACATCCACTGACCATTGAGTTGCTTACCATAATGTTCTTTTGCCGCTTTAACTGCAGCAAGCGCCGAATTTGCCGCACTTGATAAATTAAGGTATGGATGAACTCCCTTGGTTCCTAAACCCTCATAGTCTGGTGCCACAATTACATAACCTGCCGCCATAAGCGTGTTGGCTAGAATTTTAAAACGTGGATGAATTACATTTTTACTTGGCGCACACTCATCTCCTGCTCCAACTGTTCCATGCTCCCACACCACAACGCGATACCCATCTTTAGGTTGTGTAGCTTTTGGAAATAATACCAAGGCTGTTGCAGTCGCTGCTTTCCCCTGTACATTAGTCATGTTATAGGTCATGACTTTAATGGACGATGTATTGTCTACTGTATTGAAAGCATAATTTGCTTCAGACACAAATGTTGATTTTTGATTCGAAGATGATGAGTCATTATCATCGTCATTACACGCGGTTAAAGACAGCATAGAAACTGCAACTGTCAAAGCCAATGCTATTTTTGAACGTTTCATAAAATATCCTTTTTAATCATTATTCTTTAAACATGAAACTACATGCCTTTTTATTAATGCATAAAAAAAAGCACCCGAATAGGATGCTTTAGTTTATTTTAAAAAGTTTCAGATCAATGACATTAAAGAGCCAATGCCATAAAAATTCCAATAAAAATCATAAACCCTACCCAACGGTTATGGCGAAACGCCCAAAAACATAACTGCGGATCACGGCCTCTGGTTTTAGTCCACTGGTAAATAAAATCGGCAGCCACAGCCAATAACGCGACCAAACCGAATGGCATCAAGAGATCTTCTAAATACAGCGCAATAGCAATCAATACAATACTAAGCACCTGCAATAATGAAATGATTTCAATATCGTATTTACCAAATAAAATCGCAGTCGATTTCACGCCAATTTTCAAATCATATTCACGGTCAGTAATGGCATATTGTGTATCATACGCAACCGTCCACGCCAAATTACCAAAGTACAATAACCAACACGTTAAATCAGGTGTTTGCCCCACAGCGGTATAGGCCATAGGAATCGACCATGAAAATGCCGCGCCTAAAAATACTTGTGGCAGATGCGTGTAGCGTTTCATAAAGGGATAAATGAACGCTAAAAACAATGCCCCAAAGGACCAATAAAAAGTTTCTATCGGTAAAAAGAACAACATACATGCGCTAGCAAGCACCAAGATCAAGAACACATATATGGCTTCTTTAGCACTAATTACGCCTGTCGCTAAAGGACGATGTTTGGTTCTTTCCACAGCACCATCGACTTTACGGTCAGCAAAGTCATTAATCGCACAACCTGCTGCACGCATAAATATCGTGCCCAAAATCATAGGAATCAAAATACTGAATTGCGGTGTTCCTTGATTGGCAATCCACAGTGCCCACATGGTTGGCCAAAAAACCAGTTCCGTGCCAATTGGCTTATCGAAGCGACATAAATAGTAATAAGCTTCTAAACGCTGCTGCCAAGTAATCTGTTGCACCACGGCCATGATTGTCCTTCATCTGGTAATGTTATTTCTGCAAATATTGTTCAAAACTCGCTAAAAAAGTTTCCTGAACAATAAATTTACAACCATGCCAAGTATAACAGCTCTGACGTGTCCAACCATCGTCTAGCCACAGTACACGCCGCTCACACTTCGGATTGGTACGCTGAAATAAAAAATGTCCGATCGGTTTTTTACCAATATGCTGAAAAATCCGCGCACGTCCTTGTATGCTAAGGATTGGAAATATACTTTTTGCCTTGACCCACGGCTCAGCTTCACAGCCATATAAATAACTTTCACGTACCCAAGCTGTGTGCTGTATTGGCATTTGTAGCCACCGTGCATCTTGAAGCGTCATACGTTGAAATTGCTCAATACTTGGCTCAACCTTAAATACGCCTTGGGCAAAATCTGTTAATTGTTGAGTTAATGAACCCGAAGCATACAACCATGTTCTTAATTCAGGAGACATTCTTTTATCCCGCATTTCGCATGCTTGACGCTGCATATTCCATTTCCCTTATAAGCATTTGCTGAGTATAGCGAATCCTTAGTGTAACCAACTCAACATCGTTTTTCATGACCCATAGCTTGTTTTCAGTAAAATGAACAAAACAAAACGGCTTAAGTACTTCATTACATTTGCAATCAACACAAACCTCACTTACCCAGTATGATGTCGTGGATAACCACCAAATTACACAAGCATAATGTTTCCATATAAGCCGCTATATGTTTTTATTTTTTTCGTTTTACTTTGTGCCAATATCACGGCTCAAGCAAAATCTATTGCGCTCAGTTTTGATGATGGATTAAATCCAGCGTTTAACGCACAAGCGGAACAAATCAATGCCCAAATTTTAAAATATCTGCATGATCAACAAATCAAAACTATTGTCTTCCCTAGCCTGATTAAAATTGGCGATTATCAAGGTAAACAACTGATTCAAGCGTGGGGACAATCTGGCCATCTGATTGGCAATCATAGTGCACTGCACCAAAATCTAAATAAAGAAAATGTCGCTGTACAAGATTATCTGCACAGCATTGAACATGCGGATACAGTGTTAAAAACGCTGCCGAATTACACACGTATTTACCGCTATCCATTTTTAAAAGAAGGTAATAGCGCTGAAAAACGTGATGCTGTCTATCAGTGGTTAGAGCAGCATCAATACCGCATTGGCGGTGTGAGTATAGATGCCAGTGATTGGTTTTATAACCGAAAATATCTCGACTATTCCAAACAGCAAGATCAGGACAAATTAGAACGTCTGAAACAAGCATATATTGCTCACCTGCTTCACCGAGCAGATTATTATGACCAACTTGCCCAGCTCACCATAAATCGTTCGCCACAGCATGTTTTACTTTTACATGTGAATGCTATTAATGCCGCATTTTTAAAGGATGTCATTACTGCTTTTCAGCAGCATGGCTGGACTTTTATTTCAGCAGCAGACGCCCTGCAAGATCCCTTATATGCACAGCGCAGTCAAAACATCCCTGCGGGTGAAAGTGTGATTTGGTCGATTGCCAAAACAAAAGGATTCGAAAACTTACGCTACCCCGCCGAAGATGCGCCTTATGAAATCGAAAATTTAAAACAGCATGGTTTGTAATGACGATTGGCAAATCAATTAAAGCGCAATAAAAAAATGACCTGCAATGTTATAGGTCATTTTTTCAGTTCAATTTTTTAGTGTTGAATTAAAAGTTATCTGTCTTGGCAATGGCTTCAAACTTGCCTTGCGGCGTTTTAATCAAAACTAGTCCTTCGGTGGTAATATAAAAACTTTCAGGGTAATCAAACTCCAATGCCAGCTCTGGGTTTTTCAGTTCGACAAATTGAGCCTGTTTATAACCTTCAACGGTCCGCCCAACTTCCAAATAAGTCACTTCTGAGAAGTTGAGTTTAAATCCCTTTGCCTGATCTGCTGGATCAATCCAAGGGAAAAAACCGGTATGTTTTTTACGTGGTTTTGCCATGTTTAGATATTCATTCAAATCTTTGTTTTATCTTAACCCATACCATAAAAAAACCCGCACAAGGCGGGTCTTTTTACAGTGAAATTCTGTACAGAATTACAAGCTGTAGTACATGTCGAATTCAACTGGGTGAGTAGTCGTGTTAAGACGACGAACTTCTTCAGTTTTAAGTTCGATGTAGGCATCAAGCATTTCTTTAGTGAACACACCACCTTTAAGAAGGTAATCGTGGTCAGCTGCAAGAGCTTCAAGCGCCATATCTAAGCTATGAGCCACTGTAGGGATTTTAGCTTCTTCTTCAGGAGGAAGGTCATACAAGTTCTTGTCAGCAGCTTCACCTGGGTGGATCTTGTTTTGGATACCGTCAAGACCAGCCATAAGAAGTGCAGCGAAACCTAAGTACGGGTTCATCATTGGATCTGGGAAACGTGCTTCGATACGTTTGCCTTTAGGGCTAGAAACGTAAGGAATACGGATAGAAGCTGAACGGTTACGTGCTGAGTAAGCAAGCATAATCGGTGCTTCGAAATGTGGTACTAAACGTTTGTACGAGTTAGTTGATGGGTTTGTGATTGCGTTCAATGAACGAGCGTGTTTGATCACACCGCCAATGAAGTACAACGCCATTTCTGAAAGACCAGCGTATTCATCACCAGCAAACAAGTTCTTGCCGTCTTTAGAGATCGACATGTGAACGTGCATACCTGAACCGTTATCACCAACCATTGGTTTAGGCATAAACGTAGCAGTTTTAGCATATTGGTGAGCAACGTTCCAAACCGCATATTTGAACTGTTGAACTTCGTCCGCTTTGCGAACCATAGTGTTGAAGCTTACACCGATTTCAAGCTGGCAAGATGCAACTTCGTGGTGATGTACTTCTACACGACCTGGACCCATGATGTCTTCGATTTTTGCACACATATCTGCACGCATATCTTGTGAAGAATCAACAGGAGGAACTGGGAAGTAACCACCTTTCACACGTGGACGGTGACCAGAGTTACCCGCTTCGTAATCTTTACCAGTAGACCAAGCAGCTTCTTCAGCGATTAATGTGTGGCGCGCGCCAGACATATCGATGTCCCATTTTACTTCGTCAAAAACGAAGAATTCTGGTTCTGGACCAAAGAAAGCTGTATCACCGATACCAGTTGATTTTAGGTATTCTTCCGCACGGCGAGCAATAGAGCGTGGGTCACGTTCATAACCTTGACCAGTTGAAGGTTCGATAACATCACAAGTCACAACAACTGTAGCTTCTGCAAAGAACGGGTCGATAAAACAAGTTTCTGCATCTGGACGTAAGATCATGTCAGATGCTTCAATGCCTTTCCAACCAGCAATTGAAGAACCATCAAACATTTTGCCATCTTCAAACGTATCTTCGTCGATTGAATCTGCTGGGTAAGTTACGTGTTGTTCTTTACCCTTAGTATCAGTAAAGCGAAAATCGACCCATTTTGCGCCACTTTCTTGGATGAGTTGAAGGACCTTGTTCGCCATGCTCATTTTGCTCCGATGATTTTTTTGTGCACACTGAAGTGCGTGTTAGTAGTTGGTAGTTATTAAGCAATTACCGTACCAACTTTTAAAAGCCAAGCTAAAATATTGAATTCCTTATCAGAATAGAAGATTTTAGCTCCTAGCTTTTCGACTATTATACTGTGTGTAACAGTAAATGCACCATATTCAGCCACTCTTCATCACTTTTGTTTAAAAACTTCTCGCAGGTGTATCAAAATAGTGCAACTTGGTTTTGCACCAAAATGATTAATCGCTTTCAACGATAAAATCATTGAGATTTTATCAAAGCTTTAAGGTCGAATTTAAATACGATAGAAACTAATGGCTTAGCTAGTTATAAATGGAAAAATACTGACGTAATAACTGAATTAATGATCGATATCTAGGTTTTTTGAGCCCGTAAAGTACCCATTTTTTGACGTTAATTTAACCATTTTGTTTTAATTTTAATCAATTTACCTTAACATTAATTGTGCTCCATTTTGGTGATTTTGCTTCAAAACGGTTCATATTTTTCCATCTAGAGCCTGAATTGCTATTTTTAACGACATCAAGCAGATCTTTTTAAAATATCAATTGAACATATTTTACCCACTTAAATTCAGCCTAATGTCTTGTTCAAATTAAATCCCAAATTTATAAGTCGAAAATTTATTGAAATGATTTCATTTGCGATGAACTTTGGCGAAATTGTTCAGCAGAAATTGAATAATATTTGCTATGATTGGCTGCATTCTAAATATTTCACTATTTTTCTATTTAAAATATCCACACGATATTTGGGTCAATATACAACTATTTAGAATCATTTCGGACTATTCAAAGCACATTTAAGTGCATAAATTTCAAAGGTTAATACGCTCATGCTTTTGATGATCGAAAAAAAGTATTGAGATTCACACTGCTCCCCATTAGTTCCTTTGACCTACATAACAGTCTGATTTGTTACAAAATAGGTTTGTATTAGTTCCTTTTAGTTCTTCTTAATCCGGTACATTTACGGGTAATATTGCGGGTAACCTTAAATTTACCCGTTCGTTACCCGTATGGCCTCCAATAAGCTTACAGATGCAAAAATTAAAACACTTAAACCACAAGAGAAGGTTTACCGAATATTAGATTCAGATCGCCTGTATATTGAAGTTCGCCCATCAGGTACGAAAGTTTGGCGTTTTAAATTTACGCATCAAGGTAAAGAGTCATCAATGAGTCTTGGTGAGTATCCATCAATCGGTTTAGCTGATGCTCGCATTTTGCGTGAAGAAATGAGGGCAAAACTTGCCCGAGGGATTCATCCAGTTTTAGAGAGAAAGCAGCTCAAACTTGAAGAAGAAAACAAACTAACAAATACTTTTAAAAATGTTGCTTTAGAATACTATGCAGAGCGCCTAAGCTCTAAGACTGAAAACTATAAAAACCAATTTTCAGTTTCTATGGAAAAAGATGTATTTCCGGCTATCGGATCTAAAGACATTAAAGCTGTAACGTCAGCTGATGTTTTAGGTATTTTGAAAAATACTATTAAACGAGTTAGATCTCAAAAGAATCGTGGCACTGGTGAGGTTACAGCTATACAGAATAGGAAGTTTATTGGTGCAGTTATGCGATATGCCATTGCTACCCTACGCGCTGAGAATGATCCAACATACGCTGTTCGTGATGTGGTTATACGACCCGAAGTTACCCATGCAAGACCATTGAATAAAGATGAGCGCATCAAGGTCAGAACTCGCTTAGAAACTTACGGCGGCACTGAAACGGTAAAAAATGCTGGTCTTATGCTGCTTTACACGATGCTTAGAACCATAGAAATACGTCGTATGGAATGGTCTTGGGTAGATTTTGACGATCGCATCGTAACTTTCCCTAAGACTGCCATGAAGAAAAGCCGCGAACATATTCTTCCGATGTCAGAACAAGTCTACGCAATTTTAAAAAACCAATATTTAAACTCTGGTAATAAAGTTTATGTGTTCCCTTCGGTTTATAAATCGGATTCAATGCTTAACCAGATGACCCTAAATAGAATGTTTCAACATTTAGCTATTGAAGATGTTTCAGCTCACGACTTGCGTGCTACTGCTTCTACTTTGCTGAATGAATATGGCTATGATGACAAATGGATTGAAGCTCAACTTGCACATGCTGACGATAATAAAACCCGAGCATCTTATAATCACGCAAAATATTTGGCTGATCGTAGGAAAATGATGCAAGATTGGGCTGATATGGTAGATGAATGGAAAGAATGAACAAATGGATCTACTTTTACATAACACATATAATAAATAGCGAAAGTAATATGTGGATCAAACGGACACAGATATGAAAACAACTTTAGGCTTATTGGTAATCGTAATATTTTTTACTATTCAAGGCAGCACCAATACGTCTATTAATAATACTATTATTATAGCTTATGGTTCCTCTTCATTTGCCTATATGGCTCCTAAAATTGCGAAGGAATTACAATCTAATAAAATATTATATGTAAGTGATGCAATAGGTGGACAAATAATAGAGACTATTTCCGCACATCAGGGAAGTAACCCTATTCGAATTTCGTTTAAAGATACCCATATCAAAGGGAATGGTGAACCTAATACTGTAGTGATAGAACAGAAATATTCGATAGGGCCACTAAATGCAAAAGGGATTTTTCCAGTAAGGCTCAGTAATGGCATTTCTGGTGTTCTAGATTTAGACAAAAAAAACTTTACTATTACCGATCCATCTAAAGATATAGATATAAGTAAAAAATATTTAAATGTTGATTTCGGCTTCAAAAAGTATCGTAATAGTATTCATATTTTTAATATAGGTAAGAATAATATAACATTGGGCAACTATACCTCTGGACAAGTCTTCAATGGTATAGTTCGTATGATAGACTATATAGAAAATATAGGTAATTACAAATATATTGTATGTGGATATTATATAGATAGAGGCATGCCTATAGAAAAAAAATTAACTATTCTTGAAATCAATAGAACACTAAAGAATAAGTATGGAAAGCATTATTTTGATTTTCAAGATTATTTAATGTCTCCCCAAGTATGGAAAGACATTAATATTAAGCCTACATTAGTTGATATTCAATATCAAAACAAACACGAACTAGCTCCTTCTTTGAGTAGAGATGCAAAACATTTAAGTCCAAAAGTTGATGCAGCACTAGCTATTATTCTTAAAGAAAAACTTATTAAATTAAACTACTTACATTAATTTAATGCTTTATCTCTAATTGTTTTCTGCAAAGGCTTAACAATTAATTTTAGTGTAATATAGCTAGCCACTATGATAATAAATACATTTATAGCAAACATAGAATATACACTAGCACCTTTAAATAAAAATTCAGTTATATTTAAAATTAAAGAATGAATCAAAAATATAACTAAGGACATACTCCCAAAAGTTGATGATATAGAGCTACTATATGTAATTTTAGCACAACCTAAAATCAGAGAAATTTGAAACGGAAGCACTAAACCATTGTGAAACAAAATCTTAATATCAGGGAATTTAAAAACCAATACAGCAGTCAATAAAACCCCAACAAAACCTATTAAAATAAATATATTTTTATTTATTGAATCCTTATATTTATTAAATATATTGAATGCCAATATACCACTTAGAAATTCTGGTAAGCGTAATAATGGATTGATATGTAAGATAGTATAGCTTAAAAAAGAGTCTGGTTTTAAATAAAAATATAAGGCTGGAATTAAATATAACACCCAAACAACCGATAGCCACAAAAAAGGTCTATTTGTAATCATTAACTTTTTTGAAAATAAGAATATAATATAAAAAAATATAAGCGCAGATAATGACCAAGAAGGTTGATTAAATAGAATAATATCATCCCATGCATGAAGTAGAAAAAATGATCTCAAGAAATATATAAATATCTCAGATTGAGTCAAATTCTGATATGTTAAAGGTATACTATTTAAAAAAACAACGGATGCTAAAAATAAAAATAAAAATGCAAACTGCAAAATTATATGTAATGGGTAAAAGGAAGAAAGTCGTTTAATTAAAAAAGACCCTTTATTAATTTCATTATTAATAATTTTATTACCATAAACATAAGTTAAGATAAATCCTGATAAAATAAAAAAAGTACTAGTGGCATAAAAACCGGAGCTTTTTATTGCTAAAAACAGTAAATTGTCTGTACCTTGAGTGACTGCGAAGTGAAAGATTGCAATGAAAAGACACATATAAAATCTTAGCCAATCTAGGCCTGTCATATAATTCATATAAAAAATAACTATTAATAGATTTTCGTGGCTACATTCTAATACAGTTTTACACGTTCTCTTATCGTAATTTAATGAATATGTATGTTAATTTTGATATGATTTTTAAGATAGATAATCGTTTTACTATATTGATTATACTGTCTACCTCTAAGAGCTCCCATCCATCCCACCACAGTCACAATCTTCGCAATTGAATGAGTTGAGAAGCCCTCACTTAAAAGCCTTCACAATCGATACAATTGCTTTATGTCGACTCTGACAATCTATATATTTTCTCCGATCATCAATCATGACTAACATGACCTCTTTACCCTGACCTGTTTTTAATTCCAACAGATCTGGACAAGGTGTCTTAAGGTTAGCCGGTATTACCAGTTTCGTTGATGAGACGCACCCCATCTTTATCAATGCAAGTGTTGATATAAACAGGACGCTCCACAATCTTTTGCACTTCACGTGTAATAAATTCGGTTTTGACACGCTCAACTTCTTTTGATTTTTCATATTCTTCCCCTGCTTTGTTGGCCAACTCCTGTGC
The DNA here is from genome assembly GCF_013416965.1 of Acinetobacter sp. YH1901134. Taxonomy (NCBI): domain Bacteria; kingdom Pseudomonadati; phylum Pseudomonadota; class Gammaproteobacteria; order Moraxellales; family Moraxellaceae; genus Acinetobacter; species Acinetobacter sp. YH1901134. Next base: position 209,821 of record NZ_VPEW01000003.1, on the reverse strand, counting down.
TTTTTTTTCCGCACCAATATATGGCTTTAACTTTTTATTAATTTTGTCATGGCATGCCGTTTCAGCTTTGCTTAAATCACCAGCCAATCGATTGGCTTGAAAAAGCTGGCAAAGGATCACGATGCACAGCAACATAATCAAGGACCAGCGCTTGTTGTTCCAGATCAGTATTAAAAGTGGCATCTAATTCACCTCTATACACTTGTTGTAGCGTTCAATTTGTCGGGTCCATACGCCATAGCAATTATTAGAACGAATACTACAGTCGCGCTTGGCCACAAACTTCCACTTCAAAAGTGACTTACATGCCTGGGCATATTCAAGTGCTTTTAAATGGCGAAGCATGGAAGATCGAGACCAGGCATTTGTGCCGTACTGATAAGTGAAGTCCAAGTACAGATCGTATTCAACCTCAGAAACAGGAATATTCTGAAGGGTTTTATTGAAGCGCTGAGCGTCTTTATCCATGTGTAATTTGAGATATTGAAGTGCAGTCTTGCGATCAATTGCCGGATCTGACATTTTGACGCGCACGCCATTCGGATAGACCGTTGTGCCGTGGCCAATTGTTGGCACATCACCTTTAACTGGGATTACAGGCTTGGATGTATAGCCTTCTTTTTGCGCTGTGGCTTGCACCTGTTCATCACTTGGCCCAGTAATATATTGATAACCACCAACACCCCCTAAACCCATTGCCAAAACTAATGATGAACCGATGACGTAATATTTAGGTTTTGCCATTGCACTGCCCTGCAGTTTTATGAACTTGAAACTCATGCAGTTCGGCCTTGCGTCGCTCATCCTTAGCTTTGTAATACCAGTTTACAAGAAAGCCAAGTATAGAAATTATTAAACCACCCACACCCACAATTAGGCCAATTGCTGTTATCGGATCTAAACCCAACCATTTCCCTGCGACTGCTCCACCACCTGCTACAAATGTTGTTTTTGCTGCCCCCGATGTTACTGCAGCACTTGTCTCTATTGCTGTTTGCACATGCTCTGATGACATGCCTCCCCCTTTTTTTTGATATTAAAAAACCCTGATATAATTAAAGATCAGGGTTAGTTATGGTTTGTTGTGTGTTAAATTCGACTACTTTTATTTCATTTACAATAAAACAAAGCTACAATCCTTAAAAATCGTAACTTCTAAACACACAATGCAACTATCATTGAAAATTAATAAACTTACATTTCCTACAAATTTATCTTCGTATTTATTTTTTTTGGTCTTCCCAACACTAATTATCTATAATTTGCTTGTAGCAAATGGCTACATTCCTACATTTTTGGGCGGATATTTTGGTGCAATTATTGGTTTTACTGCAATATGTTATCTCCCCTTTTTCCTATTATCGACTAATGAAAACATCAAAACTTCATTAAATTTAACTCTCTTTGGATTAGGCGCACTTCTGTTAGCGATACTTGTGACTGCTTCTTCTTTTTTTTCAAACGTTTCGATCCATGCTGTTGAGCAATCAGCGCTAATGATCGTAATGTGGTTTGCACTTTATAATCTTGGCTTTTTTTTCAATCAAATTGAACATAAAAAACTATCAAAATATATGCTCGTATTTTGTTTTTTATTTTGTTTCTATTTAATTTACCAGTTCTTTTTTACTGGTAATCTAGGTTTTTTACAAAAAACAGAAATAAATAGTGTTGATGAAACAAATCTATCAGGTTATCAAGCAATTGCTCGCAATTTTTTAATTATTTCATTATTTACATATTCTTTTACACAGAATAAATATATCCAAATCTTACTTTTAGGACTTTGTGCTTTTGCAATTTTCTCGATTGGCGCCCGCTCTGAAATGGTAGCATTTATTCTTAGCCTAATTACTTTAAATTTAATTTTGATATTCCGTAATAAGGCAAATTTTATTACCTCAATTGTTATTATTAGTATTTTTATCTTTGGTTTCATGTTCTTCAATAGTCAATTTTCGGACAGTCGACAACTAGAAATATTTGACCTTCAACAATCATCATCATGGTCAGTTAGACAACAACTACAAGAAAATGCAATTCAAACAATCTCAAACAATTGGTTTTGGGGGGATTTTGGAAGCCACGCCAACGGTGATAACGTAGGAAATTACTCACATAATGTTTTATCAGCATATGTGAATTTTGGACTTATATTTTTTGTTACATACTTAATATTAAATTTTTTATTTTTAGCAATTTCTTTCTTTAAATTACTTAGTAATAAAAATTCACAAGTTTGGATATTTAGTTTTTTAATGTGTTTTGTTTCTTTCTTTTTGGTGATAACAACAAAACCTGTGTTTTGGCCTGTTCCATTTTTTGCCTGGGGATTAGTAATGGGTGCATTGAGAATGGAAAAATTTGGCTCACCTTAATTAGTGAGCCGAAATATTAAATACCCACATCAAATGACACTTTAAAGATTTTCTCTGGAAGGGCTGATGGACTTACTAGAGAAAAACGTATTTGCGTTAAACTGTTAATTGATAACATGCTATGAACCGGTTTTAAATTAAAGGAACTATCAATACTCCATGTACCATCTGTCCCAACTGAATGTAACACGCTAGGTGCATACGGATAGCTATAATCAAGAGTTATAGGTACTCCAGCCACATTTCCTGATATATTTGAAGGAGGTACGGCTATCAACTGACTCCCACGTTGCCGAGGTAGGTTTAACTTTGTAGTTTCAGCTAGAATTGTTGATGTTACTGTCACATATGCGACCCCTTTTTTAATTGTTTTGATGTTGTGCATGTTTACCTCTACATTAGGTAATATCGGTTGCGAAGCGCCTCCTTGAACATAGAGAATAGAGCCATGATTAGTCAACTTACAATCAAAACCATCAATGTTAATCGTAATTTTTTTTGATATTACATTGTTTACTGATGTAACAACTCGAATTAAATTATAAGCCGCTGTGGACTTACCATTAATTTTTAAGTTTTTGAAATTAATTGTTAAATCCTCAAGCAAATCCTTATCATTATCTATTGCAATAGTTATCGCACCAAAACTATTCGCTATGTTTGAATTTGCAACAATATTGCAGTCAATAAAGTCAAAGTACCCACCCACAATTTCACCTACGGAAATGGCTAGGCTGTCAGTTGGTCTTCCGATAATTGTACAGCCCTTTACGGTATTGTTTTTACCCCCTATTGATAAGCCCTCTATAACACAATCTTTGTACATTGATTGCTCAGTGTTACCGTGAAAATCCGCTGACGTTATCCCTGTCGTTGAACCACCTTTAAAAGTAGAATCACTGATAATTAACTCACGACATGGAACAGAACAAATAACATTGTCACCACCTGAAGTCATACAGTGTCGAACAGCCATAGATCCACTGCCTGAAACTCGCATGTATTGGCAATTGGATATAACAACACCGTAGTTTGTGCCTATTAGTTCTTGTGTGTTAGTTCCTACCGGGTCTCCAAAATTAGTATTATAACAACGGTCTAAAGTAACCCCAGCCGACTTCGAGTTCCTATTAAAAAAGCTAGAGGCATTTAAATCCTCGCAAAATGTAAACTTAACAGGTGTTGTCGCTAGAGAATTTGTTGCATCGACATTAAACCGGTTAAAACTAATTTTAATTGAATTTATTTTGTAAATATCTACATCAGTAGCAATATAATCAGCATATGTTCTGCCGAATATAAAAAAACTTGTTGGTGTCGCAGATGCAACTTTTAAAAACTCACCTGCTTTATAGTTTGCACGATGTGGTGAAAAACTATAGTCAGTGGGATTGTAAATACAAACTAAGTCATAAGGCGATAATGTGTTAGGAATGCTTATTGTTTTTGAATTATTTATTATGTTAGCAGTCGGCTTTCCAATCAGTGTTGCAGAACCCTCGAACTTAATTGAACCACTTTCTCCCAATTTAAATACTGCATCACTATCCATATCAAAAGTAAAATCACGGTTGAATGTAACAACGTCATTAATATAGTAGGTCCCATTTGTTACTCTTAAGGTGCTAATATCCCCCGCATCATTAATCGATTGTAGTTTCGCAGAAAGGTCTATAGTTGATCTGTTTGCAATCTCACTTGCTGTCAAATAGTCCGTAAAAGTTGCTGATGATTTGTTATGCAATTTTTGCAACGTAAAGGATATTTGAGTTTCTTCATTAATTTGATGTTGATTCTTATCACCATCAACTACAAACGTAGCATCCCACCCTTTATCTACTGCAATTTGAGCAAGACGCTCCATTAGATAGTTGTAGTATGCATCAAGCTGGTCTAAAGCTACACCCTGCTTGCGGATCTCTTCCATGAGATAGGCTTTAAGCTCATCATCTTTACGGTCTACATAATTTTTCAATGCATCAAGACGCGCTCCAAGAATCCAGTCAGCAACACCCAATTCCTGCAACTTCCACCAAATCCAGTCAAAATCATCATTTACTGGGCCAGGTCGAAATGAATTGTCGTAAGCTTGATAATTACGATCACGACGATACGGTGTATTTCGTTGCAATGTAATCTTTTTATCTACAGCTGGTGCGACATTAAAAATCACTTGCTCATCAGTAAGTGACCATGTTGAATTATCTACTTCAGCATCATCCAACATCACAATTAAGTGGTCTTTGTTTTCACAGTCAAATTCAAGTGGAAAGACAGTAGTCGCACCGTTTGCGGTATATTCTTTATATGGCGTTTGAGGTTGTACAGCCATGGTAATCCCCTGTTAATCGAAGTCTGTAGCGCAACTCGTCACACTACTTTTATTCCTCCAATTAACACCTTCTCTTTGTTCATTTTGGCTGTGTATTTTGCCGACACGTTCAGGCTGATCTGTAATAGCACCAGCTAGTGAGTCCATTTCATCATCTTCTTGTTCAGTAATTGCGGGGTTAAAAGCACTGAATTTCTTGTAAACCGCAGAGTTATTTTCTCCACCTTCAGGTTTATCAATAATTGATGTATGCACCCATAAAAGTCCTGACAATAATGGGCCCTCAAGCGCATCTAAAATACGCTTGTTCTTAGGCTTAGTATTATGTTTCTCGGTAACACCACATCTAATTTTTCTAGCCTTCAACGCACCTTTAAGTGATGCCGGAGCAAAGCCACCTATGCCGTTGGTTTCAATCGTTACCCTTGGCACATGGAATTGCTCAATTAGATCGCATAGCTGCCACACCTGACCGCCATTGATATGACCACTTTCATTGTGTTCAACAACTGGTCCAACCAAGTTAAATGATCGATGCCAGTACTTATTACCAAAGTCATCATGCAGAACCAATGCAGTAGAGGAAATATCTGATTTAGTTTTGCCAGATGAAGGATCCCATTGCAGTGTGATACCAACAATTTGACGCTCACCAAGCATCATCACAAATTGACCATTAGCACGACGAAGTACAGGCTCACATTCATATGGAATCATAAAGCTCGGATCAAGGCGCACATCACCAACTGGCTTGGCATGCATCTGATACTGAGAGTCCCATTCGTTTAAAGTTTTACATTCTTCTCGTCGGGCTTCCATTTCTTCAGGTGTGAAGCGTTCAGCCCAAATGCCTTCTGAATAGAAATCTACTACATATGCGGCTTGCTTCAAGACGACCTTAAATAGATCGCCTGATTTAAAGCATTCGTAATCCTCGCCTTTATGCAAATATTTTGAACCTTCACCAATTCCTGAGAATGCATGAACAGGCTCAAAGCTAAGCGTATAAACCTTATCTGCTTCAGCTTTTTCAATACGTTTTTCATGTTCAAACATTTTCAGCACCAGTACACTAACTTTTCTTAATTTTTTTATTTCGTCATATAAAGAATCATGTGAGTGAGGTGTACCGATCCAAAGCTTTTTGGCACCCGGTATTGCAATATGAGTTTGCTCAGATAGTCGAAAACGTAATTTTTCACGCTGATCTGGTGTGCCTGTAGTCTTTGGTGTTTCAACGTCATCGTTTTGAATGAACGTGGCACGATGCCCTGTTACACCTGAAAGAATCCCTTTTGAAAGCATTGTGCCGTATCTAATATCTTTTGAGCCTTGTACCCACCAACGTTCAGTTTCACCACTTCGACGTTTGACCGATTTATTACCAATACATAACGGATGATTTTCTAGAACATTCTTTGTACCGTTAGAGCATTTATAGGCATCCGGATCGGTTGTGCCTTGATGCAGAATCATTGTTCCTTCAGGCCAACAATAAATAACCCATGCGTTAAATACATCCAGCATGCTTGATTTTGAGTGACCACGCGGCAACATCAATAAAGCTGTACGCCCATTGATATACCAGTACTCTAGGAACTCGCAGACCTGTACATGAAATGCAGGTACTTTCCAGCCTTGGTATTCAGCCCAAAGTAGAAAGAAAGCTAAGAATGAAATCTTAGGTTTAATCATTAGCTTAAACGCTGTTTAATTTTTTCAGCTGCAGCTTCGGCTTTAGCAATTAACTGTTTTTCATATTTCTCCTGTGTCTCTTGTGTTGCACTAATTGGTGGAATTTTCCCTTTTTTAAAAGCAATCACACGCTCGATATTGGCTAATACCCCTGCGGTATCTTTTGAGATTTTGTATAAAAATCCTTTATCGCCACGACCTTGCTTAGTGTGAATATCGGTATTAATGGCCGCGCATGTAGTGACAATAAAGTCGTCTGCTACATCTTCGGAAAGTTTTATCAAGTCTTCGATTTGATCATCACGCATAAAAAAATCCCCCTTATAAGCAACTTATAAAGGGGATCGTGATTAGCTTTGTTGGGTAACTCTATTGGATAACTTTTTCAAAACTTGGTGATCTGTATTCATCATCATTATTTCTAATAGCATCAAAACTAAAATCAAAGTCGTAGTCAACATCACCCCACATTCTAGTGCGCCCATGTTCACGTTCAGCTTTTCTCAACATTTTTTCACGATAACCAGGCGCAACTACATCCTGAATTTTATCAAAAACCAATCTATTAATTGCTGCCTTGGTGTACCACAAGTTCTGTGCGGGGATTTTATTTTTTATAAATTTAAAAGCTTCATTACCCGCACTAGTATCCTTGCCTTCATAGTATTGAGTAAAGTTACCTACCGTTAAACCTAGTGCCGTTTTTACATCAGAACCGAAAGGGCCAACCATAAAATCTGTCGCACTTCGCCCACTGGTATCAGTACCTGCCACAAGAATATCGCCTAGTATTGATAAGCCACCACCTTGAACTGCTGAGCGTGTTAAGAAGTTCATGGTCTTTTGCGGATCGTCACTATCCCACATCGTTGAAGGATCGTTTCCATTGGCAATCTCTTTAAGCTGAACAACCAAAGCACCGAGTAAAGTTGTCATAGCAACAAGTGATGCACCATAAGCAGCTTTAGAAGTGCCCTTTTCAAATGACATAGCACGACTACCATGGCGCATAAGAAAAGCAGTAGGGAATGATTTAAATTGCAGCATGGACTTAACAATTTCCCCCATACCAGTACCTTTCTTTTGCCCTGCATTCATCCAAGTACGTTCACGTAAGCCAGCTTCAACTACCGCCATACCTTGCTCATCTAATAAGTGCGCTTGAAAACTTGTTGCGATTTCATCTTTAACTTTTTGGGGTTCACCAAACGCTGTTAGTTTTTCATCAGGTATTTCATAGATTGAACGAGCTGACATAAGCTGATTGCCTTTGAGATCGACAACGGGCTCAGCCAGACGCATCACTTCCCACGCACGTTCACTAAGGCCTGTTTTAGTCATCAGTTCACGATCCATTTCACTGAGATCAGACCAAGCCTTATCACGACTAAGACGACCATATTTTTCCATCAGCATTTTTGTGAAGCCAACTTTTGAAGCAGCTGTCAGTGCATTCAGTCCAGATACTCGCATTACCTGTGAAGCTACAGCACTGGAGACACGTGCAAGTTTTTGACTTTTGCCACTTACAGAAGTCAGGCCATCATCTGACCAACGCGCAATCGAACCTAACATTTCCTCAGTTGCTAGTCCTAAGCTGTGTGCAAGCTGACGATCTTCTTTATTTTTAGGGTTGAGCTGAGATACAAGTTCTCCAAAAGTTTTACGGTATGCGATGCCATGAATAGATGCCGTCTTGGCAATCATGGCTTGATCCGTGATCGATGACAGTGTTGTACCGCCTAGCATCGAAGCAACGTTCATAGATCGGTATGCAAGGCCCATATTTGCAAGGACTTCAGATTCGGGTGTATTGGCACCTGAAAATTCATCAAACATCGTCTGTGCACGTTTACGTGACTTCCCAGTTGTATTTGCATCTACACCTTTTAACCAATCTTTTTTTTCTGCTGCATCCATCAAAATACGCATAGCATTTTTTGGATTGCTACCTAGGTTTTCAACTAATGCAATGTCTTTGGATAACCCGTTTATGTGTGCTTCAATCAGGTCTACAAATGGCATCCCACCAAAATCTGACTGATACTCAAGCCATGCATTTGCATCCTTAAAATGCAGTACACGACTTTCACTGTGTCGACTCGTAACTTTTGATGAAACACCGCCAGCTGACTGCCGACCTACTTCAGTTTTATTTGCACCATTACTGGTTAATGTGTCGAATGAATACTCGAGTAAGCTACGGATCTCTTGCTGTGAATAGAACGTTCCATCTTCATGGATATACTTTTCAGTATTGATCAACTGCTCAGCCTTATTTACCCACGCTTCCTTACCCGCCAAAACGATTTTTTGTAAATCGTGGGTCTGCGGCAATCCCCAATCATCCAACTTTCCAATGTCACCGCCTGCACGGTTAAAACGCTGACGCATACCTTCAAAAACTTCGCCCATCTTGTCGCTGATTTGCTTTGCCAGTGGATCACCGGTGTTATCGCCAAAACGTTCACGGACAATTTTCATTACTAATTCTTTATCAGTGAATACGCCAAGGCCACCTTTAACATTGGTGTAGAAGTCCACAAGCTCACCACGGTAAATTGCTGCAGTCGCACGCGCTTTTGAATCAATTGATTGAATGCCTGACATATCGCCATGCGGTGCAACCATACGGTCTACAACTTCGGATGCAGTTAAAGTTTGATGGTCTAATGTGGCAAGATTTTTGTTTTGAGTGAGAATGTCGCGTGCAGCTATGGCATGCTTTCGCTTAAGTTGTTCTTGAATATCTTGTGCGACAAATTCACCGGCTTTCGTCAGCTTTTCCATTTCAGATAAATTGCGCCAAGCATTAATGTCTTTGCGTGCTACAGACTTCATTGCATCTTTGATGCGGTTTTCAATGTCAGTGGCTTCTTGTTGGTTTAGTGAGTCTTTGCCGAGTGCTTTGGCTACGGCTGCTTTGCATTGCTCTTTCATAAAAAATGCTCAAATGTTTTTAGCATCTGAGCATGGTTTTCAATTAAGTTTGTTGGGTAAAACTATTCCCCAAACTGTAAAGCACAACTAATTGCTGTCTGAGCCGCCAAAGTATCTTGCTGTGCTTGTTTCGCTTCGGTTTCCAGTTCATTCAATCGTTCACGCAAAGTCATGGTAATTTCTTCAGGGTTTCCGTCAGGATCATAACGAGTCACACTGATCTGCTGATCAGGGTTTTGCATGATGATATCCAATGCCGCAGATTCTTCTGGGCCGTCACCAAATAATGAACCTTGTCGTGGATCTCCCATCCCCTCGATTCGATCAATCTCAGACTGAATATTTTCTGAAATTCCTTTAGCACTGCGTTTATTGGTATCAAACACGTTTAAAAACTGCTTTGCACCATCACTTAAACCGTCATCGATGAGCTGATTTTGATTTAAATAATCAGGTACGTTTTGACCATTGGCTTTCAAATCACTGAGTTTTTGTGCCGCCTGAGCCAAATCCTTAGACAATGTGTTTGCATGTCGTCCACCTTGTTTGACCAATGCATCTAATTGAGCAAGTTGTGGAGCTGCACGAAGCAAGGCATTCAATACAGTCTTACTATCATCATCGATATTTTCATATAGTCTCGTTACAAGACTAGAATCACCGTAGGCACTTTGCATAATTGCGGATTCAATGCGCTGCTTACCAGTTTGAGATAGGCGACCATCATCAGTTAGAACATTGGGTTTTTCTGATTCAGGTAGAGCATTCACAAAGCCGCGAACATAATCCATTGAACCATCAAGATTGATCGATCCATCATTATTGATTTTGAGCATTGAAGCATCTGGCAAACGATCTATATCACTTACTGCTCGCTCAGATGCGCTGTATTGCGCCACATCCGCTTCATTGGCTAACTTGGTGAATTGCACACGGTCTGTGTCTGTTAAGCGTGTACGCACTAAGACAGGACGGTCTATACCTGAAATATCCCAACCCTTTTCCGCTGCATATTGGTCAAGGAAAGCTCGGTATTCATCTGCTTTGCCTGATTCATAAGCTTTGGCAATTGCTAAGGTTCGACCGTTGCCCGACTCAACAACGTTATCTAAACCAATGATCGGTGCACCATCTGACAGCTTTGGAGATTCACCCAAAAACTGCGGCTTTAAATCGTTGGCCATATTTTCAATTTGTTGGCGACTGGCTTCACGTGTGCGGTCACGTGGTTGCAGATCGGCTGGATAAAGTGGGTTTACACCATAGGCCATATCATTTGATGCAATCAGTTCACCAAGGCTTTTAACTTCATAGGCCATGTCATAGGTTGAACCATCTAAACCTAAGGCTGTGCTTCGACTATTTCCACCGTAACGTGCGCTTAAGCTATTCCATTTCCTTTCCCATTTACCAATGGCTTGCCCGACGGTCATGCCATCCATGCCATTATTTTTTACAATAGCGTTGGCATTCTTTGCATCGTATTTACGGACAATATCAATTAGCTTGGCATTCGGATCTGCTTTTAAGACTGCAGCAGCTCCACCCGGTCCCAATAAGTGCCCTAAATATTGCTCATGTGCAACAGGTTCACGGCCCAAACTTTTACGCATAGATGCATTGGCATTTTTAATATGTTTCAAACCTTGCTTGATCTGCTCATCTACGCTGCTTCGATCACCACCGCCTTGACCCCTCCAAGTCTTGTCTAAGATTTGAAATAGGCCGTGCGCTGTGGATGTTGGGTTTTTAGCGGTGTGACTGAATGTACCAGCTGTTTCGATATGACTAATCGTTAAAGCTACAGCTGGATCTACACCTTCTTGCTGTGCTTTACGTGCAATTGATTTGGCATTAGCCGGCAATGCCATAGATTCATAATTTAAAGGCTTACGCTTTTCCTCACCTTCAACAGCATGTTGCACACGAACAGGACGACCGGCACGAATATCACCAGTAGCACTATCCATATTTTTTAAATGATTATTGGCTTGAACTGCATTGGCTGGCTTCACTGGTGCGGCTGCATCATCAAACTCAAGCTCATTCAAAACTAAAGCTGCTTGCTTTTGCTCAGGTGTGACTTTGCTGTTATCAAGATATGCACTTGCTCCACGCGCAGTACCAAAGAACAAGGTATTTAAGAGCACATCAGTTGTGATGGTCTCAGCATTAACTTCATATTTTTTGGCTTGTTTTTCATAGTCATTCGCTTCAAGTATTTGACCACTTACAAACTGACCACCTTGTGATAGGCCACTGGCACTCAAGACAGATAAAAGACCATCTTTTAACAAACCACCTGTTCCCTTAAAGCCGTATGAAATCGGTAATGCTGTTGACACTGCTGCAACCGTACCATCCAATGCAGCCACCTTAGTAGCTGTATCTTCGTCCACGCCCTTAGAGATCAAATCTTCGCGGCTATAGTTCATCTCTGAACCACCTGTCACCGCTGCTGCACCTAGTGGGCCTGCAACAACCCCACCACCTAATGCGCGTATAGCGAAGTCGGAAATACCAAAAGTGATGTTGGCTGCTGTACCTGAATTTGGTGCATCTTGTAGATCTTCAATTTGACTGACCAAAGCATCCCGACGATCTTTGTTTTTGGCTTCATGCACATCGGTAAATGATGGCTCTCGTACATCAAGTCCACCATCTAATCCACCGTTTTGAACATCCTCAATGGCATACTGCACATGATCTGCAACACGTTCAAAAGGTTTCTTAGCAGTGTCATAAACTTTGATTGCACCAGCTGCGACACCACGCGGTACCGCCGTACCAATTCCATCAAATAGACCAGGTTCTTTTTTAGGAGCTTTACCAGTTAAACCCTTTGCATTCATATCATCAAATGACTGTTGCTCACCGTCATTTAGTTCTGAAATCCAATTCGCCATTACTTAGTCACTCCGTTCATGTAGATCCGCCACTGCACGCCATTCACAACAAGTGGATTGCCACGTTCATTGATCAAGTCGTATTGGATATCACCTTTTTTAGTTCGCACTGTTGATTGACGTAAACGTAATGATTTAAGGTCTGATTCTGAAATACCGGTGCTTTTAGAAATGCCTGAATAACCTGAATCTAATCGATCTTCAAAAGAATCGTCAGACATACCGTATGGCTTAGATACTTTCCAATCTTGGACTTTGCCATCTGCGTAGTTTTTAAATGAGCCACGCTGAGAATAAACACCACCAGTAGCCATGCTCAACGCAGTTTTAAGGATTTCCTTATTCGGCAAATCATCACTCTTTGCGTGTTGATAACCACGTGCATCCATCGTGTCGACGTAAATAGCTTTGAATACATTAAACAGATTATTCGCAGTTGTTCCTGAAACGGTATTACCTACATACGCATTAAACTCTGCTTTTAGATCTGCTTCTTTAGGCATGATGAGCTGCTTGTTTTTTAGTAATTGTGTGCCGTTCACAATAGACGTAGCTAAATCACGGTTATCTGTAGACTTAAATCCATTTGATCGTGCTAAACCTGCAGCAATATAGTTTTGATCTCCACCACCCAACTGACCCAATGTTGCACCCCAAATGGTTGCTGCATTTGCATGGCCTTTACTCTGTGATTGAAGCTGAGCAATAAAATCTAATTTGCCTTGTACACTTAAACTATCAAACGCTTTTTTCGCTTCAGGTAAATCCTCCGCAGAAATAGGCCGTACTTTTACATTTGGATCTTTCAAAGCAAGCTGACTCGTACCATTTTGAACCGCCTTACTTACCCATGACGACGGATTAGATTTAAGCTCAGCACCGCTTAAGCTATGCACCTGTAAGCCAGTTTCACGCACAATTTGATTTGGATTGTTTTTCGCAGTTTCAAGTTTGTCTTTATACAGCCCCTCAAATACACCGAGCAGCTTTTCTTCTGTGACAGCATCAGCCGAAGCGGTATTTTTCATATTGGCTTTTTGCTGGTTAATACGCTTAAGCATTTCACTGGTTGGCAAGTTTGCAAACTTTTGAATATTGACCGACTGCGCTTTATAAAATTGAAACTCTTTTTCGTATTCTGTGCCTTGTACTAATGATCCAATATTTGACTCATATTCTGAGTCTTGAGCACGACCAGTTAATACATTGGCTTTATATTCATTCAGAAATTTGCCCGCTTCCGAATTGCGTTTATTTGCTTCGGCACGTTGCTTAGTCTCAATTGAATCAATACGACTGAGCACCTGATTGCGCTTTTGTTGATTAGTTGGACCATCAATATAACCGTACTTATTAGCATCGATATCTGTCAGTAGCCCTTGTAATGATTCTAGATCCTCATTTTCCACGGCCGATGAAATACGACCATCAATGTCCATGATATTTCGTGTGGTTTTATAGGTTTGGCGAATCTCTGATTTACGTGCTTCAGGCATTTGAGCAGTGGCTAAATAAATTTCTAAGTACTCTTCACCTGCTTTATCTTCGTATCGCGTGGCAATATCAAATGCTCGATCGACCAATTGAGCTGACTTTTGCGCATCTGCACGTAACTGTAGTGGCAATAAATCTGTGCTCTGACGACTGATACTTTCATCCCAATAGCTTTTGAACTGTTCCCGTGCATGCAGCGGTACTGTTTCTTCAAGCTGCTTGTATCGTTCATCTGACCATTTTTTTAAAGTTTCACCGCCTTTCTGAGCGTTATATACACCATTCGATACATCATTTTTAACGAGTGTGACTTTTTCTGACATTTCCGAAGTCATCACATCGTCAAGCTTGACCTTGGCTTCTTGCTCATTGATCTTGTCATGATACAAAGCAATTTGTTTTTGTTGCGCTTCTTGCTCTCGTAGCTTCTCCTCATGTGCATTCATAGTCCCACCAATAGAGCGCCCCATCTCCTGCAAGCCTGTAATTGGGGTATGTTGTTGTAAATTTGGCTGAGAAACTTCACGCCCTTGCGATCTAGGTATCAGCATTACTTCCACCCTCCTGAAACCGCTTGCGCTCCCATATCAATCAAGCCGCTAGCTGCTTTCATGCCATAGTTGTTACGTTGCATTTTCCCTGCACGACGAATGTTCTGCGCATTGTGATTTGCATCTTGCACCGTGATCGATGCGTTATAAGTAGCATCACTGATATGTTCGTCCTGAATTAAAGCTGCTGATCCCACATCAACATCCAGTCCATTTTCTGCCGCTGCCGCACGTGCGCTTGATGCATTCTTTCGCCCTTGAGCTTTGGTACGTTCTGCCTGAGCACGCGCAACTGAACGTACCGTTTTTGCATTACCCTTGGCTTCTGCGTCCACCTGCACAGCATTGGCCATGTTGCCTAAAGCATCAAAACCTGAGCTAACCATTCCACCACTACACATGATTAAGCCTCCGCTTCCAGTACATAACCTGCTTGTTTAAAACCAAGACGTTCATACAGCTTCACAACTCGTTCAGCTTCAATGCCTGACATGGTTCCAATTTGAATACGGTCTGCTTCATTATTTGCCGCCCATTCTTTGAAACCTTTGACCAGTAAAATGCCAGCTTTACTGCTGCGATATTCAGGCAAAACATAAATGCCTTGCTCAATGGCTAAACGATCACCAGTACGCCAATCAATGCAGGTCGCACAGATTGCAGCACCGATGACATTTTCGTATTCATCCAAGACAACCAAGACAGAATCTTTACTGATTTGATGATTGATAAATGCCGTGGTCGATCGCTCGTTAAAACGTTGTTTGCTAAATACTGGTGATTCAGCGATTAACTTTTTACATAAATCGAGAACCGTGTTTAATTCCGAATGAGCCGCTAAACGTACTTTCATTTTTATTTCTCGTTCATTGATACCAACATAGAGATACTTTGAACGTGGAACGGCATCGGTTTGTTGTGTGTTATTTTTAAATCAAGTTCATGTAAGGCACACCAACCACTCAAAGATTCTTCGACATAGCCTGTGAACGGTAGATTTTGGAATGCTGATTGATTAATTTTCTTATGTTTAAGCTCACGACCTGATACATAGCCACCAATCGAATTCTTCAGCCATAACACAACGCTATGCACCATGATTTTATGGAACATCGCAGTAGAAGGAACTTGGCTAAAATCAGGTGGCAATAGGCTGACTTCAACTTCAAATGGCTGGCCATACCATTTAGGTTGATCATCTAAACTGAAATCAGAATCTTGATAGAAATACCCATCATCATTACGCCAGTTTAGATGTGGATTTGTCAGGCTTCCGACCACGTTTGCATCCATGGCATTGCTATAGGCTATTTCACAATCGCTCATGGCTTCGTGCAGTACTTCTTCAATAAAAATATGGGTACCACGCTGAATAAGCATGAAACACTGATCTGCACCTGAAGTCGTTGGCAAGGTACATACTGAAATCGCTTTACCGCCAAAATCATGCAAGGCCCATGCATTCATCTCTTGGTCACGGTTAAGCGTAATACTCCCCACCTTGCCATCATTAAGTACCATCCAAACAGTACTATCCGGTGTTTGTTGATAGGCGATCTCTTTGAATCCTCCGTGTTCACTTGGAATATGTGGTGCAATTGCAGAAAGCTCAGGACTAACCAGGCCATCTACTTCATAACGGAATGACAAAGCTCGCAGCCGTTCGCCACCACGTTGTGCAAATAGCAATTCATTACCCACCATACACGGACGTACGTCTTTTTGAACGCCATACGATGTGTGCTGCTCGATTTGCGCTGATGCTGGTGTCAATGCACCACTTGAGCTAATTAGGAACTCTGAGCCGCCTGTAAGCGCAACCACACCACCACGTTGAGCCAAGTGCAAAATGTTATCTGATTGAGCAGAAGATGACGCAATACTGAATGCATCTGCATCATCTGAGGACTCTAAGAAGTCTGCATCACTTCCGATCGCACTGAACCAAAGCTGATTCGGGCTTGTTTTTGTATTGGCAAAGACTAGACGTTGTTTAAAAAATACAACGGCTCTTGGATAACCGGCTGACGCACTAAATGCCAGACCATTGAGGGACCACGATTTAGCTATGGCTTCAACATCTGCATTCAACTTAACAAGCACTTCACCCTTTGCGATTGATGATGAAGTAATTGAAGTGATTTTGACCTGACCACCGTTGATTGAAACGATTGCACCGATATGACTTGAATTAAAAACAGCGGCATCTTCATTTGTCACAGATTGCCAATTTGTGTTTTCGGCAGTTGGTGCTGATCCTGTGTTATCTGCCAAGGCTTGCCAAGTCTGAGAGCTATAGCGAACACGCTCACCAGTTAGATAAGTTTCAGTACTTACCCAAATAGGAAATGCTGCCGCTGTGAGTTTAATCACCTTCCCAACATCTGTACCTGATGGAGTTAATGCAACGTTAGGAGACGTGCCATTTTCATCATTAGGCGTTACTGAGAACGTGAATGGTGCAAAAGCCCAAGAGCTAAAGTCCTCACTGGATATAAAACGATGGACTGGCGTTTCACCTTGCACAAAGTACATACGATAACGTGTATGTGCGACCTGAATTTCACGGATCTTTTGCTCGGTATCGTATGGCGTTGCAGTAGACCAAACAATGCTATTGGTTCGTGGGTTATAAACCTGTAATTGATTCAGACTTAGTACCAACATATAAGCATTTTCAGAGCTGGCAATGAATGGAATCAAGCGAACGGCTGTATCAAAAGTACCTCTATGCCGTGTGCCCGGTCTACGCTTTACACCACCCTCAACCAATGGAATAACATTGAGCAGTTTCTTTGCACCGTTGGCATACTGCTGCACGTCTGTACGTGTCCAGAGCAACGGTGAAAGCTCACCACTGCTCATATTGTTTTTTAGAATCCACTGTTTCATTAGTCTCGTGCCTCCAAGTAACCTGACTCACCATAGTTAAGGTGCTGAGCTGGTCGTTCCTGAGAGTTCACAAAGCGTGCTTTTTTCAGCAATTGCTCATATTCAGCTTTTGCAGATTCACCTGCGGCATCACTACCAGTGTTTGGCTTACATAGCTTTGAAGTCATTTTTAATGACATGGCCTCAATGAGCATTGAGTCCCATGTGTCTTCGTTGTCATTATCGAAGATGTATTCAAGATTGATCTGATTGTTATCTGCAAGAATATGACGACCTTCAATTTCATAACGGCACTGATTGGCATTGATCAAGCGAATAAAATCATTAGGCAATGTGAAAGCATTGGCATAGCCGAAAGCTGGATAAGTCGTCACTGGTGAGAGAATCACACGCTTTTTAGCACATGACCATGGATGATCCCGAAGTACAGACTTGCGTACTTGGTCGTAAATATTTCGTACACGTTCAGCACGTGCTGTGTCTTCTTCAAACGCTGCAATGCTGCTGTCACCAATTAAACTCAGCGCATAATTGCAGATCGATACTCGTGTTGTAGTCATAAAAAAGCCCTCAAGTTTTGATTAGCTTGAGGGCTTTTAGAGTTGGGTTTGTTGGGTGTTAAATTCGATTCACACTTTATAATTTTTCAGCTTTAGATTTAAATCCATAACCTTAAGGCCTGAAATCTGTATTTCGGAAACTAATCGATTCATTTCCGTTTTGTATTTATCCCAAACTTGCTCGCCTTTGCTTAGCATTTCACGTAACTCGTCTTTACTCACAAAACCATTAAAACCTTGATCAATAAAATCATCTAAATTTTGTTTATGCATTGCTAAAATTTCACGTTCTTCTTCCAATAGTTTTTCAATTTCTTCGTACTTCACTTCGTTTCTTACCCTTTGGTTTTATTTGAAATTTATATATTGGAACATGTTATAAAATTTCAACTAACAAAAATAAAAAAAAGACCTAACACCCCATGCCAAGATGTTAGGCCAAAGCCCCTGCTTAAGCTGCCGCGAAGTCTACAGCTACCACTTTCACCTCATTGGCACGACCAGCACCAAATGAGTGAACGCCACCAACCTGTTTAATGTTTTTCTTATCTGGACGAGTTGAAATATCGAAGCCAGTAATATCAGCATCACCAAAATGCACTGCAGATTTGGTATACATCACTGCACGTTTACTGCCTTCAGTTGCACCTGCAGCAACCTTTTCGTAAGCGATCCATTCAACACCTAGCCACTTGGTACCTACAGCACCATCACGCAGCATCTGAATTGTCATTTTGTCAGCATCTGTTAGATCGCCATCATTTAAAAAATCAGCCATCATGTCAGACGTATACGTCATGAAAATTTCTTCACCATTCTGCTCATCACATTCATTTTTACGGAATAGTGATTTCGCTTTAATGATTTGCTGCTTCAGTGTGCCAAAGGTTGGCGCAATAACTTGACTTGCTGGCAAATTCACAGTCACTACGGACTCTGTACCGTTGTCAGCCACTGTTTTACGTGTAATACCGCCAATTAATGCTGCATAAATGATGTCATCAATCTTACGTTCGCGTGCACTGGTCAGAAGCTTCATGTACTTGTCAGTAGGATTGGCTTTTAATTTAGGTAAATCACGATTTTCAATTGGAATGAAAAGGTCGTAATCAGACATTAATGCTGTACGTACACCAACATCTGGAATTGTCCATGTTGTATCCCCGAAACGGTTACCCGATGGAGTCATTTCCACTAGGCCCATATCGTTAATCGTAAAAGATGCACCCTCCACCTTCCCGATATTGGTCACGGTTTTTAATAAACGTGACTCTTTTTGCTGAGCAGCAATGTCATAAGTATCATGAAACTTCTGAACAAATGCCGCCGTGATTTTGTTTTCATTAGCCATGCGCTAATTCCCCTTATTGGAAATTTTTGTCGTACCAAGCGTCAACCTTTTGCGATACCTGAGCATGCTCAGGATGTGAAGGATTCAGAAACGCTTCACTTCGCATCAATTGTTGAATACTTTCCGCACCGCTTTGTTGGGTGTTACCTGCAGGTGGCATATCTTCTTGAAGTTGTTTGCCATAGAACGCAGCTAACTTAAGGCCCATCGTTGGTGAATCGAGATCTGCATCTGAAAGACCAGCTGCTTTTGCTGCTTGTTGGGCGAAACGTAAGTTTTGATTAAATTCACCGCCCCATTCTTCTTGAAGCGCTTCAACTTGGATTTGATTGTATTCATCCCAAATTTTTAGAACTGCTGTGGCCTGGTCATTACTAATACCCGCTTCATGAAACTTACCGAATACTTCAGGGTTTGATTCTTTGAATCCGTCCATATCAAAGCCATCAATACCGATTGCATAGGCATCTGCCGATTCAGGCACACCAGTTTCAGCCGGAGTTTGTTCACCTTCAGTTTGAGCCGTTGCAGTAGCTTCTGTTTGGGTAGTAACCGTTTGCTCAGTCTGTGTCTGAGTTGTATCAGGTGCTGTTGTGGTTTGAGTTGTATCTTCAGTTGTGGTTTGAGTTTGTTCAGTCATTTTCGATTACCTGTTCAAGGAATAAATGTGGATTGTTTGCTTTATAAATTTGGTAGTTAATGAAATTGATCACTTCGGCTTGTCCTAGCCTTCGACATGTCTCACGCTCTCCACCGTTCTGGTCTGACGTGTAAGCATTCCCGCCGTACTGAGCCACTAAACTTTGCAGCACACGCTGTCCGTTGGTTGTTAGTTCAAATACAGCTTGATAAACATCAGGCGTTGCACGTTTATGATGACGAGTCTTGTATAAATGGCCTGTTTCTTTGACTTCCTTGCCCTGCTCGGATAGTCGTTTGATATCGTCTTTGAGGTCGTGAATTTCTGTTTTAAGAGCTATGACTTCACCCTGTAAAACTTCTGCACGCTCCCATTCATTAAACTTTTCTCCATTGAGCCTGCTTGAGTTATCAAGTTCATCAGACCAGCGCTGTTTGTAGTCCTCAGCTACAGCATGTGCTTCTTTCATCCCCTCATTAAGAACGTGCAAACCGACACAAGCGATGAGCAGTAAAATTGCCAAAACCGCTATAATAAAAATCATTGCATTACCTCACTCGCCATTTGTGCTTCAAGACCTTTACCCATGCCTTGAGCTACAGCACCAGTCATTTGTTGAGCCACAGCCGCTTGTTGCTCTTGGGCTTGAGCCTGTTGCTGGGCTTGCGCTTTCTTCTCACGGTGTTCTTTTAGCTTTTCTTCAGTACGCATCACTGACGCTGAAACGCCTAGACCTTGTGCCATAAATTGGGTTGCAGCATCTGAATCAAAGTTATCTACGGCTGATGGATCTAATTCTCTCAACAGAGGTAGTGCCTGTAAGAAACGTTCAAGGCTTCCGACTTCTTCTAAACGCTGAGCACGTGCCAGTGGTGAAACAAACTTGAATGATAGGTTTTTACCTTGTAGATCTTCAGGAGCTGCACCCAGCTTTTCTGCTCGATATGCAATACCAATCAAACGCTCAAGCAATGGAATAAGAAATTCAGACTGAATACGCCCATATAACGGCCCGATCTGCTGACGAACTTGGTCTACACGTGCATAGGTTTCGGCAGCTGTCATGGGTTGACCGTATTGCGGTGTCATCATGTCAGCCAATAACTTGCGTCGAATTGTGCCCTGTAGCTTTTCAATTGCAGCATCTAGCATCGGTACTGCACGTGAATCATCAATGCGTTTGAGTGAATCCGTTTTATTCACTGTCACTACACGGCCTGGTGCAATGACCATGGTTGCAGGGTTGAATACTCCATCATCTTCACCTGCATACAGACCAAGAGCCGCCATTTGCAAGGCACGGCTAAAGTCACGTTGCATTACTTGGAGTTGTTTTGTATCAGGCAAAGCCGTAGACATAGCGCCAGTACCATAAACGCTACCCGGTATGCGTCGATAGCGAGACACTGAGCATGGGAATTCGTTATAGCCTGACTCACGAATGATGGCTTTCTCAGCACCAATCAGCACGTGATATGCAGCAAACGGCATATTTTTCGGCAAGATCGGGCGATCATCTACAGGAAGTTTTGCACCCTCACGTGGTTCAATGACCCAAAGCAATTCAAACTTTCGGTCTGGTGTACTTTTGGCTGCCTCAATAACTGAAATTGGTAGTTTTTCTGCACCGTATTCAGCCACAAGAGTAGCTGCAGTAATTTCAAATACTCGAAAGATTGTATCGACTTGATAGTCTTGGCGAGTTGAAGCAATCCAGCATTCACCAATTGGCCATGTTTGAAATACATATCCAGCGTTTTTCTTACGATCCACGTCCGAATACATCACCGACCAACCTGCAACACTCCAGTCAGTAAAGTAATCAATGACCTCTGAATCAAAGTTAGCACCATGAATATTGCGCCAAACAAACTGACAAGACTGCTCAAGCCACTGTTCACCACCCGTCAAAACGGTTGGATCATCCACGCCATCCGGCACAGCTTTAAACCAAATAGCGTTTGCTGGTGTTGTGCCATTGATTAGACTTGGCACCATACTATTCAAAATAGCTTCCGATGCTGTTGAGTCGATGAGTTTCACTCGATCATTTTTGGCTGTGTGAAATGTTCCACTTTCACCATTGAATGCTTGCTGACGCTCAGGAGCACCGTACTTGTAGCATTCACCCCAATGCGCTTCAAAAGGTGAACGCAGCGCCTTTAGCTCGCCAAGACGCTTACATAAAAGAGCTGCCTTTTCCATTTATCCACCCAAAGTTGTTTGTTTTTGATTTTCTTCAGTACTGCTGAGCACTTCAGATGCTTTACGTTTTTTTCGCTGAGCTTTTGAGTTGTTTTCTTCAAGCTGAGCTTCACGTTTTGCTTTAGCTTCTGCTGCTTGTGCGTCATAGCCTTTGGATGCTGCGTCAGTATCCGTAAGGCCGATCGCATCAGTCACAGAGCCAATCACTTTCCCTACAGTGCCACCACACATGCTTAGTACTCCTCTTTGGACCAGCCAAATTCAGTAAGCACTTCACGTGTACGACGAACAGATCCAGCACTTGCATTTGTACCTACGGCATTTTGTGCTGCTGGTGCCGCGGCTGCTGTTTTGCTTACAGCCTTGCTCTGCTTTTCGTATGCAGCTAGTTTGGCTTGTGCATCTGCCAATTGCTGTGCCACAGCATCAAACTGCTCTACTGGTACGAGTGCATCCGCTGCAACTTCTGATTCGTTCTGAGTTGGATCAGCATCTTTGACATCTGGTGTACCTAAAATTTCTTCCAGTGCTGCATCTGCCTGAGCTGCTGTAGTGGTTTCTTTTGGTGTTTCTACACCTGGTGTTTTTGTTTGACGGCCAGCCATAAAAAAAGCCCTATCGTTGGTTGATAAGGCTAATGTGCAGGGTAATGTGTTTGGGTTTGTTGGGTGATTGCCAACTTATAACTTTTAATTTTTTAATTTAAACTTGCATTCTTTTCTATAAGTTGAGTAGGGATTTAAACTATTTACAAGCTTAATTGCTTCATTATTAAACTCGCGTATCGCATTACTTAGCACCTTATCACCTGGTCTTTTATTTTCATAACTTATTAAACTTTTAACCCTCAATGATGAAATAGTGAATTCATCAAAACTAGTTTTCAAATTATTGTCAACTAAGCAATCTTCAATAAATGCAACGTTGATCACAATAAAATCATAACCATTTGCAAACTTCTTAAATTCTTCGTTTAAATCATCCTCATTAACAACACCCTTATCGAAGTAATTTATAATCTTTACTAACTCTAAGATATCTTTAATAGCTTGCTTAGATTCTGTAGCTATCACCTCACCACCCTTTTGTTTACCCCATTTGTTTGAAATATAGAGTGCTGTTAGGGCCGCGATTGTGGATGCCATAAGGCCTGAAATAATAGGGGCAATTGCCTTCCAATCAACATCCAATTCTTTATTAGTTACACCAAATCCTATAAAAAAACCAAAAATGAGTCCTACAACTAATAAAAAAATACATGCCAAAATATACTTTATTTTCAAGTTTCTATCTCTTTGTCTAACTGTTCTACTATTTGATCACATAATCCCCCATCATCAAAGATATCTAACTGCCCTACCTTGTACGTGTACGTCAGCCACTCACCTTCACGTGGATAAATATCTATACCTGTCTCCATCTTCCACAGTTGAATGAATGCGTCGCCATTGTCGTAGTTTGGAATCCCTCCACGCGCCCACTCGCTTACAGTCGATGCACCTGCCACTGGTAATACATCCGCAATCTTTTCATGTGTCCAACCGAGTTTGAGTAGATCCAAGATCATTCGATTGAAGTCTGGACGCTTATAGCCACGACGTTGCACTATGAATTCTTTTACCTTCTTTTTGGTTCGATTGTTAACGAAACGCGCGCGCGCGCGAGGGAACTGTGTCAAAGCAATAGAATCAACCGTTTCAACCATTCTTACATCTCCCAAACCTTAATTTTTATTAAGCCGCCTTTGATGACGTTTCCACGTTTTACGAGCAGCTCATCAAACTGTTCGTCGTCCTCACAAAATCCACATTTCACTAAGCTATCGATCGTCGCTTTTAAGTGGTTGTCGATGTCACGCTTTTGGTGTGTTGGAAAATGAAAGATCACTTCCATCTTTAGCCGTGAAGTGAGTCTGAGCGCTGGTACAAGCGCAATAACAACAGCGTGAAAGCTTCGTGCTTTGTCGCTTAATTTCATGCCACGGCCTGTACGTTCCCAGTAGTGATTTACACTCGGTGGTGTTGCAGCAATTTCACAACTCAAAACCTGATTTTCAATGCATTGCGTAAAATGCGCTGAATTAACGTCTACAGCGTTTTTATTTGCCTTATGTACCTTTGCTTGATTTTCCTCTTGAAGTCGCACACGCGAGAGATGAGCTTTATTCCTGTGCGCTTTTAAATGTGCTGCTAGCTTTTGTTCGCTCCAACGTAGTGTCATGCTGCCCCCCCTACACGCCCCAATCCTTTAATTTTTGCTGCCAGTTCAGGTGGACAAGGAATACCAGTGCGTGGCTTATCCTCTGGTGTTTGAAGTGACTTAGGTGGAATCCACATGATTTGTGTTCGGTTCTGTTTTTTGGCTCTGATTAAGTAATCCGTGTAAATTTCGATAAACGCTTTGTGCGCTGCTCTTTGCCCTTCCACACTCAAGATCTGTTTGACTTCATCCAGCGTACGCTTTGCCATAGTCGTAATTTGCTGAGTTTCATCTTTGACAAAATTCAACGCTTTCGCCCATGCCATTTCTGCTGTCCACCAGTCCCCGTCATGTACACACCAAGATCTAAACTCAGGAAGTGATGGGCACCATTTTTCCGTGTTCATGCGTTCCAAGCCACGGCGAAGATCATGTTCAGATAATCCATTCAGGATTGTGCATGCTGTGATCTGGAGTTGTGCCGGCTCAATCTCTCCGTATTTTTTATCGAATGCATCACCGTAGAGTGATTGCATACGCGCTAAGAGCTGATCTGCAATTTCAACTGGAAAATTGATTTCAAACGCTGAATGGTATTTTTGAATATTGCTCATGGATTAATTACCCCCTGACCAAAACGGTGTGCTTTTTTCGGTTGCTGCTTTTGCGCCTTCGGTTGATTTGATTTCTGCTGAGTTTTGTTTTGAGCGTTCTCAAAGTTCTTGAGCCAGTTCAACCAGGTCGTCATCCATTTTTGTGAAATTCGTTTTTCAGCCGTCATTGACCACTGGGCGAGATTTCTGAGTTCGCCGTTGATTTGTTCATCGGTGAGTTTTGGAAAACTGATTTTTGCTTGTGCAGTAAAATCTGACTGTGCTGGATATTTCTGAGTGAGTTCTCTCAGCGTGTAGGCTTGCTGATCATCAAGACGGTATTCAATGAATTGAAGCATCGGTCTGTTCTGCGGTGAAAACTGTTCCGGCGCTTTATTATTATTTTCTAAAGAATCTATAGGAGTATCTATTGTGTGTCCTGTTACAGGACTAGTAACTGGTTCACTAGCTGTACTAGTTTGGTCTTGCTGCTGAACTGGTACAATTACAGGACTAGTCTTGTTAGTGAACCGATCTTTGAGTGAAACCTCATTCAATCGATAAGATTTCATGCCCTGCTTTCCATTAGATACAACACTGATCACACCTAATTTAATGAGCTCTTGAAGTGCGTTTGAAACGGTCGTTCGACCAAGTTTGCGAGATCCCGGAAGATCTCCACCCTGCAACTGCGAATAGCTCACAAAATCAGATTCTTTGTTGTGTCCATTAATACGATTCTCCAGCTCTGCATACACATTACGTGCTGCATCACTTAGAAACGGCCATACTTCTTTACGGTACAAGCGACTAGACATTACATAGCCTTGTACAAACTTATCGCTATACATGTTTCCAGCCTCTTGTTTCGGCTGTGGTTGCTTCTTGAATGGAATAACTTGTGCAGTATTCATATCTTCACAGCCCCCACTATTCGTGCTAAATTCAACATCGGTTCCTAACCTCGTTTATATTTCGGTATGAACGGCAGAAAGGCTCAGCTGGTCGCACAGTTGGGCCTTTTTTGTTGCCTGTTGTTTTGGTGTGATATCTCGGATCGGACGCGGTGCAAGTTCCAAGTGGAATGTGTCCGATGTATCTGTAGCTAAAGAGATGTGAGTTATTAGAGAATTCAATTGTTCTTCAATAACCGATATTTCTTTTATGCCTACTTGCTTCTCAATCCTTGGAAAAAGCCACTCTTTTAAAATCTCACGCGCTTTGACTGATAAAGGTTGTTTGCAATCTTTAGCACGTTTCTTAAAAAGTTCTTTCTCTTCATACGTACATTTAAATGTGATGCTTTCTGTGAGTTTTTCTGACATAGGCTCACCTAAGCTTTTGCAGCACAAAAATTGGCTTTTAACTCGCCTTTTGTTGAAACTTCAAAAACGGCTTGTGTACTTAAAGGAATACCTTTTCGCCAATAATTAATTACAGATCGATCACGCCCAAGAATTCTTGCAAGTTCTGCGTCACTTTTCGCTTTATAGAAAGTCCGTAAGTCGTCCACGGTCATGTTTATTTACCTAAACCATATTGTTTAGTTTATTGAACGATAAGTTTAGGATTATGTCAATTTTTTTGTTTAGTATTTTAAACAAATATAAGGCTTCATCATTATGCAAACTACATCAGACAGAATCGCTCAGCGTATGAAAGAACTGGGGCTGCAACATAAAGACTTAGTTGTTGCTACTGGGGCCAGTAAAGGAACAGTTACTAATTGGATTAATGGAGTAAATGCTCCGACTAATGAAAGGCTCATTAAGCTAGCTCAAGCTCTAAAAACTTCTTCAAGCTGGCTATTGACAGGAAACTCAGCTCCAGAATTTACGCAAGTAGAGCCATGGGATAGTCATACCCCGGTTGATGATGATGAAGTTGAAATACCATTCTTTAAAGACTTTTCTTTTGCGTGCGGCAGCGGCTCAATTAGCGAAGCTATTGCAAACGAAACACGTAAATTGCGGATGTCAAAAGCAACATTGCGTAATCTATCAATTACAAAAGAAAATGCAGTCGCAGCCACAGCTACGGGTGACTCAATGAGTCCAACCATTAAAGATGGCGATACAATCCATGTGGATTTAGGTCGAAAAAATATTAAAGACGGTAAAATTTTTGCTATTTGCCTTGGAGGCTTGTTCTACTGTAAACGCTTATATAACTTGCCTTTGGGTGGTGTGCGTATTGTTTCTGATAATTCTTCTGAATTCCCTGAAATCCATCTAAGTGCTCAAGAGGTAGTTGATCAGCAATTAGAAATTATTGGCTGGGTTTGGCAAATATCAAGTTTAGAAAGTTGGTAATATTGAGGTAGATATGGAATCTGTTTTAGTAAGTATATGTACAGCTATAATTTTCTTTTTGATGGCTAAGGTATTGGCTAAATATAAAAAAAAGCCTAAAGCCAAGATCATTCATTTTAAAAATAATCAATCAGCTTTTGAACATGCCTGCTTAACAAATAAAGCGTCTTTTTTTCAAGGCATTATGAGTTTTGGGATTGTTAGAGATGTAATTGATGACAATTCAGGAAAACAATTTTTAATTGAATTAGCTGATTCCGATGGGACTAAAATAGTCAGTGGCTTCAACGATAAAAAATCTGAAAAGATACATTTAGGTAATATAGTTTATTGGGGATTTAAAAGTACTGCGGAGACTAACATTCTAGATATACAAGCAGTTGGATATGTTCTTGCGACACTAAATCCTGAATTCAATCCCAATACTAATAAGTGGAGCATTAGGGAAGATTTAACCAAATAAACAAATAAAACAAGAAGCTAAGCCCATCTACTAGATGGGCTTTATTTTTAGCAAAAATAAAAAAGTTTAGAAAAAATAAAATAAGTTCATTTTACTAAACAAAATTATTGACTCTTTTTGTTTAGCTTACTAAACTAAATCTCGTACCCACAAAAAAGCCCGCAGGGACTGGAAATCTAGCGGGCTTGCAATAAAGCGAGATAAGTATGAAAGAAACCGCATCACATAGCAACACGCCAGCTTTCACAAAGAACGAAAGCAATACAAAGCCTGTTCTATATCAACACCCTACTGCTGCCGAAATGCAGACTTCACGTTGGGAAATTATTTGGGCGAATGCCAAAGACTTTGCCATCTTCATCGCAACGGCATTTGTCATTTGGTTCGTTATCACACTGGCACTTGTGTATTTCTTTGGGGGTTGATCATGGACTTAAGAGATCAATTCGCAATCGCGGCATTACAAGGACTTTTAGCTAATCCTCAAAACTGGATGGTTGAAAGTGAAGTACTTGCATCAGCCGCCTACAAACATGCTGACGCAATGATTGCAGAGCGTGAAAAAGAATTAGGAAATGTAGTTTTAACTAACGCTGAGTTTAGGCATTTACGTGGCGAATTAATCGACTGCAAGTCTCAACTTCAAGCGATCTTGGAGGCATCAAAACGATGAACGCATTTGTAGAATTGCCAACTGCACAGCTCATTGAAAAAATGAGCAATGATGAATATCACAGCCGCCCTGAGTTTAGCTCAAGTCAGCTCAAAGATATTCTTCGCTCGGGTGCTCACTTCTATTCAAACAATATTTTGAAAGAAGTAGATCGAGAAACAAAAAGTGCTATGAACTTCGGGACATTAGCTCACACTTTATTTCTTGAACCTGACAAGTTTGAAAATGAATTTGTGATTGCGCCTAAGTTTGACCGTCGTACCAAAGCTGGCAAAGAAGAAGCTCTAGCATGGGAACAAGCCAATGAAGGCAAGATTCTTGTAGATGCTGAACAAGTAGAACACGCCAAACGAATCGTAGCTAACCTGCAAATGCTGAGCTCATACGCTGATATGCAAAATAATTACGGTATGGCTGAAGCAAGCATCTTCTTTACAGATCCTGAATTTGGTTTACAGCTGCGTGTTCGTCCTGACTATCACATTGCGCCATGTCGAGCTTTTCCGTTTGGTTGGATCGGTGATCTAAAGACCACGACTGATGCACGCCCTCATGCCTTTTCAAAGAAGTGTGCCGACTTTGGATATGACTTAAGTGCAGCAATGTATCGCGAAGGCTTCCAGCAATACTACGGTACAGAACAAAAACCGCCATTCGTGTTGCTTACAGCTGAAAGTGCTATCCCTTTCAACGTCAAACAGTACAACGCCTCTGACCTATTTTTAAGTGTTGGTGAAACACGGTATCGCCGATCAAAAGAATTATTAGCTGAATCCCTTCTTATCAATGAATGGGACGGCTACTCAACTGAAATGGAAGATCTATATCTCCCTTCTTACATGACCAAACAAGCTTTAGAAAACGATTTTAACTAATTAGGAATATTAAAAATGAATGCTCAAACTCAAATCGCCCCTGCTACTCAAGTAAATTCAGTTGGTTTCTTAAATGTTGAATCATTTGAGTTTTCACAACGTGTTGCAAATATGCTGACCAATTCAACTTTAGTGCCAGAACAATATCGCGCAGTGCTTAAAGTTAAAGCTGGTAAAGATAATTACGGAAATATGCAGTACCGCGATGAGCCTAATCCGAATGGTTTATCAAACTGTATCGTTGCATTAAACATGGCTAACCGTATGGGCGCAGATCCACTCATGATTATGCAAAACCTTTACTTGATCGAAGGTCGTCCATCTTGGTCATCGCAGTTCATTATGGCATCAATTAATAGCTCTGGCCGTTTCTCATCATTGCGTTTTGAAGTTGAAAATCTTGGTGAAGTGGAAGTTGAATATCAAGAAACTGTTTGGAATAACGGTCGCAAGAGCCAAGCAACCAAGTCGCTGAAAGTTGAAAATCAAACTTGTGTTGCTTGGGCGCTTGAAGCTGGCACACGTATGCCTGAATTTACATTGGAAGAATTAAAGGAGCATGGCGGTGTCTATAAATGCTGTAAAGCTTATGGCATCCCTTTAATTGAGTCTTCAAAAATCAGTATTGAAATGGCTGTAAAAGAAGGCTGGTATACAAAGAATGGGAGTAAATGGAAAACAATGCCAGAGCAAATGCTTCGCTATCGTGCTGCTTCTTTCTTTGGTCGTGTTTATGCACCTGAGCTGCTTATGGGTCTGCGCTCTGTAGAAGAAGAACAAGAACGTATCATTGACGTTACACCTGACCAGACTCTGTCTGAACAAGCAGATATCAATCAAATTAAACGTGAAATTCTTGGTGCTAAATCCCCTGCTGCACTTGATGAAGCTGAAAGCAAAGTCTTAATGCTGTCTGATGATTCTAAGCGTGAAGAACTTTTAAAATTGATTGGTGCCCAGGCCAAGAAATTCCAACCTGCAGCTGAGGTACAAGAATCAAAAAAGCCTGAACCTGTAGCCGAGCAAGCACCACCAGTAGAGAAAGAAGCTAAAAAGCTGACTTCTGCTGAGCTGAAACGAGAATATGCAGCCAAATTAAACAAAGCTGAAACTTATGCTGAATTAAATCAACTTCATGAACAGTTCATTATTAATGAAGAACTGACTGGCCCTCACCTTGCCTATTTGAAAGACACATACACTCAGGCTAAAGAAAAATTTAAGCCTAAAGAAGAAGTAACTCAACAGCAAGAACCAGCAACACAAGCACCAGCTGTAAACGAGATCAAAAGCAATAACATTGCCAGTGGCTTAAAAGTCTCAATTGAAAATGCTGAAAATTTGGATGCTCTTGCCGATGTTGCTAAGACCATTCGCGACAGCAAGCCAAGTTTGACAGTCGATCATATGGCTGAAGTTCTACAGGTTTTTTCAGCGCGTAAAAAGTTCATTGAGGATCAACAAGACATGTTCGCTGGTGTATCCGATGTGACATGGACTGATAAAGCCATTGCAGATATTGAAGCCGCAAAGAATCAGGATGAAATCAACTTTATCTTCACTGATCCACAGTTTGAAGAACAGTCTGATCCAGATAAGCAACGCATTAACAATGCAGCCCAAAAACGTGAAGCAGAACTTTTCGGCTGATTTGGATAAGGCCGTACTCGGTGCGGCCAGTTTGGTGACTTATGAATAGCTACAAAGTTAGATGTTGGTTTGCCGCAATGCTGTTTGGTTTGGTTTTTTGGATTTGTGTTGGACTTATTGTTTGGAGAGTCGTGTGATGAAATGGGTTGATTATGAAAAGAAATCACCGCGTATAGATGGGCGGTATCAAATATTTATTTCAGGCGAACAGTTGGCAGCAGACTATAAACATCCTTTTGGTTTTGCATGCCCTATTGATGGATGTGCATTCGTTCAAGAATTAATTACCCATTGGGCGGTATTGGATAATGATCCGGTGATTGAGTTGCCTGAAGAAGTGGTTAAAAGTTTGGAGGAGGTATCTTAATGGAAATTGATCGTCGAGTTCGGGCTAATGATTTTATGAAACTTCTCTCTGTTGGGAAAACGAAGTTCTATAGGATGCTAAAGCAAGGTGAGCTTCCCAAGCCAATCTGTTTAAGCGAAAAAGATGTTTTTTGGTACGAATCTCAAGTGAAGAAAGAAGTCGAAAAATACAAACAAGAATCTGATAATATAGCCTGCACTTAGCAGGCTTTATATTTTGTGCCTGATTTAGGTAAAGTTTTTAAAACGGGTAACGTTACGGGTAACAAAAACCGATAAACAAAATATTAGTATAAATTTCTTAGGGATACGCTTGATATGCTTCTCATGATCGACAATTATGACTCTTTTACCTACAACATCGTCCAATATTTTGGCGAGTTAAATCAGGAAGTAAAAGTTGTACGTAACGATGCCGTGACATTGGAAGATATCGAGCGATGGCAACCGAAGTATTTAGTCATTGGTCCTGGCCCTTGTTCGCCAAGTGAAGCAGGCATTTCAATTCCTGCGATTCAACACTTTGCGGGGAAAATTCCTTTACTGGGTGTGTGTTTAGGCCACCAAGCCATAGGACAAGCTTTTGGCGGCGATATTATTCGCGCTAAAAAAGTGATGCACGGTCGTTTATCTGACATGTATCACAGCGATCAAGGTATTTTCAGCAACCTCCCTTCTCCATTTTCCGCAACGCGTTATCACTCTTTGGTGATTGATCAAGCGACTTTGCCTGAATGTTTAGAAGTGACCTGCTGGACCAATGAAGAAGATGGAACGATGGAAGAAATCATGGGCGTTAAACATAAGACATTGCCTGTCGAAGGCGTGCAGTTTCACCCTGAATCAATTCTTAGTGAACATGGCCATCAAATCTTTAAAAACTTCTTAGAAATTTACGCTTAATCGAGTGCAAAAAATATTATGAATATTCAACAAGCTTTAAATAACATCACTAAAAATATTGAACTCACTCAACCTCAAATGGAAGAAGTGATGCGTACCATCATGCAAGGTGAAGCGACCGATGCTCAAATTGGCGCACTGATGATGGGCTTACGCCAAAAAGGTGAAAGTATTGATGAAATCACTGCCGCAGCACGTGTAATGCGTGAGTTTGCGATCAAAATTGATGTCAGTGATCTGCCACATTTGGTGGATATCGTTGGTACAGGTGGTGATGGTCAAAACTTATTTAACGTCTCTACTGCGTCTAGTTTTGTTATTGCAGCAGCAGGTGCAACTATTGCTAAACATGGTGGTCGTGGTGTTTCATCAAAATCAGGCTCTTCTGATCTTTTAGAACAGGCAGGAATCAACCTTGACCTTAACATGCAGCAAACTGAACGTTGTATTCGTGAAATGGGCGTGGGTTTTCTCTTTGCACCTAATCATCACAAAGCCATGAAATATGCTGCTGGTCCACGTAAAGAATTGGGCTTCCGTAGTATTTTCAACCTACTTGGCCCACTTACGAATCCGGCCGGCGTAAAACGTTTTGTGATTGGTGTTTTCTCTACAGAATTATGTCGTCCTATGGCTGAAGTTTTAAAACAACTCGGTGCAGAACATGTCTTGGTGGTGCATTCAAAAGACGGTTTAGATGAAATTAGCCTTGCATCAAGTACTTATGTTGCTGAACTCAAAGATGGCGAAGTCACTGAATGGGAAATTCAGCCGGAAGCTGTAGATATCGAGTCGCAAACCTTAACGGGTCTATCTGTAGATAGTGCTGCTGAAAGTCTAAAATTGATCAAAGATGCTTTAGGTAAAAACAAATCTGCACTCGGTGATAAAGCCGCGAATATGATTGCCCTAAATGCAGGCGCAGGCATTTATGTTTCAGGCTTAACCAAAAGCTATAAACAAGGTGTTGCATTAGCACATGACATTATCTATGGCGGTCAAGCCTTAGAAAAAATGGGCATTTTGTCTGAATTTACGAAAACTTTAAAAGAATACGAAGCTTAAGATTAGGACACAGATCATGGTAGATATCGCCAATACAATTTTGGGTAAAATTGTTGACCGTAAAAAAGAAGAATTTGCAGCCCGTCTTAAACAACGTAGCTATAAAGATGTCGAAGAGCTAGCTCAAGCAGCTACACCTGTTCGAGGTTTTGCACAAAACCTCGGCTCTAAACGTCCGGGGGTGATTGCTGAAATTAAAAAGGCATCACCATCGAAAGGCATCATTCGTGAAAACTTTAACCCTGCTGAAATTGCGCAGCAGTATCAAGATGCTGGTGCGGCATGTTTGTCTGTTCTCACCGATGTGGATTTTTTCCAAGGTGCCGATGAAAACATTCAGATTGCACGTACGAACTGTGACTTACCTGCGCTACGTAAAGATTTTTTAATTGACCCTTATGGTGTAATTGAAGCACGCGCTTTACATGCTGACTGTATTTTATTAATTGTGGCTTGTTTGTCTGATCAACAACTCGAAGAAATGTCGAAAACTGCTTTTGAGCACAATCTCGACGTATTGGTTGAAGTACATGACGAAGAAGAACTTGAGCGTGCAATGCGTCTTTCTGACAACTGTCTACTTGGCGTCAATAACCGCAATCTAAAAACTTTTGATGTTGACCTCAATACATCATTACGTTTGAAGAAGTTACTTGAACCTTCTCGTCTACTTGTAACAGAAAGCGGTATTGCAACACCTACTGATGTAGCCATGATGCAAGAACATGACATTCATGCCTTCTTGGTCGGTGAAAGTTTTATGAAGCAGCCACGTCCTGATCAGGCGTTTAAGGAGCTGTTTGGTGTGCCTGATAATATATAAATGAAATATGTAGGGTGAGTTCGCTCACCCTTTTTCTACTTTGCATCCATATTAAAAAAATTACACATCCTTTTTATAATTTTTATTCAATTGAGAATTAAAAATAATGAAGTCGATTATTTCTTCTACTCTTCTATTCATTTCATTAATCTTGGTTTCACTACACCAGATAAGTTGGGCAAAAAATATAACTCTTTATACTGGCTCACCGTATCATATTGACCAAAATCATATCCTCTACTTTAATATTTCCACTATGCCCGAAGGCATCATTGCTGCGCAGATTGACCTAAATCAAATTTTTCCAAATATAAATACTAACGTGCTAAAGGGCAAAAATTATGATTTCAATAATAATCAAATTGAAATCATTAGTTATCAAGGCTTACCAATAGTCATTAATTACTCAATCAATACTAAAAACAAGAATAGACTTCTTTCATAATTCATTTTTTGCTCAGCTCTAAATTATAGATTCCCGCAATTAAATTGAATCTTAAGCCCAGTCTTTTTCCTCGATTACGATATCGCTCGGCAAGAATTTTGAAAGTTTTTAAACTACCAAATACATGCTCAACCCCAATTCTTCTTTTGTTGATTTCTTGATTATAGATTTTTAGTTCAGGATCCAATTTACAGCGCTTTTTTGCTTTTAATGGCAACAAGCTATTTGGATACATTGCATAAATCCCTTGATAGCCTTTATCTGCAAGGATAAAGGCACCTGCCGGAATCTGATGTAAGTTTCGTTTGAAGAGTTCGAAATCATGTACAGCACCACGATCAGTGCATAAACTCAGAATTTGCTGAGTTCTATAATGAATGATGGCCTGGACTTTGAAAGTATGTGCCTTCTTTTTGCCACTATAGCTTTTCTTCTGTTTTTTTAGGTCTTTGTATTGGAATTGCTGTGGCATCAACAATCACCACGTTCCAGTCGATGCCTTCGCCCTCAGGCAAATGCTTCGGTAAATTAAATAAATTGGACTTGATCAGGCAGTCCTCTACATGACGGACAATTCTTGAAGCAGTCGGCTCTGACACACCATAACTTGTTGCAACATGGAACAAGGTTCGGTATTCGCGCCAATAACTTAAGCACAGAAGGATTTGATCTTCTATGCTCAATTTAGTTGGTCTACCTTTAGCAGGAACATGCATTTTCAGTTGTTCAACCATTAAACATGATATGCCGGTGTATCGCTTAAACTGTGTTTCAGAAAGCTTCTTTGAATCGATATATTTCATCCGCAGATTATCCATGAATATTTAAAATTCTTCGGTACAAATAATCAGCAAGAGACTGTTCGTTTTTTGATTTATGAAAGAGGCTTAATATTGAAAATTCAACCTATTTTTCTATTTCTAAAGGACATAAAAATTCTTTATCCAAACCAATCAATATTAAATCTCACCCTATTTCCATGGAAAAATTAAATCATTTTAAACAGATTTTTTATAAAGATACCCCTCATTTATTGAAAAAGAATTTAGCTGATGAGCCATATTTAATAAATATTTCATGTTCCATGCAGCAATAAATGATTTTGATGATATGAATGATTTTTTCCAAAATGCGATAAAGAATCTGACACAGAAAAATGATATTGATAATTATGAAAAAGCCAAAAATTTGTATCTTGAATATTTAAATTTTGGTGAAAACAATGAATTTTATGATACCACCTTAATTATGGCGGCTATCGAGCACACAGATATTTCTTTCATCAAAAAAATGAAGCTGAGAAAAATAAATGAACTTGTAGTAGATGAAGTTGAACTACAAACATATTATTTCACTAGATGCTCCCCATTAGGTAAAGCTATCCGCCTAAATCAATATCAGATAATTTCTTATTTACTTGAAAAAGGCGCTTCAACCGAAATCGTGTGTATTTCTAAATTTAATGAAGAACAATCAGCATTAGCTCTTGCAGAACAATATAAAAATAAAAAAGTTATTAAATTAATTAATTCAACTTTGAAGCCCAAATAGGACTTGTAATGAATTAAGAGATCTTCTTTATATAAAGTCTTTCCAGTTCAAATCAGTGCCATTTAAGGCTATAATTGCTTTAAATTTTTGTATATTTCCCGTTTTTTCATTATGAGCAAACACGATTCTTCGCTTTCAAAAGATCAGTACAACCTACTGAAATCTTTTAAAAAGCAAATTACGAATCCACATTCCTCTACGATTGCTAAACAGCCTGAGCCAACGCCAAAGACTGTTGAACAAGAGCAGGAAGAAGACTTCGCGCTTTTCCAAAAGCAAATGCAAGGTGTTCAAAAAATGAATGCAGGAAATATTGCAAAAATGGAAAAAGTGGGTCGTAAAAAACCTGATGCGCAAACGTTGGCTAAACGTGCTGCTGCAATTGGTCCTATGGAAACAGATGATGCATTACTTTCTGATACGCAAGCGATGCTCAACCCTGTTGCCAGTCAAGCTGCTTTAAGCTATCGCATTGCAACCTTACAACATAAAGTTTTTGAAGATTTGAAAGCTGGTAATCTACGTTGGTTTGAAGCTGTCGACTTACACGGTTGCACTGTTGAAGAAGCCCGTTCTGCCGTGCTGCAAATTATTCAAATGGCGAAAGATGACAATCAAAACGTCATTAAAATTGTGCATGGCAAAGGTCCAGAAGCAATTTTAAAAACTTATGTAAATAGTTGGTTACGTCAACATCGTGATGTATTGGCATTTGTGAGCGCCCCAGAAAAACAAGGCGGCACAGGTGCTGTACTGGTTCTGCTTAAACGTGCAGAAAAGAACCCACAGTTTAAACAATAATCGGATTTAACTCCAAAAGAAGGCATTGTAATAGTTTTCTGCTACAATGCCGTCCTTGTTCAATCTCTCAGTGTAAGTGAACACGTCTTATGTCTATGCAGCAATCCTACGCAAATATCCTAACTGCCGTTGGTGAAGATCTGAATCGCCCGGGTCTTAAAGATACGCCTATGCGTGCTGCTAAAGCTTTTTCATATCTTACTTCTGGTTATAGCCAGACACTTGAAGAAGTGACCAACAATGCGGTTTTCCCATCCGATAACCGTGAAATGGTCTTAGTTAAGAATATTGAATTCTATTCATTGTGTGAGCACCATTTATTGCCTTTTTATGGCCGTGTACATATTGCTTATCTCCCAGAAGGCAATGTTTTAGGTTTATCAAAATTCGCACGTATTACAGAAATGTTTGCCCGTCGCTTACAAATTCAGGAAAACCTTACTCAGCAGATTGCTGAAGCAGTGGCTGAAGTGACTGGTGCGCGTGGTGTTGCTGTGGTGATTGATTCAGCTCACATGTGCATGATGATGCGTGGTGTAGGTAAACAAGAGTCTACAACACGTACCGTTTCTTTTGTCGGTGACTTTAAAACCAATAAAGAAGAACGTCGTGAATTTTTAAGTGCAGTTCCAGAAAGCTATTAATAGAACATTCAGCGTTAGCACTCATAAAAAAAAGCCTCGAGCTCTTGAGGCTTTTTTTATTTGTGTTTTAATGTCGCAAATCGTTTGCTTTGATAGCAAAGCACTATTTTCAGGATGAATCATGTCAGATGTATATATTGCCGGTCAGGGTTTAGCGCAAGCCAAACACAGCATAGACTTCCCTCGCCCAGATCGTTTGGTTCAGGGCAATCCTAAACGTGAAACTGCAAGCCTGTATGTACACCCCAATATGGACTGCGGGATTTGGCAATGTGAAGTTGGCGCATGGAATATTGTCTTTGCACCGAACAAACAAGAGTTTTTTACTATCCTTGAAGGATTAGTACGTATTCATGATCAACAAGGCGGATATATCGAGGTTTCCGCTGGCCAAGCGGGCATTATTCCCCCATCGTTTCAGGGCAAGTTTGAAGTTGTCGAAGCCGTCAAAAAATACTATGTGGTTGTAGAAGTTTAATCGCCCAAAATATTTATTTTGAAAAAATATCTTTTAAAAATATTGTTTGTAACCGTGCTGTAAGACTTGTAACTCAAAACTACAGCATAAAATTAATATCAATTACTTAATGTATTTCTGTTCATAAATTAAACATTTCATAACACGATTTCACCCCCCATATTCAAGATTAGTCCGTACATTGAAAACAAGATGAATCTTTTAGATTCATTGCTATTTTCTTTTTTTTACTAACTAAGGGTGATCACTATGGTAGCCGCAAAAAAGACAACTGAAAAAGATGAGAATAAGACAGCAAAAACTGCAAAAAAAAATGAGGATAAAGTAAAAAAATCAGCTAAAGCATCGAGTAAAGATTCAAACAAAGCAACAAAGAAAACTGCTGAAAAAAAATCTAAGGACAGCACTTCTAAAAAAGAAGCTGCAACTAAAGATGAAAAAGTGAAAGCTAAAAAATCTGCATCAACTAAAAGTTCGCCGAAATCTAAAGCTGACAAAAAAGAGGCCCCTAAAAAAGCCAGCACATCAAAAACAAGCACTAAAGTTAAAGATGAAAAGCCAAAAGCTGAGAAGAAAGCAACAAAAAAATCTTCAACAGCAAAGAAAACGGATGCTAAGGCAAGCAAGTCTAAGGGAGAAAGAACCAAGACGACCAAAGCCAAATCCACCAGCAAAAAGACAAAATAAAAAGTAGCCCCAACTGGGGCTACTTTTTTAGCTTAAGCTTGAAATAGAGTAAGGTTGTAATGGAGTGAATATGAATAATAAATCCATCCCCACACCTAAGCGTGTATCACGCGTTCATTCCAATAGTTTTGATTACAGTTTAGATTTTAAAAAGATAAATTTTCGCGAACACCCTGAACTTTATAGAATTGGACGTGGTGAACAAGGTGTATTACTCGTAGAGCCTTATAAATCTGAAATTTTGCCTTATTGGCGATTTGCTAATGAAGAAAAAGCCATCGAAAGCAGCACCAAAATTTGGCAACTTTTTGAAGAGTATTTAGACGCTGAAGATTTTGTCGGTGCAGATATGGCACGTAAATTTTTGCAGATGGGTTTCACACGTGCACGTCGCTATGCCAACCATAAAGGTGGTAAAAAATATGAGGGTCCAGTCCCTAATGATAAAAAAGGATTAAGTGGTGCACATGGACGTGAAGAGCTTCCAAGACAAAAAGAGGATCCCGTCAAAGCTGCTGCTGCACGAGTATTTAAACAAAAATGGGATGAAGCTAAAGTTCATCCCAAGTATGTAGAGCAAAAAGCAAAATTTTTAGATTTTCTACAAAGCAAAATTAAGTGAATATCCATTTAGGATGAAGATGATCTTGTTTGCTGATCAGTTTTAGCAACGTAAATACGGTTACGACCAGTATTCTTGGCAGCATAGAGTGCTATATCGGCAGCATCTAGTAAACGTTGATAGTCAGGATGACCATTATACTGCACACAACCAACGCTAACGGTTAAACTAAATTGCTGACCTTGTACTGTTCGGATCACTCCGTTTTCAATATATTGGCGAATATTTTCTGCAACTTTCATCGCACGGTTTACATTGGTGTCCACCAAGAGTAACAAGAACTCTTCGCCACCAATACGGAATGCATAATCGCTACCTTGGCTGTAACGCTGCAAAGCTTCGGCAATAAATTTCAGTGCAAGATCACCTGCCGCATGACCAAACTTATCATTGATCATTTTAAAGTAATCCGCGTCAAAGGCTAGCAAAGACAAAGGCGTTTCATTTTGACGTGCAAAAGTAATTTCACGTGAAATAATAGTACTAAGATAACGACGGTTTAGGAGTTGCGTCAAAGAATCATTGCCTGACTCAATATATTCAGCCACCTGAAATAATTGATCGACTAAATGCTGAATTTCACGATTTAAGTCTCGAATCTGTTGAATCAAATGTTGCAGTTGATCTTTATCCGTTATTTGTGTGGTTTGCTGCGTTAGCTCATCTACTTGATAAATTCGATCAATAATTAATTGAACCTGATCTGAACCCGAAAAAGCATATGCCGCTTTATGAATAAACCACAATCCAAATTCTGATTTTGAAAGTAAGGAATGATAAAAACTGACATTTCCCGAAAAGATTTTAAACATCAATTCATTTTCCCAATTGAGCAATGAACCACGTTGTTTATCTTTATGCACTGCCACATCTTGCATCGCTGAAAATAAGCGATAATTATGCTTGGTTTCTTGTTTTTTTTCCGTATTGATCTCATAAGATCTGCACATAATTTCTGTGCTAAATCCGATAATTTGTACAATATAACTGCACATATGGAGAATATTTTGCGTATGGTTTAGCTCTAAAATTTCAAATATTTTACGTTCTATTTCACGTACACCACGCATAATCAACCATGACGGAATGCCGACACGCGCATGCACCATTCCAACTTTTTGCTGCCTTTTAACCGAAATTTCAAAATCATTATTTAGTGCAACATTAAATGTTTCTAATAACCATTTTCTTAAGGTGTCGATGAGCCTTTTTTGAATAATATCGTCTTTAAAAAATTCAGCTGACGCTGGTTCTCTCGACATTTGTTCATAAAAAACAGTAACTAAATGCTCAACATGCTTCTGGATAAATTGCAAAGCTGCAAGATGTTCATTTTCAGTATATTGATCACAAATATCTTTCCAAGTCTGACTTAGACCTGTAATACATTCTTGATTCATTCGGTGACACAAACCACAGCTATTACAAAGCTAGCAATCATACCTTGCTTTACTTACATAAAAAAACAAATTTATTTAATATTTCACATTTTATCTATTTTTAAAAATTAATAGAAAAATACATAACTCAATTTCAATTTATTCCAATCTTGATCATCTTGTTGCTGATATTCGTAGCCTAGTCTTAAAGCATTTTGTTGGTTGACGATATATTGTAATTCAGCATCAAGTTTTAGATTCCACTGATGCACATCTTCCCAATACGGAAGCTCTGCCTGAACCAAACTGTTGAGTTTTTCTGACCAAATATTTTGGCAACCCAGTGTCGGCCCAAGGCCCACTCGCCATCCATCGTCTAGAGACTTACCGCCCTGCACCTGCATTTGAGACTGCACATAACACAAATGTGTACGTTCCTGATTGGCCCAGCTATATCCAGATTGTGCTTTGAATTCAGCAACGCCATGTTGTTTCGTTTCGCTAAATTGACCTGCATCTACAGACACTTGCTGCCAGCCAAAATTAAAACCCCAAGTTAGCGGTGTTTTAAATGGCGTGATCGGATTGTAGGAGTTGACCGATAAAAAATCAAAATGATTGAGTTTGAGTTGGTCGTCACGATATTGAATCGTGCCATCCCAAAACATCAACTGCGTACCAATCCGAAAGCCACCTTGCGGATCGATCAAATCATGATAAGCCTGACGATGACCGAGTTCGATGTATTTTTCACCTTGAACT
This sequence comes from Acinetobacter sp. YH1901134, assembly GCF_013416965.1. Taxonomy (NCBI): domain Bacteria; kingdom Pseudomonadati; phylum Pseudomonadota; class Gammaproteobacteria; order Moraxellales; family Moraxellaceae; genus Acinetobacter; species Acinetobacter sp. YH1901134. The sequence continues at coordinate 168,586 of NZ_VPEW01000003.1, read as the reverse complement.
TCGCCTACTGTAGCTGAAAAATTTCGCGCATGATGTCCATTGACTGGGTCTAGACTTGGCTGCTTAGGTTCAGTCCGTTGTTTCGGTTGCGAAGATTGACTACGTAAGGCCAAGATTTGACGTAATTTAGGCTGCGTTTCTTCCGCACTCACCTTTCTCCCAATCAGTAATAAATACAGATGGTCATACGCCATTTCTAATATTTTCGCTTGCTCTACTTCATTAAACTGAGAGAGTGCTGTAGACATGTTCTCAGGTTTAATTTCAGCGAGTTTATGCGCTTCGCGTGCTAAACGATATCCATGTTGCTGCGCTTGTGACAAAAGCTGCGTTTCTAATGCAGGACGATAAACCGCTGCTTGAATCAGTTGTTCATCATTGATCGCTTTGATCGTCTCAACGGGAATGGAAGCGACTTTAAATTTCTGGGTTAAATTCAGTGTGGGGCGAACCAAATCCATTAGGCCCAATAATCGATATGCACAGTTATCACTGGCGAAATAATAGGGAAAACTGACATTTTGCATTTCCCAAATATGTTTAACCAAATAACTGGTTTCTTGCTCGGTTAGTGCTAGCTCATATTCCCACAAATCACGACTTTCAAAATCGCCATATTCTTTCACCTTCCGGTAGTACGGCATCAAGGAATATTCGCCAGGATACTGCCCTGTTAAGCCTTTCCATGCATAAGACCAGTTATCTTCTCCAGCAACAGTAGCCGCATAGTTAATGGCATAGGACACCAAATTTAGTTCTTTTTGATCTTTCGGATCGAGACGCAATAAGGTATGTCCAAACATAGAACTTGGATTACCCATAAAGTCTGTGGCGTAGATTAATGTCGCTTTATAAGGCTTAATTTTTCTAAACCATTCATCAAACTCAGGGCAGCTCACCACTGGTAACTGCTCTGAACGGATGGATAACTCTTGCATCAGCCACTGACTACGCGCAGGGAAACGACAACGAAAGGCTTGATTAGGTTCGGCGGTTTGAAATAGTGCAGCGACATCTGCCTCTAATTCAGCTTGAGCACTTTGACGGCCATTTTCAGCTAGAAAGTAACCTGAAAAAGCAACTTCACTTTGTCCTTTATGATCTGTATATAAAAGTCGTTGCCAACTGATGTGTTCAGACAGTTTTTTTGATTGTGCAAGTTCAATATATCGCTGTAACTCTACGGTTTTAGAAGGAGTAGAATCTACAACTTGCTGAGCATATATGATGCTCGGAATCATAAAAGTACAAAATAAAGCAATTGATTTCATTCAGTTATATTCAAATCCATTTTTATATATTTTAGATAATAAAAAACCCTGCCGAGAGACAGGGTTTTGAAAGCATCGATTAAACGTATGCTTTAAGTACTTCGTCTTTTGCCATTACACTTTGTAATGAAGCAAGTACTTGTAGAGAAGACTGGTTTTCAGCTGAATAGATTTCAGCAAAATTTGCTTTAGACACAGCAAAGAAACGTGCTTTATCTGTTGATTGGATGTTTAAAAGCTCAGCCAAAACATTCAGGCTCTCACCTTGACCAACTGCCATATCACGAGCAAGTGATTCAGCATTTTCATTGGTAAATGTTACCGCTTGAGCAGTCACTGTACCAGTACCGCTACAACCTAAAGTACCAAAGGTAATACCAAGTAACTGGTTAGTAAAAATACCGTTGGTAGTCGCAGCTAAAATTTTAGGAATTTTACCTGATTGACCAGCCCAAACTTGAGAACCAACACCACAACCTACGTCACGGTCAGCAAAAGCAGCTGTAGAACCTAGTGCAACGACTGCAACTAAAGCTAATTTTTTTAACATAGCACTTCTCCAGGGAATTTTATTCCATTGTTTTTAATTATTAAAACATGTGTAATTTTGATTACACACCTGTAGATTAACTTGATCTTTCAGATAAGGCAAAACATTTTCATCTAAAACTTTTGGCTAAAAATAATACGTTCTTTTTCACTATTTTTTGAGCAACCAAGTACCATTTTCGTCACGTTTTCCAAGGATTTTGAGTACTAAAACTAGACTGAGTAATAGCAACAAATACCAAGAACCGAGTTTCCCCCAACCGACCATATGCCATGCATCGACCTGACTTGGATATAACCAAATTTGATAGAAAGTACTGATATTTTCTGCGATCCAAATCAAAAATGCCAAAATCAACAGTATTGGTAACATGGGCAACTGAATCACATGATTTTGTAATTGAAAACTCAGCTTGGTTTTCCAAAAGATCACCACACTCCAAGCAAACAAAAGCATACGAATATCTGGCACAAAAAATTTGGTCATAAAATTAAGATATGACAAAACGGCTAAGCACAGCATATTGCAAAAACGCGGTAAGTTACTGAACGACACTTGATATAGACGTAGCGAACGTGCAAAGAAACTCCCCACCGCCGAATACATGAAACCTGCAAACAATGGCACAGTCAGCAGTTTAAAAACCGCAGGCTGCGGATATTGCCATGAGGCAATTTGTGGATGGGTCAGAAATATTTCCATCCCCATTGCAAGGATATGAAACAGTGCTATGACTTTGGCTTCCGCCCAAGACTCGAGTTTCAGGTAGAGTAAACACACTTGAATAATCAGTGCATAAAACAATAAATAATCATAACGGAAAAAGCCAAAATATTCCTGACTTCCCATTGCTGCAGTTAATGCAAAAGCGATCAGCAGTAATACCCCAAATAAGGCAGCCGAAGCTGCCTTATAAGAGAACTCAAAACATGATTTTATTATCTTGACCACGGTTGAATCCTAAACCAATTTCCCTAAAGCCTTATAAATACTTGGCGCTATATTCGTGTACCGTATCAATAAAGGCTTTTGGATTGGCAGGATCTACCCACTGGGTAATACCATGACCTAAGTTCGCCACATAACCGGTTTTTTCACCATTGGCATATGCGTCATCTAACATATCACGCGTCGCTTTCGCGATTGCTTCAGGCGAACCATATAATGTTGCTGGGTCTAAGTTACCTTGCAAAGCTGCACGGCCTGCGACTGTTTGACGTGCTACATTTAATGGCGTAGTCCAATCTAAACCAAAAGCATCTGCACCCGTTGCAATCATTGGCTCTAACCATTGACCACCACCTTTGGTAAACAAAATCACAGGGACTTTGCGTCCATCTTTTTCACGCTGTAAACCTGCCACGATTTTTTGCATGTAGTTTAGTGAAAATTCAATATATTCACGGTGTGCTAATGCCCCACCCCAACTATCAAAGATTTGTACAGCTTGCGCACCTGCATCAATCTGCGCATTGAGATATTCAGTCACCGCCACAGCCAAACGGTCTAATAAGGCATGCAGCACTTCAGGTTGTGCATACATCATTTGTTTCGTAAAACGAAAATCTTTGCTTGAACCTCCTTCCACCATATAGGTTGCCAGTGTCCAAGGACTGCCTGAGAAACCAATCAAAGGAACTTGTCCGCCCAACGCTGAACGAATCGTAGTCACTGCATTCATGACATAATCTAGGTCTGATTTGGCATTAAACTTAGGTAAATTCAGTATATCTTGTTCGGTACGTACAGTTTTATGAAACTTCGGACCTTCACCTGCTTCAAAATACAATCCTAAACCCAACGCATCAGGTACAGTCAAAATGTCTGAAAATAAAATGGCTGCGTCTAAGTCATAACGACGCAAAGGTTGTAAAGTAACTTCACAAGCAAATTCTGTATTTTTACAAAGGGATAGGAAATCACCTGCTTTGGCACGTGTTTCACGATACTCTGGTAAATAACGGCCAGCCTGACGCATCATCCAAACCGGAGTTGCATCTACCGGTTCACGTAATAAGGCACGCAAGAAACGATCATTTTTTAAGGTCGTCATTCACTTTCCCAACTTAATTCGATATTCGCATCATCATATCAAAAAGGTTGTAAATATAATAACTTCTCAAGCATTTAAAAACCGATCATGTTGAGTGCCAAAAATGATATTTACACAAAACAACTACTGCATCTCCACTTTTTTTCTGTAATACTTAGCCAGTTTTTAATACACAGTAAATGAATAATTCTTAAGGTTGAATTACATGTTCGTTCGCACCATGCTCGCACTGAGCCTAAGTTGCATATTTGCTGGTACAGCTATTGCCGCATCTACTGCTGAACAACCATTAACGCCAAAAAAAGTGACTAATGTTGCAGTTCAGGATCCCATTGATCCGTTAGCGACTGAAGCTTCAGCTGCAACTAGCCAGATTAGCGCTCAAGAACAAGAAGATCTGAACCAAGCATCGCAAACTTTAGACAGCTTGCAACAATCAGAAGATGTTAAAGCCGACATCGGTGCTGCACCTGCTACAGCGACTGCTACAACTCCAACATCAACTTCGCCTGCTGCCAAAGTTGCTTGGGGTTTAAATGACCTAAATAATGCACAGTGGTATGACAACATTGGTAAAGGTCAATTCCCTGTTTATGCACGTGCGCATGTCATGCTCAATAATGCACATGCTTCACCGGGTGCAATTGATGGTACCAGTGGTAAAAATACCCTAAAGGCGATCGCTTCATTCCAACAAATGAATGGGTTGAAACCTACAGGAACGTTAACCAAAGAAACTTGGGATACACTGATTGCGAAACAAGGTTCTAAACCTGCATTCATTGAATACACATTGACTGATGCAGACTTGAAAGGTCCTTATGCAGCATCAATTCCACACGACTATGCATTACAAGCAAAAATGAAAGGCTTGTACTACACACGTGTAACTGAAATGTTGGGTGAAAAATTCCACATGGACGAAGACTTTTTGAAAAAGTTGAATCCAAAAGCGACATTTAAAAAAGTTGGTGAAAAAATCTTAGTAGCGAATATTCGTAACGAAGTTCCTGAAGATATTCACTTAATCGTTGCACATAAAGGCGCGAAACAACTTTACTTGTTTAATAGCCGCAACCAAATGATCGGTTCATTCCCGGCAACGATTGGTAGTTCAGATACACCATCGCCTACAGGTACATATAAAGTAACAGGTGTTGCACCAAACCCTTGGTACAGCTACTCACCGTCTAACTTTGTTCAAGGCAACAACAGAAAACCATTGTCTTTACCACCTGGTCCAAATGGTCCTGTTGGTAATATCTGGATTGGCTTGAGCAAAAAATCATTCGGTATTCATGGTACACCGAACCCATCTGCTATTTCTAAAACTGCGTCACACGGTTGTATTCGTTTGACCAACTGGGATGCAAATGACTTAGGTAAGAAAGTGAAATCTGGTGTGACTGTTAAATTCTTAGAATAATTTTAGTCATATTTTAAAAAGCCTGCTTCTTGCAGGCTTTTTTATAGTTGCCCCTTTATGCATAACAAAAGACTCAATCTTGGCTGAGCGTTGCAAAAATAGGATGAATTGTCGCTAAAAAACTATATATACCGATTTAGTTCAATCTTAAAATAGGCATATGTTCAATAATTAAGATAAGGATGAATGCCATGAATGCTTTTTTACATCCAAGTGAAAACCGTGGTCACGTAAAAATGGGCTGGCTTGAGTCTAAACACAGCTTTTCTTTTGGTAACTGGTATGACCCGAAATACATGGGCGTTAGTGCGCTTCGTGTAATTAATGATGACTTAATTGCTGCGCATGAAGGTTTTGGTCAACACCCACATGACAACATGGAAATTTTAACGTGTGTGTTAAAAGGCACCATTACGCATAAAGACAGCATGGGCAACCATGGTGGCATTTCTGCGGGTGAATGGCAGCTCATGAGCGCAGGTACAGGTGTGCGCCATAGCGAAATGAACCAAGGTGATGAAGATGTACATTTACTACAAATTTGGATCGTTCCAAATGAACGTGATGCTGAACCGACCTATCAACAAATTAAATGCGATCCACGTGATCAACCCAATCAATGGCATTTAATTGTCGGTCCAAATGACAATGCACCTATGCATATTCGTCAGCAAGCGGAAGTTAAATCTGCATTTTTGACGAAAGGTCAATCTTTAGAGATCCATGCAACGCAGCATATCAACTATATTCATGTTATTTCAGGTTCAGTGCAAATTGCTGAACATAAAGTTGAAGCTGGTGGTGCAATTGCGTTCTTAGAAGATAGCCAAATTGAAACGCTTGAAGATGCTCAAGTGATTTGGTTTGATTTACCCGAAGTAAAATAACGAAAAAGCCCTCAAATGTGAGGGCTTTTTTTATGCAGCTTGGCTAAGGCGTTCACTGCGTTTATATAACCATATCAACACTAAAGACGGAATAATAAATCCAGCAGCCACCATGATGCCATGTAGGATTGAGGCATAAGGTTCAGCAAGCATGGCCAAATGTTTCATTGGAGATGTCAATGGATGGAATCACTTTAAAAGTCTCGAAATCAAGCATTTCGAGATATTCTTAAATGACACTCAGCATCTAATTATCTATATAAGATTCATCAATCAAAGGTGATTTTATTCTATTGCTGATGCAATCTATCTAATCAGCCTTCAGTTTCCACGCGATAAAAATGATTTTGCATAAAGACGCCAAACATAGAAGCAAATAATTGCCGATCTTGTTCAGCTTGAAAGATGCCCCCGAAATAGTCCCGATCTGTGGTTAAAATTAAATCTAAGAATGTTGCCTGCTTGGGAACGGCACCCTTTCTTTGGCAATATGCAAAATATGTACTGACATCTTCAAATAAAATCCACCACTCCTGTGGACTTCCAATCTGAACGCCACCTAATGAATGCTCTAGATCAAACATCGCATTAAGCAGATATTGAAAATTTTGCTTTGAACTTTGAAATTGAAATCTCGGATAATCTGTTGTTAGATTTAAATCGATCAAATGTAAATGGACGCTCCGAGCACGCTCTAATCTACTTTTAACTTTTACATATTGTTGATAACGACGTCGATCTTTTGCTGTGACCAAAGTTAAACGAGACAAATCCATATTGTCGTGTAAATCACTGAGTTTTACTTCACACGCAATTGCATTTTTAGCAGTACGCTGCGCAGCTTGAAATCGGTTCTCACCGGCTGTTTTAGTCAGTGCTAGTATCGCGTCGATAATATGGGCTTGAAAACCCATAGCACGAAGCTCATCCGTCGTTGTCGCAGTATCTTCTAAAATGTCATGTAATACAGCGACGATTTTAGCATCGGGATGTTGCACATTTTGCATCACACGAAGTGGATGCTGAATATAAGCTTGACCCGCTTTATCGACTTGTCCGAAATGGCGTTCAGTCGCCAATGAAATCGCGTTTTCTAAAGTTGAAATAAAGAATCTCCCCTTCGTGGTCTTTTTTATTTTTCTCCATCATATTAACCAATGAATACATCTATTTATAGCTCTAAGTACGCCCCTAACGACACAGATTGACTCGTAAAATACATATCTACCGTGAATTATCGTGAGCTAGATCTTTTGCAAATAGTTCTATGCCATTCGCGCCAACATTTCCAAAGTAATTTTTTTCACCTCTTCTTTACTTTGCTGAATATGGCTGCGCATTTTCTCTAATGCCGCTGTCACATTATGCACAAGGATCAATTGTAAAATCTGTTGATGCTCTGCATAAGTGGCTTCAATTCGATAATCTTTAGAAAAATCTAAACGGCGAATAATACGGATTTTTTCACTGACGTCTCGATGCACCTTTGCCATTTCACTATTACCGATTGCTTCAAGCAATTGGCAGTGAAATGCTTCATCTTGCATCGATAAAGTTTTTAAATCATGCAAAAACTGCTCAGGCGGAATACACCACACATTTACTAAGTCCTGTAAAGCCTGTTTGAGCTGCTCTGATTCCATTTTACAGAGCTGCTCAATGGCATAGCATTCCAGCAAAATCCGTAAATCGTACAGTTCTTCGTAGGCTTTAAAATTGAGTGGCTTCACTTCCCAACCGCTGCGAAAATGCACCCTTACATAACCATCTTGCTGTAAACGGTATAAAGCCTGCCGTACGGGTGTACGGCTGACTTCATACAATTCTGCAATTTCAGATTCGGTAAAACGTGCACCAGGTTTGAGCTGAAAATCAAAGATATCGTTTTTTATTTTTTGGAAAACCAGCTCAGACAAGTTGTCTGAGCTTTTCCCAACAATGGTGGTTGTGGTCATGTTTATTCCATATAAACCAGCGGCTCACCGCTATGTACCGTTTGTCCTGCACGGCAGATAATCGCTTTCACGATACCATCATCATCGGCATAGACTGGAAGCTCCATTTTCATCGCTTCAATAATGGCTACAGTCTCACCTTTCTTCACAGACTGTCCAGCTTCGACAAAAATTTTCCAAATGTTGCCGGTCATCGATGCATTTAAAGCTGCATACTGGCTATAGTCGGTATCATCTTGCAGGATTTCCATTTCAGCAGGTGCATCAAACTCATCTTTCCAGCGTTCAACTTCAGTTGTAAATGCCTGCTGCTGCTGTGCTTTAAATTCGGCAATACTGTCCTTCTCTGTTTCCAAAAAGGCTTGATAGGCTGCAAAATCAAATTCAGTTTCTTCAATTTTGATTTCCGCCACACCATTGGCAAAGTCAGCACGGAATTGATCCAGTTCAGCTTCGGTTACTTCATAATATTTAATTTGATCAAAGAAGCGTAAGAACCATTGCTGATCGCCAAACTGTTTGTTCTTTTTAAACTTATTCCAAATAGGCAGTGTACGGCCAATCAATTGATAACCGCCTGGTGAGTCCATGCCATAGATACACATGTACATACCGCCAATACCCACTGTGCCTTCTGCAGTAAAAGTACGTGCAGGGTTATATTTCGAGCTGAGCAAACGATGACGCGGATCAATTGGAACGGCACAAGGTGCAGTTAAATACACATCACCCAAACCTAAAATTAAGTAATTTGCATCAAAAAGAATGTCTTTGACTTGCTCACGACTGTCTAAGCCATTAATGCGCTGAATGAAATCGACGTTATTTGGCAACCAAGGCGCTTTGGCACAGACACTTTCTTGATAACGTTCCACAGCACCTAAAGTGGCCGAGTCCTCAAATGCCATCGGCAAGTGAATAATACGGGATGGAATCTTGATTTGGCTCAAATCTCTCATCTCATTTTCGAGTCCTAATAAGAACTGGATTAAATTCGCTTGGCTGAAACGCAATCCATCATATTTAATTTGCAGTGAACGTACACCTGGTGAAAGCTCTAAAATGCCATCAATGGTCGCTTCACGAATGAGCTGCATCAGTCGATAAACACGTAAGCGTAATGCAAGGTCGAGAACGTTTTCGCCATATTCAAGCAAGATGTAACTGTCACCTGCCTGACGGTAGACTGCTTTCGGCGCATGTGCATCTGCTTCACGCACAGCCAATATCCCTTCAGGCTTACACTCAAAATTCGCCAACGCTGACTTTTCAGGCGCTTGGGCAAAGCTTTGGATATCGGCAATTTGCTGAACTTCCAAGGCATTGGCTTGCTCAACGCTCATCGGATAGAAACTAATGCTGTCATCTGCCTTAAGTTGACCAATTTTCCAAAGTTCAGCTTTGGCAATTGTCACTGGGCAAACAAAGCCACCGAGGCTTGGGCCATCTTTCGCCAAAATCACGGGAAAATCACCAGTGAAGTTAATCGCCCCAATAGCATATTCACAGTCATGCACATTGGATGGATGCAAACCTGCTTCACCACCATTTTCACGTGCCCAGCTTGGTGTCGGGCCTGTTAAGCGAATGCCTAAACGGTTTGAGTTAAAGTGTACATTCCATGTTGAAGCAAAAAATTCTTCAATATATTTAGGTTTAAAGAAATCTGGTGCACCATGCGGACCATACAGCACACCAATTTTCCATTCTTTGCCATAGCTTGGAATACGCTCTGCAGCTAAAGCTTGCGGTGCTGCTGTTGCAATTTCCAATCCATCTAAAGGCAAGCTTGGATTGACCATTTTAATCATGTCACCTGCACGCAGGACTCGCCCTGCATGACCACCAAAATTACCCAATGCAAAGGTTGAGCGGCTGCCTAGATATTCAGGCACATTTAGTCCGTTGCGGATTGCAAGATAAGTACGGCAACCCGACTCAACTTGTCCAAGTACTAATGTTTGCCCTGCTTTGATGCTGATCGGTTGCCAAAAATCGACATTCACACCATCTAGAGTCGCGCTACATGGCGCACCTGCAAGGGCTACAATGTTGTCTGCATGAAATTTTAGACTCGGCCCTTGTAAGGTAAACTCAAAACCTGCTGCCGATTTTGGATTACCGACAATTTGATTGGCCAACTGAAATGCATAATCATCCATCGGGCCTGATGGCGGTACGCCGATATCCCAATAGCCCACACGCCCCGGATAGTCTTGAATCGAACTTTGCGTGCCCGGTTGCAGCACTTCAATTACATTTGGCACATATTTAAAATCATCCAGCAGACGTGTCCAGATTTGCATATTTTCAAAGCGTGCATCTGAAACTACGGTATGTGCATAGTCTAAGTTGGTGCTGATGCCATTCAAGCGGGTTCCCGCCAAGGCTATTTTTAACTTAGCAATCGCACTGTCTCGGTCTGCCGCATGCACAATAATTTTGGCAATCATCGGGTCAAAATATTGTGAAATTTCTGTGCCTGTAGATACCCACGTATCCACACGGATGTCTTCAGGGAAATATACATCCGTGAGTACACCAGGACTTGGCTGGAAGTTTTTCACTGGATCTTCCGCATAAATTCGTACTTCAATGGCAGCGCCATTGGGCTGAATATTGCTGAGTTTTTCCCAATCTAAAGCATCACCTGCCGCCACTTTCAGCATGCATTCAATCAAGTCTAAGCCCGTCACCATTTCAGTGACTGGGTGTTCAACCTGCAAACGGGTATTCACTTCAAGGAAATACACTTCATCACGGGCAGCATCATAGATAAACTCAACCGTACCTGCGCTGCGGTATTTCACCAATTGACCAAGCTCTACAGCAGCACGGTGCAATTTTTGACGTGTTGCTTCTGGTAAGTGCGGTGCAGGTGTTTCCTCAACGACTTTTTGGTTACGGCGCTGCAAGGAACAATCACGCTCCCCAAAAGCAACGACTTGACCTAAACCATCACCAAAAATTTGTACTTCTACGTGACGGGCTTTATCGACAAAACGTTCGAGGAAAACACCCGCATCTTTAAAGAACTGTTCGCCTAGACGCTTTACACTTTCATACGCATCTTTTAATGATTGTTCATCATCACAGCGGGTTAAACCAATACCGCCACCGCCAGCGGTGCTTTTCAACATGATTGGATAACCAATCTCTGCAGCCGATGCGAGTGCTTCATCCAAATTTGCCAATAAACCTGTACCCGGTGTCATGGGTACATTGGCTGCCGCAGCCAATTCACGTGCACGATGCTTCAAACCAAACTCTAAAATTTGTTCAGCCGTTGGCCCCATAAAGGCAATGTTATTTTCTTCACATGCACGGGCAAAGTCGGCACTCTCTGACAAAAAACCATAACCGGGAAATATTGCTTCAGCGCCAGTTTGTTTGGCTGCTTGAATCAATTTTTCAATACTTAAATAAGTCTCTGCAGGCTTAACACCTTCAAGCGACACCGCCACATCTGCATCTAACACATGCTGTGCATAACGGTCTGTCTCTGAGTACACGGCAACCGACTGAACACCGAGTTTCTTTAATGTACGAATCGCACGAACAGCAATTTCACCACGGTTTGCAATTAACACTGTTTTAAACATGATTATTTCCCCGAATTTTTTAATTTGATTTTGCTGTTGTTGCTTGCAGTGATTGGATATAGGCGCGCCAGCCACCAAATTCACTAATATTTTTTGCACCGTTTAGGCCATAGGGTTCGCAAATAAAGCCTTTCACCCAACGTCCATCGGCAAGCTCGACATTGCCCATACCGAGCGGTGTTGGAATTTCAGCGACAAATTCACCAAAGCGTGCTTTTGGAATATCCCAAAGCTCGACAATAATTTTTTGACCCGATTCCTGACGTGCTAAAGCTGGTTTCGGCGGTACAGTGCCCGGCAGTGCATAGAGGGCGTAATCGGCAGAAGTGGTTGTGGTTTCAACATGCACGGCTTGACGTGTTGTCAGTTGGAAATTGAGTGGCATACCTGTGAGATGTGCGCCTACAACTGCAACTCGAAAATGCTGCGCGGATGGTGCAGAAATGACTGAAGCTGTTTCAGGCAATGTTTTCGCTACTGCACCGAGTGGTAATTTCAGTTGCTTTTGCCATTTTTCTGCAAAGTCTGCTAATGCTGTATCGTGCCAAGCTGGTGCGATTAAAGTGATTCCAAAAGGCAAGCCATCGGCACGGAAGCCTGCAGGAACAGCGATGGCACTTAGGTCAGCTAAATTGGTAAAGTTGGTATAGGTGCCGAAGTGGCTATTATTTTCAATTGGCGCTTCAGCCATTTCTGCAAGTGTGTGAATGGTTGGCGAGCTTGGCACCACTAAGACATCAAATTGCGCTAAGGTTTGCTGAATGTCTCGAGCCAATTCTTGCTTTAAATATTCGGCGTTATAAGCATCAACCGCAGTGTACTGCTGACCTTTTTGAATAATTTCTAAAACTGTTGGATCAAAGTCTTGTACCGATGTTTCTAATAAATCTGCAACTGCAGCAGTTCGCTCTGCGACCCATGCCCCTTGGTAAAGTTGGCTCGCCAATTGACTAAAAGCACTGAAATCAATTTCAGTCAGTTCTGCGCCTAAGTTTTTTAATTCAGTCAGTGCTTGCTGAAATGCATCCGCCGATTGAGCATCGCCAAAAAAATCTAATTGTTTTGGAATGGCTAATTTTAATTGAGCGCTGAATTTTGCAGGTGCTGTTGCTGGGTTCACACGTGAATAGCTGTCGCTTACATCAAAACCTTCCATAACATTTGCCACAGCAGTTGCATCAGCGACGGTTAAAGCAAAAATTGAAATACAATCGAGGCTCTTACAGGCAGGCAATAAGCCTGTATTTGAAAAGCGGCCTTTGGTTGGCTTTAAACCAACAATATTATTAAAGGCTGCGGGAATACGCCCTGAGCCTGCTGTATCTGTACCGAGCGCAATCGGGACTAAACCGCGCGCCACCACACTGCCTGAACCGGAGCTTGAACCACCGCTTACATAGTCAGGATTAAAAGTATTTGGTACTGCACCAAATGGCGAACGTGTACCGACCAATCCTGTGGCAAATTGATCTAAATTAGTTTTGCCTACAATAATCGCACCCGCTTGTTTTAAGCGTTGCACCACATAGGCATCTTCAGTTTTTATGTCCGTAAATAATTTAAACGCAGCCGTTGACGCAAAGCCCACCACATCAATATTGTCTTTCACTGCAATAGGCACACCAAATAAAGGTAAGGCCCCAGCATTTTCGATTTGTTTTAAAGCGTCAATCTGTGCAGTTAATTGTTCTATAGAAGCAATTGAAATCCATGCTGGATCTGCATAATCAAATTGCTCAACCAAGGCATATAAGTCTTCCAATTGAATTGTGTTATTCGCGTAGCCCGCTTTCCATTCTTCTAAAGTCCAGCCTAAAGTTTTTATTGGGTTCATTGATGTGCTCATTCTTGTATCCAAGTTTGAATACTATGTTGCACACATCATGCCAACTATAATTATTCTTTATTTTTCAAAATCTTAAAACATTAAACCAATCATTTACTTATTGAATTTGTGATGTACAAAACGATAAGTGTTCTATTAAGTTTCCAAGCTCCACTATTTTGGTGCATGACTTTTAATATCGTGTTTTCAATAGATTCTTTTCATTTAGATGCAGATATAAATACAGTGAACTTGATATTGCCACTCTTAATAAGCTTTCAATTTAAATGTTTTGTATAACTTGGAATAAATAACCAGCGAAACATTTTAAATTTAATATTTTTGGAAACAGATACATCAATGATGGCGAAAGCAATAATAGTCTTAGAGATTGATAGAAGTGAATAGAAATATAAAAAAAGCAGTTGATTTGCAAAATTTAGTTGGAGAATAAAAACTAAAAAATGGTGCGCTCAGCGGGACTCGAACCCACGCCACAGGCTTCGGAGACCTGTACTCTATCCAGTTGAGCTATGAGCGCTTATTTTGGATTGCGCACATCATAACAAAAAAAACTCTAAGGTAAAGCAACTATATAGATGTTAGGCTTTTTTCTGCTTAAGCTTTATACAACGTTCTATTTATAAAATGCAGAATTCCATACGATTTACTTGGTTTATTTGCCCCGATATCGCACAATACTCACACTATTTATAGAGTGAATTATTTATGACTGATGCACTAACGTTAAAGCAGCTGTCAAAAACCTATAAAAATGGGTTTCAGGCGCTTAAAGGTATTGATTTAACAGTACCCGAAGGTGAATTTTATGCACTGTTAGGTCCCAATGGTGCAGGAAAATCTACCACGATTAGTATTATCAGTTCACTAACCCGTAAAACTTCAGGCACTGTCGAAATTTTTGGGCACAATTTAGATACCCATCCCTCGCATGCAAAGCAGTGTTTGGGCGTTGTACCTCAAGAATTTAACTTTGGTCAATTTGAAAAAACATTTGATATTTTGGTGACTCAAGCTGGTTATTACGGTATTTCTAAAAAGATAGCAGAGAAACGTGCAGAGGAATATTTAGAAAAGCTTGGCCTCTGGGAAAAACGTAGCACCCAAGCACGCATGCTATCGGGCGGTATGAAACGCCGTTTAATGATCGCTCGTGCAATGATGCATGAACCTAAACTGCTGATTTTAGATGAGCCGACTGCTGGTGTTGATATTGAACTACGCCGTTCGATGTGGGATTTCCTCACAGAAATGAACGAAAAAGGTACGTCTATTATTTTAACGACACACTATTTAGAAGAAGCTGAAATGTTGTGCCGTCGAATCGCAATTATTGATCGTGGTGTGATTAAAGAAGACACCAGCATGAAAGGTTTTCTCAGTCAGTTGAATGAAGAAACCTTTATTTTCGATTTAGCCGAACCCATTGAACCGATCCATATAGAAATTATTGGTGTCCGTTTCAACTTAGTAGATCCTATCACCTTAGAAGTCACTATGGATAAAGCCCATACCTTAAATGATTTATTCCAACTCATGGAATCACAAGGTATTCAGGTTCGAAGTATGCGTAATAAATCTAACCGACTAGAAGAACTGTTTGTCCGTATGGTCGAAAAAAATCTTGAAGGTGCAGCACAATGAATTTTAACCAACTGTGTATCGCCCTCTACACCTTAGTGTATAAAGAAATTCGCCGTTTCATGCGTATTTGGCCGCAAACTCTTCTCCCACCGGCGATCACCATGAGTTTGTACTTTGTGATTTTCGGTAATTTAGTCGGTTCACGCATTGGGCAAATGGGTGGTTTTAGCTATATGCAGTTCATCGTGCCCGGCTTAATTATGATGGCGGTCATTACCAACAGCTATGCCAATGTGTCATCCAGTTTCTTTAGTGCAAAATTTCAAAAAAGCATCGAAGAATTAATCATGAGTCCAGTGCCGTTACACATGGTGCTTTGGGGTTATGTGATCGGTGGTGTTTGCCGTGGTGTTTTAGTCGGCTTTATTGTCACTGTGATGAGCCTATTTTTTACAGAATTACACCTGACCAATATCTTCGTAACTATATATACAGTTCTCATTACTTCGCTGCTGTTTTCTCTTGGCGGATTTATTAATGCTGTTTATGCAAAATCTTTTGACGACATTTCGATTATCCCGACTTTCGTCCTGACTCCGCTGACTTATTTAGGCGGTGTTTTCTATGCCATCTCATCACTGAGTCCTTTTTGGCAAAATCTCTCTTTAATCAACCCTGTCGTGTATATGGTCAATGCATTCCGCTACGGTATTTTAGGTCATAGCGATGTGAATGTCGGCATTTCACTGACAGTAATTACTGCATGTTGCGTTGTACTTTATGGCGTGGCGTATCATTTACTTTCTCGTGGTTCAGGAATGCGTGAATAATGAGTGTAGAACAATCCCTTTTAGGCAAAGACACCAATTACCCAACAGAATATCAACCTGATATTCTGTTTCCGATTGCACGTGCCACTGCACGTGAACAATATGCCCATGTGGAAGGCATCCGCCAAGGTACAGACTGGTGGCATGTTTTTGAAATTTCTTGGTTAAATGCTTCTGGTGTGCCTCAAGTCGCTATTGGCCGTTTAACTTTGCCTGCAAGTTCAGACAACCTCATCGAATCCAAATCTTTAAAGCTCTACTTTAATAGTATGAACTTTACCAAATTTGATTCTCAGGCAGCGTTTAAAGCAACCGTTGAAAAAGACTTATCTGCTGCAGCCAATGCCGCTGTGACTATTGATCTATTTCATGTTGATGAAGTTGAAATTTCAAAACCGCAAGGCATCTGTATTGATGACTTAGAACCCACCCAGTTAGAAAATCATCCAAATGCAGCTTTACTCGCTTTAGATGAAGATGCAGCGCAAGAAGAAGTTGAAATTCAACTTTATTCACATTTATTAAGAAGTAACTGTCCAGTCACGGGTCAACCTGATTGGGGAACGGTATTTATACGGTATAAAGGTACTAAGCCTTGTTATCGTAGTATTCTGGCTTATATTATTTCTTACCGTCAGCATAATGGTTTCCACGAACAATGTGTGGAGCAAATGTTTGCCGATATTTGGCAACATTTAAAACCAAGTCAGCTGATGGTATATGCTGCCTATACACGCCGTGGTGGATTGGATATCAACCCTTGTCGTGTATCGGATTTAACATGGATGCCTCGCCCCATTCGATTGGCGCGACAATAAAAAAATTGAGGTTAGTGATGCCATTTTTTGGTTTTATTCCTTCTGAGGAACTTCTAAGCAGTATTCAAACTGGTCACGCGAAAAAAAATTCGAGTGAACCCCTTTATCCTTTACGTGATAAAACAGCTTTGCTGATTAATGAAGAAATCATTGGTGCAACTATATTAGCTCCTGTTCATCTGTTTCCTGCAAGCGACAAGCGCGACACAGCAGAAAAACTGGCAGGCTATGTCAAATCAACAGTCGCTGTATTGTTAAAGCAGCTATTGGGTAAATCTCCGAATGATGTGGTGAAACAATCCATTGAATTTTCAGAACGAAGTTTATTTCAGGACACAGCCGGCGCTCATCGTGTAGGTCTGAGCTTAGATGCTGGACTAGTCACTAACCTTAAGAACAGTTATGCCGAAATTAAATCGGGTGTAGATATCAATAAAGCTGCTTTTGGTGAACTGTATAAACAGTTTGCTGAAGCTGCAGTGCGTCATTTTATGAATGACTTTAATAAAACACTCGATTTAGGCATGATTAAACGTAAAGCAGCCGATATCGGTTCTTCTGCTGTGATTAAAGCTATTCATATTGCAATTGATAAGATCTTCCCAAATTTAACCAAAGAAGAGCTAAGTGCCCTTGCAGAAGCACATGATGCGATGTTTAACAAATAAATCTCGCTTTTCGTCAAAACCTAGCTTTGGCTAGGTTTTTTTATGGCTAAACGCATAAAATCGAATCCCGATACAATGACTATATAGTCATGCAAACACAGTTCTAGAATTAAACAGATTCTTATTAAAAGAAAGACAGTACATTGATATCCACAATTTTTAAAAATCTACAAAGAACAGGAAGAACCTGAATATAGATCATATTTTAATGTGAGCCGTCATTTTGGCTTAAATTTCAATGCGTCCATTTTAATATTCAATCTCTTTCTTTTTTATCATTCAGTCTATATTTCTACTATATATAGCGACGTTTTCAACAGCATTGAAGCGCTGGCGAACAAAAACTATGTAATGAATAAACCACTGCTTGCATATGGGTGTTTTAGACCGGTACCTTTTTAATCCTGTCCCTTTATTTTTAGATATAACATTGCAACTTTTGTAGCTTCTAAACAGTATTTCGCAACGCGATAAAGTTTACTCGTTCAGCGTTTTTATGACGCATGAGTTTTAGAGTCATCTTTATTTCAAATGATTTGTGAATATTTGCAAGTTATGTAAATGAATATGTCACTTTTCAATATGTTAACTGCGAAAAAACCCTTTGCTTTGTCTTTTTTTGTATATCTATTTATGAAAGCATGCGCTGTCAGTGGTATCTTAGTTGCTATTGGTAACGTTTACCTTTAATGAGCTATGAAACCAGAAGGTCATCACAATTTTCAGGATCTTTTCCCCTCGAAATTTTGTTCATACTCATCGCTAAAGCAACTGGAAATTTTTTATTTATGCTAAATCGAAATTTTTATAAAAAACTATCACATATTGCCATTATGGCCGGTTCAATTTCACTGACCAGTTTTTGTCAGGCTAACGACTTCCAATCTCATCCGGCATATGCAAGCTTTAAACAAAATGCAATGCAAACCTATGGTCTGAGTGAAAATCAAATTGATTGGGCAATGCAAGGCAGTAAAAACCTACCCAACATTATTAGCATTATGAATAGACCTGGTGAATCAAAGCCTTGGTACCAATACAAAACCAATTTTTTAGCTGAAAGTACAATTCAACGTGGCGTTCGCTTCAAAAATCAATATGCCGACACTTTAAATCGTGCAGAACAACAATTTGGTGTGCCTCAATCCGTGATTTTAGGCATTTTGGGTGTTGAAACAGGCTACGGCAGCAATAAAGGTAATTTTATTACCCGTGATGCTTTGGCGACCCTTGGTTTTGGCTATGAACGCCGTGCGCAATATTTCCAAGATGAACTTGCTGCACTGATTGCTTGGTCATATAAAGATGGTGTTCCAACCAACTCTGTCGTCGGTTCATATGCAGGTGCTGTGGGTTATCCTCAATTTATGCCAAGTAACATTCCAAAATTTGGTGTGGACTACGATGGCAATGGTCATGTTGACCTGCGTAATTCGGCTGTCGATGCCATTGGTTCAATTGCAAATTATCTAGCAAATTATGGTTGGCAGCGTAATCAACCGATTGCTTTTGCTGCTCGCTATAGCGGAAACAACCCAGATGCTATTATTGCAAAGGATTTAAACCAGCCAACACCCTATGGTGTACTCAAGGCTCAAGGTGTAACCCCTATGAATCCATTGGTAAAAATCGATGATCTCGATTTAGTCAATGTCATCCAATTGCAAGATAGTTATGGACCAATTTATTACATCACTTATCCAAATTTTCAGGTCATTACAACCTATAACAAAAGCCGTATGTATGCGACTGCACTATGGCTTTTAGGCACTGAAGTTACCAGTCGATAAGACTGGTTTTTTCTTATAGAGCAAAAAAGTCAACAAATATTTTCATTAAAATGAGCATTTATTCGACATTTTACACACCTTGTTACATTATTGATTATTTTTTAACCAACTATTGTTAATTTTTTAGACATTTTCAAAGTATTTTAATTAAACACTAGACAGCCTATTGATGGCATGAATATTATCCATCTCGTTAAATGTAGTTGCAAAAGTGAAATATCAGACGTGTTTACATGGATATCAGCGACTTAGTTGAACCAGTAAATATGCCATTGGGAGATAAACAATGCAGTCATCAATTATTAAATATGCCTTAGCGCTTGCCACGGCAGTTGCGCTAAGTCAGTCACAAGCTGAGATGGTTCAGTCATCATCATTCAATCATGATAATGACAACTCGCGTCTTGCAGCTCGTGTATTGAATAAAGAAGCTCAAAGCTTCAATTCAAACTTTACGAATTTAAGTAGCCTTTCAATCACTGAGCGTTCTGGCGATAAAATTCGTCGTCAAACAATCGCTGCTAAAATCGAAATTCCTGAAGATGAGCCTTCAGTGATTGAAAAGTTAAATACTGTTGCATCGAATACTGTTCGTAAGTTCACTCAAACAGGTACTGCTTCTTGGTACGGTCGTCAATTCCACGGTCGTAAAACAGCAAGCGGTGAAACGTTTGACATGAACGCACTTACAGCAGCACATCGTAGCCTGCCACTTAATTGCTTTATTCGTGTTACGAATCGCAATAATGGTAAAAGCGTCGTGGTGAAAGTAAATGACCGTGGTCCATTCCATGGCAACCGTGTTCTTGATTTATCTTATGGTGCTGCTAAGCAATTGGGTATTACCAGTGCGGGTACTGCAAATGTGAGCATTGAACGCGTAGACGGTCCAAATTCTTAATTCTCCAATGAAGTGACTGCATTTAACAGACCACGCCTAGCGTGGTTTTTTATTTGAAACCTCTTAGTCTTTCAAATCATCAGTAATCCTGATTTTGACCCTTCCTCCATTCTTGTTTATATTGGAGTCCTTCCCCATGATTAAGGACTATCATGAAAACAATCAACGAATGGTTTGATGAATACAGCGAAAGTCATCAAAATAAAACCAATAAAATGATTCACTGGATTTGCGTACCCACGATTTATTTTTCAATCGTTGGCATATTGGCGCATTTTAGCGCGCTACTTACTGCTGTCTTACTTGCTTTAGCATTTATCTTTTACGCACGTTTAGACATTGTCCTTGCTGTTGCAATGGCCGCGTTAACATTAATCATGGCATGGCTAATTTGGGTGTTACCAGTTGGATATGGCTTTTATATCGCGCTCTTTATATTCGCATGGATTGGTCAATTTTATGGCCATAAAATTGAAGGTAAAAAGCCCTCTTTTTTCAAAGATCTCCAATTCCTCCTCATTGGCCCTATTTGGTGTTTAGATACATTTGCAGGAAAAGTACTTGGTAATTGGAAAACACGCTATAAATCGCAAATAAAGAGCATTTAGAGCACGATTAATTTCATAGATCTCTTTTTCACTTCTTCCACATCGGTTTTCTTTATATTCGATGCTTAAAACCCTATTATTTATAGGTGTATTTATCTCTGGTATTTCCAATCATTTTTTCTATTTATACGACCAAAAAGCCAGTGTTTAAACACTGGCTTTTACTCAATATGGTTAATCCAATTTTATGTTGATAGCTTCATCTAAATCATGATCATTTAAATGACTAAAGTTAAAAATGACTACGTGATTTTTATTGATAGGTTTTACCTTGATGCTTTAACCAACCATCCTGATGACGTCCATTCGGATCGTGATGTGTCCAGTGCATCACTCCACCCTTATCTGAATATTCGTATTCACCATAAAATTGAACTGTATCGCCTTTTTGCAAATCATCAATTCGTGGGGCTAGATCGATATTATGTGCGACCAAAAGCGTTTGACCATTATTTAAGGTCAAAATGAACTTTTGATGGCGACTACCTTCATTATCATCTCGAAGTACCGCTTTCACTCGACCTGTACCCTCAACCTGAACATTACTGAGTTTATTTTTAAATGCATGCACAATAACATCTTCAGCACTCTGCCCTTTTTGTTGAGCATCTGCAGGTTGTACTGATTCTATTTGTGGCTGTGCGTTTTGTTCCGCTGTCGTCTGAACTGGTGCAGATTTTTGTTGTTGTAAATCGATTCCGAAATAAGCGGCTGTAAGCGCAACAATAATTCCGCCGATGGTTAAGTTTGTTTTGTTTGCCATAACTAAGTTTAAATCTAAATTTTTAACTCATTATAGTCATTAATATGGATATAAATAGAATTTATAAACAAGAATGTACACGTCACAAAGTCAAAATTACTTTGAACTATGCAAAGCTACAGCCATAAAAAAAGCCCTCAAAAACGAGGGCTTTTTTCTACAAATAATCAGAGATTATTTTGCAGCAGCTTGAGCAGCAGCAACTTCTTCAGCGAAAGAAAGTTCAGCTTTTTTCTCAATACCTTCACCAACTTCGAAACGTACGAAGTTAGCAACAGTAGTACCAGTTGCTTTAAGAACTTCTGCAACTTTCTTATCGTTGTCGATAACGTACATTTGGTTCTCAAGAACAACTTCGTTCAAGTATTTCTGAACTGAACCAGTTACCATTTTTTCAACGATGTTTGCTGGTTTACCAGATTCAATTGCTTTCGCTTCAGCAATTTCTTTTTCTTTAGCGATAAGTTCAGCAGAAACGCCAGCTTCGTTTACAGCAACTGGGTTGAATGCAGCGATGTGCATAGCTAAACCTTTACCAGTTTCAGCATCACCAGCGTATGCAACTACAACACCGATTTTTAAACCGTGTTTGTAAACTGCAAGGTTGTCGCCTTCAACGATTTGAGCACGACGTACTTGGATGTTTTCACCGATTTTTTGAACAAGCGCGATACGAGCTTCTTCAACAGTAGCACCATCTTCAAGTTTCAATTCAGCAATTTGAGCAACGTCAGTTACACCAGCAGCAAGCGCAGCAGCAGCAACTTTAGCAGAGAAACCAGCAAAGTTTTCGTCTTTAGCAACGAAGTCAGTTTGACAGTTAACTTCTACAAGGATTGCTTTGTTGCCTTCTTGAGCGATAGTGATCGCGCCGTCAGCAGCAATGTTACCTGCTTTTTTAGCAGCTTTAGCTTGACCAGATTTACGAAGGTTGTCGATCGCTAATTCGATGTCACCGCCCGCTTCTGTTAATGCTTTTTTACATTCCATCATTGCAAGACCAGTACGATCGCGCAATTCTTTAACCATGCTTGCTGTAACTGCAGTCATGTTAATCTCCTAAATACGGTAGAAAATGAATTCTTTTTTAGAACAGAAACGGCCCAGAGCTGTCTCTTGGGCCGTCTGCATACATGACGCTTACTTTGCCACCATCACGTGTCGCAAAAATGACAAGCTTACGTCAAACGCATTAAGCCTCAGAAGCAGGAGCTTCTTCGCCTTTAGCTTGTGCATTTGCTTGTGATTGAGCATATTCTTTACCAGCAAGAATCGCATCAGCCATAGCAGAAGCGTAAAGAGTAACTGCACGGATCGCATCGTCGTTACCAGGAATAACGTAGTCTACGTTGTCTGGGTTAGAGTTTGTATCAACGATACCGATAACAGGAATACCAAGGTTTTTAGCTTCTTTAATTGCAATTGCTTCGTGATCAACATCGATTACGAATAATGCGTCAGGTAAACCACCCATGTTTTTAACGCCGCCAAGAGCGCGTTCAAGTTTTTCCATCTCACGAGTACGTTCTAAAGCTTCACGTTTAGTAAGTTTAGCGAAAGTACCGTCAGTAGATTGAGTTTGAAGGTCTTTTAGACGGTTGATTGACTGGCGAAGAGTTTTCCAGTTAGTCAACATACCACCCAACCAGCGGTGATCAACATATGGTTGACCTGCACGTTGAGCTTGTTCACGAATGATTGCAGAAGCTGCACGTTTTGTACCAACGAACAAAACTTTGTTCTTTTTGCTAGCCAAGTTGTTAGCAAAGTTCAAAGCATCATTTAACGCAGGAACAGTGTGCTCAAGGTTGATGATGTGAATTTTGTTGCGCGCGCCGAAGATGTATTCGCGCATTTTTGGATTCCAAAAACGTGTTTGGTGACCGAAGTGTGCGCCTGCTTGAAGAAGGTCGCGCATGCTTACGTTGTAATCTGCCATTTTCTTTACCTTAAAGTTTGGGTTAGGCCTCCATATACCCGCATTCTCCACCTAAAAAGGCACCCAGAGAAATGTGTCGATATATGTGCGGATTTTATTGCCCCATCGCACAAAGCTCGTGAAAGATATTCACGAAAAAGCATTTGATAAAATGGGCGGCTATTTATACCATAGTCACATACAAATTTCCAAAAGTTTTTAGAGATCATGAACAGTACTTACGAAGCTCCACGTCGATTAATTAAAACGCCTGACGAAATTGAAAAAATGCGCGTCGCGGGTCGACTGGCGGCAGAAGTTTTGGATATGATCAAACCGCATATTGTTCCAGGTGTGACTACCCTAGAACTTGATACGATTTGTCATGACTATATTGTCAATAAACAAGAAGCTATTCCTGCATGTTTAGGTTATGGCGCTGCGCCGGGTCGTCCAGCATTTCAGCACGTTATCTGCACTTCAGTGAACCATGTGGTGTGTCACGGTATTCCATCTGAAAGCAAAAAATTAAAAAAAGGTGACATCTTAAACATCGATGTCACTGTGATCAAAGATGGTTACCATGGTGATACCAACATGATGTATATCGTAGGTGGTGAAACATCTATTTTAGCGAACCGTTTATGCAAAGTTGCCCAAGAAGCCATGTACCGTGGTATGGCGGTGGTAAAACCAGGCGCAACCATGGGTGATATCGGCCATGCTATTCAACAATATGTTGAATCAGAACGTTTTGGTGTTGTACGTGAATATTGTGGTCATGGTATTGGTACCGTTTTCCATGACGAACCACAAGTTTTACACTACGGCCAACCAAATACAGGCATGATCTTAGAAGAAGGCATGACATTCACGATTGAACCAATGGTGAATGGTGGCGACTGGAAAACCAAACTTCTTGGCGATAAATGGACTGTCGTGACTAAAGATCATAGCTTGTCTGCACAGTACGAACACACGCTACTTGTAACAAAAAATGGTGTAGAAGTGCTAACTGCTCGCCCTGAAGAAGATTTATCGCGTTTTGTTCAATAAGCAAAGTATTTGAAGTATAAAATTTAATTAAAAAGGTCACACATATTGTGGCCTTTTTTATGCCTTTTTTTATCCGTGACTTTAAGATTTTTCCATAAAATTTGATTAAAAATTTAAGTAACTCAATGTAAATTTTCTTAATTATAAGGTTAGGATGGAATATCACACTTTTTTGCACATTGTTGATTTTGCCACTCCCCATTACTGTACATTTAAGCTAAGATAGTGTGCTTTTTATTTTTTAATCCCTATAAGAAGGAATACTGCCGTGGACGTACGTCTGTCTGATCGTGTAAATAGCATCAAACCGTCCCCTACACTTGCTGTTACTAACAAAGCTGCTGAATTGAAAGCTGCTGGTAAAAACGTAATTGGTTTAGGCGCAGGTGAACCGGATTTCGATACCCCACAACACATCAAAGATGCTGCAATTGCTGCTATCAACAATGGCTTCACTAAATATACAGCTGTTGACGGTACTCCAGGTCTTAAAAAAGCAATTATTGCTAAATTAAAACGCGACAATAACCTTGATTACGCTGCAAACCAAATCTTGGTTTCTTGTGGTGGTAAACAATCTTTCTTTAACTTGGCACTTGCTTTGTTAAACAAAGGTGACGAAGTAATTATCCCTGCTCCTTACTGGGTAAGCTACCCAGACATGGTGATCATTGCTGAAGGTACTCCTGTAATCGTGAAATGTGGTGAAGACCAACGTTTCAAAATTACGCCTGCTCAATTAGAAGCTGCAATCACTGACAAAACTCGTTTAGTGGTTCTAAACAGCCCTTCTAACCCAACAGGTATGATCTATACTAAAGAAGAATTGCTTGCTTTAGCTGACGTACTACGTAAATACCCAGAAGTTTTAGTTGCTTCTGATGATATGTACGAACCAATCCGTTGGGACGACGAATTCTACAACATCGCAACAGTTGCACCAGACCTTTACGACCGTGTAATCGTTCTTAACGGTGTATCTAAAGCTTATGCAATGACTGGCTGGCGTATTGGCTACGCAGCGGGCCCTGCTAAACTGATCGGTGCGATGAAAAAAATCCAATCTCAATCAACTTCAAACCCAACTTCTATTTCACAAGTTGCTGCTGAAGCTGCATTGAATGGCCCTCAAGACGTTCTTGAGCCAATGATTGAAGCATTCAAACGCCGTCACGACCTAGTTGTGAAAGGCTTGAACGACATCAACGGTATTACTTGCCTTCCTGCTGACGGTGCATTCTATGCATACGCAAACATCCGTCCTTTAATTCGTGCCAAAGGTTTAAAATCTTGCACAGAATTTTCTGCATGGTTGTTGGAAGAAACTGGTGTTGCCGTAGTTCCTGGTGATGCGTTCGGTCTTGGTGGCTACATGCGTATTTCTTATGCAACTGCAGACGAAGTGCTTGTTGATGCGCTTGCACGTATCAAGAAAGCTGCTGACTCAATCGAAGGCGTTGACGCTGCGATTGCTTCCATTGCTGCTGAAAAATAATCTGCTTTTAAAAAGCTAGATTTAAAAAACCCGCGAATATCGCGGGTTTTTTATGGTTTACATTTCACGGCTTAATATTGTGATGATTTAAAAGCCTCATCGTTTAAATCTCATGCAGTCCCCAATAGACTTCAGTTTTAGGAGTACAGAAGAATCCTTCAAAGGGGTGAATTTCTAGAATCTGATCAATGATTTTTTTTGAAGAACATAAAAAAGTACAGTGACTGTCCCAATGTGTGGCAAATAGAAGCTGATAATCTTCAGTGTAATTACATACATCAAGCAGATCATTTGCGATCAAATAATCAATCTGCATTTTTTTCGGTTGATTTATCCCATGCTCATCAACCGTCAGCAAAAAGTCATAGCCGATTTTTTTCAATGCATATAAAAGCGGATTTTCTAAAAATGGCGAAATAAGCCCATCATCACATGGATTAATAATTTCACTCTGCTTGTATAAATCAAGAACCTGCTTTTCCCACATTTTATTTTCATATTGTTGTTTAATTCCGCCAATCATCGTCCTTAATGCAACATCAATTTGAGAGACATTCTCCAGCTCAGACAAATTTAAAATTTCATGCCATGCAATTGGATAACAGCCTTTGATAAACTCATTTTTTTCAGGCCACGTTTCAACATTATAACGTTCCAGTTCCAATGTGACTGCTTTATAAAAGGGATGCAAAATGATATACACCGATTCAAAAACGCCCTGATAATATTCTAAAATCTTTCCATCATAAGGATAAGAGGCGTAAATTTCAGGAGTTAATACATTATTTTCTTTCATGATTTATATCTTCTAATTTTCATGTTTTTCAGAATACCCTTTCCCTGCCGAAGACCAAACCACCAAGTCAATTCCGGCGAAGACAATTACTTCGGGTAAAATAATATGCCAACTCAAAGGCACACCGATAAACCACATTCTGCCGATAATGGCTAAATACAGCACAGACAATTGAACACTTCTCCGTCACACAGTCTATCTACTTCACTAAGGTATATACAACTTGAGGCTAAATCGCCAAAGAGCATCGATAGAATGATATCTTTGGGCTATTCGAAGCTTTGACAAAATAAATCAAAAGCATAAAAGGAATTTCCAGCACAAAATTGGCTAAACAACTTGTCATTTGACAACTTTGATAAAACCTATCTCTCTTATAGCAACGAATAGCTCTATCTATCATCGTACTACACATATAAGTCTTACCAAATCGACTCTTCATTTCATTCTCTTTAATTGACGCATCTGCTGTTTTTTGTTTTATTAATAATCAAGTTCCAAAAAGGAACTGAAAATTTAGTAAAAGGAAAAGCACAATGAACCCAAAAGAAATGACTGGACTGCAACTTCTACAAGCCATGTGTGCAGGGAAAATTCCTCCTGCAAGTATTAGCGAAATTATTCCTATGCAGCCTTATGAAGTATCTGAGGGCAGTATTAGCTTTAAGGCTAAAGCAGATGCACGACACTTAAATCCGCTTGGCGGCGTGCATGGTGGCTTTGCTGCTACGGTACTCGACTCGGTGACAGGTTGTGCCATTCACACGTTATTAGAGGCTAGTGTGGGTTATGGCACCATCGACTTAAATATTAAAATGTGTCGTCCGATCCCAAAGAATGTTGAACTTACAGCGATAGGAACAGTCATTAATATCAGTAAAAATTTAGGGATTTCTGAAGGGAAAATTATTGATGACAATGGCAAACTTTATGCACATGCAACTGCAACTTGCATGATTATACGTCCTTAATATTTTTATTTTTCTGCTCGCAATTCAATGCGAGCAGATGATGATTCAAACTTAAATTGCTGAATGTAAGGCGCGAATTAATTGGCCTTCGCTTAGATCAATGCGATTACTGCCCTTTTGAAAGCAGTAATATTTTAAAGCACTATCTAACTCAACACGAAGTTCTCGTTGTTCTGAAATAGACCATACTTTAGAACGATTTGAGCCTGATAACGCATTACCGGCCAATTGGTATAAATACAAATCTTGCTTGCGTTGCAAAGGCACACGACGGCCATCATCTTGATGTTCAAAACGTAAATGACATGGCGTGTTGATCAACCATTTTTCACTAAACCACAGTTGTAATAAATCACCCAATGCCAAGTCACGTCGACCCAAAGGCCAAACGTCAACGTACGCACCTTCCACAGGTGTTTGATATTGCTCTTGATTACTAATAATGGAAAGATAGTTTTCTTGGTAAAAAGAAAAGTTTGAAAAAATCTGAGAAATAGTCAGCGTATTCATTCGCTTTCTCCTGTTTAGCCATTTTAGTGCTGGCAAGTTGGGTTTAAATCCACACTGTTTAAACATATGTTTAAACGCTCTGTTGTTGCATTCAGACTATCAATTGAATTTTTTCTTTGCAAGCCTAAGATTCATTTTTTCTAAAAAATCCTTCTTTTTGTTCAAATAAAAAACATCTATCACGTATTTCTCCTCATATTGGTATTTTTAGCTTGACCCTCCTCAAAATCTGCTTATAATCGCATTCAGATTCTCCAATAGCTCAGTCGGTAGAGCGACGGACTGTTAATCCGCAGGTCCCTGGTTCGAGCCCAGGTTGGAGAGCCAAATTCTAAAGCCCATTTATTTAAATGGGCTTTTTTAATGCCTATGATTTACATATAATCTATAAGTCATTGTCATTAAAATAAAAAAATGTTCATTCAAGTTGATGCTGAATCAAATAAAACTGCCTTAAAACACTATCTCACTGCATTCATTTTTCTTTTAATTTTTATCAGCCCATTTGCAATTTATTTGGTGAGCTGCACACCCGAAAGTGAAATTGAGCAACATTTCAAAACGCCACCCAATTTATATAATAGTGAAACCAACACCCTTCTTGACAGCAGCCTACAATGGTTGATTCCACCTCAGCAGATTCAAAATCACAATACTATTCCGGAAATATCTGAATCTGTATTGAACGAGATGACAGAAGGACAATATTGGGCGAGCACACCGATTACACTGCAAAACCAATCTGATCAACTGTATGTTCATATTGATTTTGCAGGTCAGCAACAAACACGAAAAGATCTTGAAATTTCAGTACTTCCGTTATGCATTGTTAACGAGAAAGAAACGCCATGTATGAAAGCTGGGTTAAATGCAAGTGGACAACTTTTTAACATCTCAACTCAAAAAAATACGCAATATCGCACATTGGAGACCAATAAATCCTGGATGTTTTATGGCCATGAATTCCAAGAAAATTATATTATCCCACCACAAGCCACTCTCAAATTTTTAGTTAAAGCCAACACCCCTGAACACTTAACCCTTCAATGGCTTAGGCTAAGCATCAGTACTAGCCCCATTGTTGAGAAACAGCAAAATTTTATGCTCATGACGCAAAACAGTATGAAAATAAAATATGCACTTGCTCTATTACCACTCTTCATTTTAGCTTTGATGCACATTTTTCAAGGGTTTGAAAGCCTGCGTAATTTATCTATCGGCGCACTTGCAGCACTTTTATTTGCTATCAACACCATCATTTGGGATATCCACTATATGGTCATTGGTTGCCTGATTTTATGTTTTGCAAGTATCTGTTATTGTTTTGAGAGCCGATATTATCGATTGCTCTATTTAACGGGTTATTTACTGATTGCAGGCTATTCGCAGCAATATTATGGTGGTTTTAATAAACACTTTTTCACTCAAACCAGTTTAATTTTATTGATAGGTTTATCGATGTTTTATCTTGAACCTAAAGATAGCTAAATCATTTTCATAAAAAAGCTCTGCAAATCGCAGAGCTTTTTCTCATTTAACTACCCTTAGATTACATTAAAGCTCAAAGTATATTTATATCGTTTTAATGCGTCTCCCTTCATTTCAAAAGGCTGCTGATAGTCAATTTTCAGTAAATACTGACCACGATCTGATAGGCTAAAATTCAAGTTTCCTTCTTGATCAGTTTTAAGCGTTTTATAAACTTTTCCCTCACGGCTGTAATCCGTTGTTTGCTGCAAAATTTCAATCTGCAAACCCGCAACCGTTTTTTTCTGATCTAGCACTTTCAGTTGTACTGACTCATTTTGCATAATGGCATTCGGATGGGTTCTAAATTGCACATCAAAACCATCATGCAAATGATTCACTACATTTGTAGACGTTACACGGCGCGATATAAAAGTTTCGATGATTTCTTGGGTTTGAATACTTTTGATTTGCGACTTTTTAGTCAACTCGGCTGTATAAATGACATTTGCATTCGCAGTTTTTTGAGGATCACGTACACC
This sequence comes from Acinetobacter sp. YH1901134, assembly GCF_013416965.1. Classification (NCBI taxonomy): domain Bacteria; kingdom Pseudomonadati; phylum Pseudomonadota; class Gammaproteobacteria; order Moraxellales; family Moraxellaceae; genus Acinetobacter; species Acinetobacter sp. YH1901134. The sequence continues at coordinate 138,279 of NZ_VPEW01000003.1, read as the reverse complement.
ATTGATTAACGCTTTCCACTGCTTTTGATCATAAGCAAAACGCGCTGTACTTCCCTGTTTTTCACCACGAATACGATACGTGCCATCCTGCTTATTTTCTAAACTATAACTGCTGACCGTTTGCGTTTTTACCCAATCGGCATCTGTTAAATGCAGCTTATCACCTGATGGTGTATGTACATGGAAATTAAAGTTTTTAATGGCTATTTCAGAAACAAACGGATTGTCATAAAAACCAGAAAGAATGGCACTATGATTATTAAATGTTTGATAGTTTAATGGCGCCACATAAGGATAATGCGCTTGAGCCTGACCAACCACACACAAAGCGATACAGAGTAAAGTGAATTGTAATTTCATATTAAATAAGTGAGCTTAAATTGTTTGATTCATAGAGATCGTTTCATTTTAGATTCACTCAAGCATGTTGTAAATAATTCTTATTATCATTTATTTTAAGTGCATAAAAAATCCCCCATTCTGGAGGATTATTTTATCAAGCGGCTTTGACTGGCACACCACTATGAAAGCGGAATAAATCATCTGGGCTGCTAATCAAATTTTTTTCAACTTCACGAATATGCTCAATACGCATCTGAATATCTTCTTTCGGGTTCTTTAGCTTATTGGTCGTCGCCACATCCATGGCCAATGCTAAATAGTCCTCATAATGGCGTGATTCAGACTTTAGCAAATAGCGGTAGTAACGCCCCAACTCTTCATCCACATGTGGTGCAAGCGCATAGAAACGCTCACATGACCGTGCTTCAACGAATGCGCCAATCACCAAGATATCAATTAACGCTTCTGGCTCATAAGTCCGTACTTCTTTGCGTAGACCACCCGCATACCGACCAGCACTGATTGCAGTCCATTCCTGACCACGTTTTGCCATCAGTTCCAGCACTTGCTCATAGTGCAGCATTTCTTCACGTACTAGCTGTGCCAGTTTGATTTGTAAATCCGAGAAAAAACTATAACGAAACATCAAATTCATTGCTGTACTTGCTGCTTTCTTTTCACAATTGGCATGATCCTGCATCAGGATATTCAAATTATTTAACGCTTCATCTAGCCATGCTTTTGGTGTTTCACACCCTAAGAAGCCAATGACTGGCTTCATTAGGGCATCGTAATCAATATTTGACATATACTTTACTTAAAAATTAACGTGCAGATTTAATCGCAGCTTTCATTTGTTTTACAGACTGTGCCAATCCAATAAACACTGCATCAGCAATAATCGAGTGACCAATATTCAATTCATGAATTTGAGCAATGCGCGCAATCGGAGTGACATTGTCAAGATTTAAGCCATGACCAGCATTCACAATCAAACCTTTAGATGCGGCATATTCAGCACCTTGAATAATACGTTCCAGCTCTACCTTCTGCGCTTCAGGTGTTTCAGCATCTGCATATGCACCTGTATGCAACTCAATCGTAGGCGCACCACAGGCAATCGCTGCATCAATTTGAGCAAAGTCAGCATCAATAAATAATGAAACTTCGCAACCAATCGCCGCGAGTGCTTGAGTCGCGTTTTTCACATCTTCAAAATGCCCAACCACATCTAGACCGCCTTCAGTCGTGACTTCTTCACGCTTTTCAGGAACAAAGCATACATGATGCGGCTGAATCTCTTTGGCAAATTCAACCATTTCATTGGTTACTGCCATTTCAAGGTTCATATGGGTTTTTAATACAGAACGCATACGACGTACATCATCATCTTTAATATGGCGACGATCTTCACGTAAATGCAGCGTAATCCCTTCCGCCCCCGCTTGCTCACAAATAATTGCGGCATTCACAGGATCTGGATAAGTTGTCCCACGTGCATTTCGTAGTGTTGCCACATGGTCAATATTTACACCAAGCAAAGCTGCCATAATTCTTTCCTAATGACGTTGAGTTTGAGAATTCTGTATCCACAATTGACGACTTTTTAATGGACGATCGCCAAGCAAGGAAGTAATCATTTGTCGGTACAACTTAGACAGTAATTGTAACTGTTCAGAATTAAATTCCCCACCTTTTTCATAATCACACATACTTAAAATATGTTGACCTGACAATGTTGCGCGTGAGGCTTTAATGACAGGTTGAAAACCTTCGTTTAAATGAAATTGATAATTTTCATGAGGCTGAATTTGCTGTTGATTTGCATCAGTTGAAAAATCCAACGCAAAACCCAACTCTTCAAGCAGCACATGCTCAAATTGTCTAAGGATTTGCCGTAAGAATAGATCAGGGTTGGCCTGGACAGACATGCATTGAAGTTGTTCCAAGGTGTGTGCATATTGAGCAAATGTCTCATGCATCTCAACCTCTAACGGACATAGCCTCAATAAGACTTCATTTAGATAAAATCCTGAAAAAAAAGCATCACCAAAAAAGAAAATCGGTTGATTGACAATTTCAAGTTTACTGAAATTTTTAAGCTCAGACTTGCCGGATGCTTGCAAGCAAATCGGTTGATACTGGGGAGGTGGCGTTTGCCTGAGAATACCATCAATTCGACCATGCTCCTGAGTAAACAAGTGCACAATATGACTTTTTTCACGATATTTACGATGGTGAATTAAATAACCATGCAGTATCTCATTACGCATGATTTGAAATATTAATCCTTGTCTTTCTTTTTCTTGTCGTCTTCATCTTCATCCCCATCTGGAATGACTGCACCCACAACTGCAGCAGTACCTTTAACCACGCCTTTTGTGGTTTTATAAGCCACTTTGACAGGAACAGTAACGATTTTATGAATACACCCTTGTAGAAACAAAACACATGCCACTACAGCTAATACTTTTATCATTACTCTTCCCTCAAAGTTTGTTATTTAACGATTAGATATCGCTATAACCCAAGCTTTTCAACGCACGCTCATCATCAGACCAACCACCTTTGACTTTCACCCAAAGTGTCAGCATGATTTTTTGCTCGAACATTTTTTCCATATCCACACGTGCATCCATACCGATTTTCTTCAGTTTGGCACCCTTCTCACCAATAACAATGGCTTTTTGGCCAGAGCGATCGACAAAAATCGTCGCATCAATATAGGTACACGCCGCTTTAGGACGACCAGTTTTTGGATTAACTGTTGCTTCTTCTGTTTTAAACGACTCAATTTGAACCGTTAAATCATAAGGAAGCTCTTCACCCAATTGACGCATGATTTTTTCACGAATAATTTCAGAGGCAAGGAAGCGCTCTGAACGATCCGTTAATTGCTCAAGTGAATACAGTGGTGGTTGGAATGGTAAATATTTCTCAATCGTGCTGCGCAAATGATCTAAATTTGCACCACGTAATGCTGATACAGGAACAATTTCTGCAAAATTCATTAATTTTGCACGCTCTTGTATCAATGGTAATGCATGGTTTTTATTCTCTAGTGTATCAATTTTATTGATCACAAGAATCACTGGCATATCGGCATTTTTTAGCTTTTCTAACACTAAATCATCATTCTGTGTCCATTTGTCTGCATCAATCACAAACAAAACTAAGTTCACATCACGAAGTGCAGAATGTGCCGCACGGTTCATCATTTTATTGATGGCACGGACTTCTTTTTTGTGCATCCCCGGGGTATCTACGAATACCGCTTGAGATTTTTCGCGTGAGTCAATACCCACAATTTTATGACGTGTGGTCTGTGGTTTACGAGAGGTAATGGAAAGTTTTTGCCCCAAAATATGGTTCATCAACGTTGATTTACCCACGTTTGGACGACCAACAATCGCCACAAACCCACTTTTAAAATCGGCTGGAATTTCAGTGCCTTGTGCACTAAAAAACTCACTAATTAAATCGTTACTGTCGCCTTGCGACTCGTGATCAGCATCTACGTGATCGGAATGAGTAGTCATTAAGACTTTTTCTCCAAAATTTCTAAGATTTCTGCCGCTACTGCCTGTTCAGCAAAGCGACGGCTTGAACCTTCACCGTATTTAACAGGGAGCCCTTCGACTGTACATTCAACTTTAAAATGTTGGTTCGGAGCATCACCCTGAATATCTACAACCTCGTAAACCGGGAGAGGTTTTTTACGTGCTTGTAAATACTCTTGCAAACGTGATTTAGGGTCTTTCAGTTGATCGGTCGGTTCAATATGATCTAAATATGGTACATACCATTTAAGAACAATCGGTTCCAGAGTTTTTAAATCCTGACAATCGACATAGATTGCACCAATGATCGATTCAACGGTATCCGCAAGTATAGACTCGCGATGATGACCGCCAGATTTCAACTCACCTGTACTCAAGATTAATTCTTGACTGAGTTTTAAGTCATTGGCAATTTTTCCTAGGGCCTCCTGACGAACCAGTGTCGCACGCATACGCGTTAGACGCCCTTCATTTTCATGCGGGTAGGCATGGTATAGATAATTAGCAATTATCATACCCAACAATGAATCGCCCAGATATTCTAGGCGTTCATAATTGTATTTATGGCTCACCGATCGGTGGGTCAAGGCCAGTTGTAACAATTCAGGTTGTTTAAACTGATAACCGATACGACTTGCTAAACGAGCTTCATTTAGCTTGGACTGAGCTTTGATCAAAACTTTTCTCGAACTTCAACACAATATCAATATTCAATAAGAAAGGTTTTCTTATTTCATAATTTTTTTCCACGCGTAAACCATTATCATTGTTTACTTGTGCAATATCTGAAAATTTAATATCAATCATATTCATATTAAATCGTTTATCCATTTCCTTTACAAATCCAGCTGGACTAATATTCTTAGGAGCACTAACAAGTTGCTCACGGATCTGACTATTAATCATCCGATCCTCAAAATATGGCCCCCATACTGCAATTGCAACCTTCGCCATAAATGCAAAACCAACTACAGCTAACATTATAGCTAAATAAGACGTTCCCCGTTGATGTCTCATTTTATATTCCTATTTTTATAGACTAATCAATACTGCCATTACGACTAAATGAAGGCAGTTTTAAACCAGGTTCCTTATGCATCCACTTGTAAAAAGCACGTCCAGTGAGGTTTTCTTCAGGCACAAAGCCCCAAAAACGACTGTCCGCACTTTGATCACGATTATCCCCCATCGCGAAATAGTGACCTTCAGGAACCTTAACTTCCCAATATAAACCATTTTCTGTTGAATATTTACCATTTTCAACATAGTTGATAAATGGCGCTTGGCGCGCAACATTGACACCTTCAAGCTCGCGCATAGTAAACGTATGCTTACCCATAGTTTCTTTATGATAAATCGATGTAGGTGTGTCGAGTTGATCTTTTTCACGGCTAAATTCAACTGGAACTTTTGCCACTTTCTGACCATTCACACTCAGTTGACCATGATCATAAACAATATGATCCCCTGGCAAACCGACCACACGTTTAATATAGCTAATGGTTGGTTGTGGTGGATAACGGAATACAATGACATCACCACGCTCAGGTTCACCAACATCAATAATTTTTTTATTAATAATAGGTAATCGTACGCCATACTGATATTTATTCACCACAATAAAATCACCTGTTTCTAAAGTTGGAACCATAGAGTCAGATGGAATATTAAATGGCTCATATAAGAATGAACGCATCACCAAGACTATCGCTAGAATCGGCCAGAAGTCATAAGCCCATGCGATAACGACATTTTCATTCCCTTTACCTTTGGTCTGCCGTTGCTTCCAGACAAACTTATCCAACAGCCAAATTAAGAAAAAAATGACTGTGGCAGGAACAAGGATCAAATTAAAGTCAAAATCCATGAGCTCATAAACCTCTATTTATTATCTTTCTACTTTCAATACAGCAAGGAACGCTTCTTGTGGGATTTCGACGCTGCCCACTTGTTTCATACGTTTCTTACCTTCTTTTTGTTTCGCAAGAAGTTTCTTCTTACGCGACACGTCACCACCATAACATTTAGCCAAAACGTTTTTACGCATCGCTTTTACAGTTGAACGTGCAATGATTTGTGCACCAATCGCTGCTTGAATAGCCACATCGAACATTTGACGTGGAATTAAATCTTTCATTTTTTCCACAAGTGCAATACCACGATGGCGTGCATCTTGTCGGTGGCAAATCATGGCCAAGGCATCAACCTTTTCACCGTTGATTAACACATCCACCTTAACTAGAGATGAACTCTCAAAACGCACAAAGTTATAGTCTAACGATGCAAAACCGCGTGAACATGATTTCAATTTATCAAAGAAATCCATCACTACTTCAGCCATTGGAATTTCAAACGTAATGGCCACTTGGTTCGCCATAAACTTCATATTCTTTTGAACGCCGCGACGTTCAACACATAAAGTCATCACATTACCCAAGTACTCTTGTGGTACCAAGATATGACATTCAGCAATTGGCTCACGTAAGTCTTCAACTGTTGAACCATCAGGCATTTTAGAAGGACTGTCGATATAAATGGTTTGACCATTTTTCATCACCGCTTCATAAATTACGGTTGGTGCTGAAGAAATCAGGTCCAGATCATACTCACGTTCTAAACGTTCTTGTACAATTTCCATGTGCAGCATACCCAAGAAGCCACAACGGAAGCCAAAACCAAGTGCATCTGAACTTTCAGGTTCAAAGAATAATGCGGAGTCATTAATTTGCAGTTTGTGCAGCGCCTCACGGAACGGTTCAAATTCACTTGAATCGATTGGGAATAAACCTGCATAGACCTGTGGTTTGACTTTTTTGAAACCCGGTAAGCTTTCAACTTCTGGTGTAGTTGCCAAGGTAATCGTATCACCAACTGGAGCACCAAAAATATCTTTAATACCCGCGATCACGAAACCAACTTCACCTGCTTCGAGCATGTCAGTTTCTGTATGTTTCGGATTAAAAATACCTACTGAGGTGATGATGTGCGTTTGACCAGTTGATTTCATCAACATTTTATCGCCTTTACGCACACGACCTTCTTTAATACGAACTAAAGAAACCACGCCCAAATAGTTGTCGAACCAAGAGTCAACAATTAAGGCTTGTAATGGTGCATTACGATCGCCTTCGGGTGCAGGAATGACATTGACTAGTGTTTCAAGCACCCCTTCAATGCCTAGACCGGTTTTAGCTGAACACGTCGGTGCTTCAGTCGCTTCGATGCCAATAATGTCTTCAATTTCTTGAATCACACGTTCTGGCTCTGCTTGCGGCAAATCGATTTTATTTAAAACAGGTAGGACTTCTAAGCCTTGTTCAATTGCTGTATAGCAGTTAGCAACAGACTGGGCTTCTACACCTTGTGCAGCATCGACAACCAACAGTGCACCTTCACACGCAGCCAATGAACGTGAAACTTCATAAGAAAAGTCAACGTGCCCAGGTGTGTCAATGAAGTTGAGTTGGTATTCTTCACCGTTAGGATGAGTGTAATACAAAGTCACAGACGTAGCTTTAATCGTGATACCACGCTCACGTTCTAATTCCATAGAATCTAGAACCTGTGCCTGCATTTCACGATCTTGCAGGCCACCACAAGTTTGAATAAATCGGTCGGCAAGCGTCGACTTACCATGGTCGATATGCGCAATGATCGAGAAGTTACGAATGTTTTTTATATCAACAGATTTTTTAGCTTGCGCCATGGGCTACCTTGGAAAAATAAAAGCGCTATGCATGCAATTCTTTATGCATAGCAAAAGCCGAATAGAAATTGCCGAGGATTATAGCAGATGGATTTTTCAAAGTATCGAAAATAATGCATTGCTTTTATGCTAACCACTTATCCTGGCTGTAGAACTTAACTAGTCTTCGCTTTAATATGAGGTTTCAATTAAAAATCAGAAATCATAAGCACTAAAATCAAGCGGATTTATGCTATCTGCGATGGGTTGATAAGCTTGGGTAAATGTTGGCGACATGCGCTTTGGACGGCCTGTAGCAATTTCAATGCATGCCCACTGTGTATTGCCTGTAAATAATATCGCTTTGTCTTTAGGGCGATAAAATACGTACTGCCGAAACGAATACAATGCATTGATATCATTTAGCCAAGTTCGTAAAATAATCTCCTCACCTTCGAGCGCTGCTTTACGATATTGCACATGATGCTCAACTGCGACCATGGCATGCTTCAATTCAATATATTCTTTTAAGCCTAAACCCAAAGCTTCAATATGTGCTGTCGCGACATCTTGCATCCAACTGACGTACACCACGTTATTCACATGATTTAATGTGTCGATATGTTCAGCTTGAACTGTAATTTTTAAATCAAAGATATCGCTCATAGCGTCCTGCAAATTTTAAATTGTGGCCCACAGTCTACCCATTTTTATCTAAGGGTGAATTGCAAAAACGCTAAAGTTAAAAAACCACTCGCTTGGAGTGGTTTTCATTTAGTAACTCATTACTGAATACGCATGCCCACAATCGCACGCTGTCCCTGACGAATCAAAGAAACACGTGCAATGCTACCATTTTTCAACTCAGAAATAACTTTCACAAAATCTTCAGCATTGTTTACGACTTTATTATTAACTTGGGTGACAACATCCCCCGGCTGAATTCGTGCTTGTGAAGCTATACCTCCTGCACGTACATCTTGAATTAAGACACCGCCTTTTAGACTCAGTTGTTTTAATTCATCTGCGTTTAAGTTGCGAATTGACACCCCAATCACAGGACCTTTTTTCACAGATGTCGTTTCAGCTTTTGCAGGCGTATCATCTGGTGCTGTGATCAAGGTTGCTGAAATATTTTGGCGTTTATCATCACGCAGCACTTCAAGCTGAATACTTTGATTTGGACCTGTACGATTAAGATAATTCAGCAGTTCGCCTGTACGTGAAATTGGTGTGCCATTAAATTTCAAAATGACATCACCCACTTTAAAGCCAGCTTTTGCAGCTGGTGAATTTGGTGCAACTTGAGTAATCAAAGAGCCTTCTGGTTTTGAAAGGTTATAAGACTCTGCAAGATTACGATCGATATCTTGTAGCATGACGCCTAAATAAGCACGTGTTACCTTGCCGTTTTTCTTTAATTGGTCTGCAACATCCATTGCAACATCAATGGGAATCGAGAACGATAACCCCATATAACCGCCTGTACCACTAAAGATACGAGAATTTACCCCGACCACTTCACCAGACTGATTAAATAATGGACCACCCGAATTACCCGGGTTCAATGCCACGTCGGTTTGAATGAATGGAACCGAGGTTTCTCCCATCATATTACGCATTTTAGCACTAACGATTCCTGCTGAAGCTGAATAGTCAAAGCCAAATGGTGAACCAATGGCCAACACTGGCTCACCTACACGTAAACGGTCAACATTGCCTGTGCGTAGCTCAGGAAAATTTGAACCTTTGACCTTTAACAAAGCCACGTCAGTCCGCTCATCACTACCCACAACTGTGGCATCAATTTCACGGCGGTCATTGAGTACGATGGTGACTTTCGAGGCATCTTCTACCACATGGTGATTTGTCAATAAATAACCATCTTTACTAATAAAGAATGCGCTTCCATAACCGGTCTTTTCTTGCGGCATTTTTTGCTGCGGAATAACCACCTGATTACCGAAAAAGCGTCGTAATATTTCTGGGACTTGTTGCTGCAAAAGCTCTTCTTGACTAAGCTTTTTAACCACATTCACGCTTACGACAGCTGGGCTGACTTGTTCAACCAAATTGGAAAAATCAACAGGACCCGCTGCCTGAGTCTGCACGCTAGCAACCGTAAACACAGCTGCATAGAGTCCCTTTTGTAAATACGATTTATTCATTGTTAGCATTCACTCAATTGTGCTTATCATTTGAAATACGTTAGTTTTTATCACAATGCAAGTCTAAGCTTCGTAATAAAATGTTTGATGATTATTTATGATAAATAATCTTAAACATTCCTTAAATATTACAGATCTATGAATATTTTTCATTATTTAGTTAATTTATAGTCATTGCGTTTTTAGGCAAAAACAGTTGTGATGACCGGACATTTTTAAAATTAGCTGATGGACATGTCTAATTTAAACACGATACATCAATTTGATGTAATTATTGTGGGAAGTGGCGGTGCAGGCCTAAGTTTAGCCCTATCGCTACCAGATCATTTTAATATTGCTGTTTTAGCTAAATCGACGCTGACGGATGCCAGCACATATTATGCCCAAGGTGGTGTTGCTGCCGTCCTCGATAAAACAGATTCCATTGAACAGCATATCAATGACACCATGATTGCCGGTGCGCATTTATGTGAAATGGCGGCGGTAAAACAAACCGTTGAAGGTGGTAAATCTTCTGTCGATTTTCTACTGAATCAGGGTGTGCAATTTACTTTAGACGAACAAGAACAGTTACATCTGACACGTGAAGGTGGTCACTCTCAACGGCGGATTATCCATGCAGCAGATGCCACAGGTCGTGCTATTTCCACAACATTGGTTGAACGTGCGCAAGAAAAAGCCAATATTCATATTTTTGAAAATTTTATTGCAATCGATTTAATCACCGCACAAAAATTAAATCCTGAAACTGAAAATCGTGCTCTCGGTTTGTATGCTTTAGATGAAAAAACCGAAAAAGTACATACCTTTTTAGCACCCTTCACTGCCCTTGCCTGTGGTGGTGCCATGAAAGCATATTTATATACATCAAATCCCGACATTGCGACGGGTGATGGTATTGCCATGGCCTATCGTGCAGGCTGCCGTGTTGCCAATATGGAGTTTAACCAATTCCATCCAACCTGTTTATATCATCCTCAAGCTCGCTCCTTCTTAATTACCGAAGCAATGCGTGGCGAAGGTGCCTATTTACGTCTACCTGACGGTGAACGCTTTATGCTGCGCTTTGATGAGCGTGCCGAATTAGCACCACGCGATATCGTAGCGCGCGCGATTGATTATGAAATCAAACGTCTAGGAATCCGTCATGTTTGGCTTGATATCACCCATAAACCTGCAGAATTTGTCAAAGAACATTTCCCAACATTGTATGCACGCTTAATGGAACTCGGTATTGATATTACCAAAGAAATGATTCCGGTGGTTCCAGCAGCACACTACACCTGTGGTGGCGTTGTGGTTGATGAAAACAGTCAGACCGATATTCCAGGCCTATATGCCATTGGGGAAACCTCTTATACCGGCCTACATGGTGCAAACCGTATGGCGAGTAACTCCTTACTGGAATGTTTCGTTTATGGCATGAGTGCTTCAGCACATATCACTGCACAGCATCAAGGGACTTATCAGGCGCCTCATGTCCCAGAATGGGATGACTCGCAAGTGACCAACCCTGATGAAGACGTGGTGATTTTGCAGAATTGGGACGAGCTTCGCCAAACCATGTGGAACTACGTGGGTATTGTCAGAACAACCAAGCGGCTTCAACGTGCGCTCCATCGTATTGAAATGCTCAATCGTGAAATTACCGAGTATTACCAAGATTACCAAGTCAGTAAAAATCTGATTGAACTCCGTAACTTGGTACTGGTATCAGAAATGATTGTGCGCTGTGCAATGGAACGTAAAGAGTCTCGTGGCTTACATTTTACTTTGGATTATCCAGAACAAGCCGATGAACTGCGTAAAACAGTGTTAACACCACCTGATTTCACGGTTGATTGCCCTGTAGTAAATACTGAGTTAGTCCCTTAAAAACTTTTAAATCAAAAAAAGCCGCACATGAAGTCGGCTTTTTTTGATTTTACTACCCATAAATGTGTAGTGCAGCTTTGAAAGTTTCTAAGTGTAGATTGACAAGATCATTCATATTTTGATAACCCCCAGCCAATACAAACATCAATGGTATATCTGCACGTTTAGCCAAGTTAAAGACCATTTCTTCACGTTTTTGTATCAAAGCGGTGCTAAACCATGATGAGCCAAAAGGGTCAGCTTGATGACAATCCATCCCTGCTTGATAAATAATTAAATCTGCACCCCATGCTTTAGCTTGCTGTATTCCTTCATGTATAGCCAAAGTATATTGTGCGAAATTTCCACGATCTTTATGCACATGCCGTGTTAAAGAACGTTCATAAGTAGGACAACCAAAATGTAGCCCATAAATACTAAAATTAAAAAGGTTCTCTAACCGTCTAGTAAAATCAGCTGTGCCGTTCCCCCCATGTTGATCGCAATCGAGTACAAAGATTTTTTTATTCGGATTCTGCTGTGCCACCAAAGCCAAACCATTGAATGTGCAAAATGATCCGCCATATTCAAACACTGCATGATGAAAACCCTGTGCAACATTTGCTGCAATGCCTTTTTGCAAAGCCATTTCTGCTGCCATCAACTGCCCTGCATTGATTCTCAGCACTGCATCTCGAAGCTGAGTATTCCAAGGCTTAAAACCTGAAAAGGTCGCAAGCTTAGTGGGCTGCCCTGTCATAAATGCGTCCACATAAACAGGATCATGCACTTGGCTTAAAATTTCAGCGTCGATACACTCAGGCTCATGTATTCTGATGTTCTGCCATTGTTCTAAAGCTGTTCCAACCGCCAATAATTTTTCCATACTATTGGTATGGGTATGAGCAAAATATTTTGGCGAAAAGCATACATCTAACATGATGGAAACACTCAAAGTTGCGCTATTGCCACATCAATTAATTGCTGAAGCTCAGTCGTACCTGGGCTATACAGACCATTATCCACTTGCTGCTGAAAATGTGTACTGAAGGCACGCTTTCGATTTTGAGGCGACACTGACAAAGTCGTTAAACGTAAAAACCACCACCCAGAAATAGCCTGATAAGGAATCACAAAGCCTTTAAACTCACGATTCCCCCGTTTTTCAACTAATTGTTCTGGATCATAATCGACGGAAAAAAGTGAACCAGCTGGAATACGGACACCATTCATGAGTACAGGTTTCAAGCTGATACAAGAATGGTTATCCCCCATATTTAACTTTTCCATAAATAAGGGCTGACCGTATTCATCTACAAAAATATTAATTTCACCGCTACGAAATACACGTCGATGTGCAATTTTTAAAAAGAAATTTTCAGCCATTGGACAAGAGCCAACTTTTGGATTTTTAGCCAGTGCTTGCACTTCAACGATTTGGTTTTCAGTTGATGATTTTGGCAAAATCAGATCTTCAATCAAGGAACAAATAAGCTGACTTTCTTCCAAATTTGCATGTTGCTGGATTTGACGCAAACTTTTTTGAAAATGCAATTCTTTCTGTAAAACCTCGTAAAAGTCTGTAAATTGTTTCAATTGCTGAATGTTTTGATTTAAATTTTGATTTAAATCTAGATGACGCCAACTAGACAAATCTAAATGATAAGCACGACTTTGATCTAAAATTTTGCGTAAACCATGCGTGTCATATTGATCAAAGAGTTTGAGATCTTGAAATTCATGTGATGCACGCGGCAAATTAATATATTCAGCTAATACACGTGTGGCTTGAGTATATCCACAGCCACGTCGTTCTGTTTGATGTGAGTAATGCTCATTCAGCATTTCTGTCAATTTTTCTGACAAAGGATATGCATGCTCCTGAAAGAGCCGAACAACTTCATGTGCAGTAGCAGTCATGTATTTAACCAATCAAATCTGTGATTCAATTATAGATTTAAAATAACACTTATGAGTTAATTGATTTCTACTAAGCCATTGAAATTATGCAAATAAAAATACACTACGCAGAAAATTCACCAACCAATGCACAATTTATTTAGACAGACTGCTGCATTTTAATCCAATCTAATTGATCAACTGCATATTTTCAGTTCAATATCGCTGCGGAGGAATCGAATAGCTACCGGTAATATGAGCCACAGGCTCTTCAACACCCTCTGAATACACCAACACTTCACCATAAATTATACTTTTGCCCACTTTTAACAATCGACACTCGCCTATTAAGTCTTTATTGGCTTCTGGTTTTCTTAAAAAATTAATATTCATATTGGTCGTGACCGCCAGTCCTACAATCCCGATCTCCCCCAATATAGCCACATATAGCGCAAAGTCAGCCAAAGTCATCATGGTTGGGCCAGAAATCGTATTACCTGGTCTTAGATCTTGTTCGGTGACATGCCAAATTAAGGTCGCGGTTTGCTGTCCAACCTCTTGAATCGTGCAATTTTTTAAACTTGGGGCAAATTCACGTTGTAAAAAATCAATAATCGCCTGCTTTCGAAGCGGCATAAAAAAATCATCCATAACTTTTGCTATGAATGATTTTTAAATCAATTACCTAACAAATACTATGGCATTTTAGATCTGCTGTAGTTGCGATAATGCCTGTTGGAATACATGCTCAGGTGTTTGGGTTGCGTCAAGGCGTTTCATTCGTTTAGGGTGCGTTTGATGAATCTCAGCAAAACCTGATCTTACTTTCTCAAAGAAAGTTGCTTTCTCTTGTTCAAAACGGTCTAAAGCACCACGCTCTCTTGCTCTTAACATTCCTGTTTCAATCGGTGCATCAAGCCAAAAAGTAATATCCGGTATACGCGCAACAAAACTTGCATTTAAGACATTGAGCTTGTCACGATCTAAACCACGTCCTGCACATTGATAAGCAAAACTCGAATCGGCAAAACGATCACATAAAACGATTTTACCTTCTGCCAATGCAGGTAAAATCACGCGCGCCAAATGCTGTGCGCGTGCAGCATACATAAGTAACAACTCTGTATCATCACTCATTGCTTCATCATGATTGACGGCCAAAAGTAATGCACGAATTTGTTCAGCCATAGGTGTACCACCCGGCTCACGTGTAAGTACGACATTTTTACCCAAATTTTGGAAATGATCATGTAATTTACGAATGAGTGTAGTTTTACCCACACCTTCCGTGCCTTCAAAGCTAATAAACATGCTCACTCCTTAGTTTTTCGCACGAATTACAGATAAATATTCTTGTACCGCGCGGTTATGGTCTTGCAAATTACTGCTAAATTTATGGCCGCCATTTCCTGTTGCAACAAAATATATATTGTTAGATGAATCAGGATGCATTGCAGCTTCAATGGCTTTTTGACTCGGCAAAGCAATCGGTGTTGGTGGTAAGCCATTGATCGTATAAGTATTATATGCTGTAGGTGTACGTAAATCTTGACGAGTGATATTGCCTTGGTATTTATCACCCATACCGTAAATCACAGTTGGATCTGTTTGCAAACGCATCCCTTGTTTGAGACGACGCACAAATACACCAGACACTTGTTCAAGCTCACTATCAATACTGGTTTCTTTTTCAATAATCGACGCCATGATCAAGGCTTCATATTTATCTTTATACGGTAAATCATTAGCACGATTTGCCCAAGCTTGATCTAGCGATTTCATTTGACGTTGGTACAAATCTTTTAAAATTTTACGATCAGACTCACCTTTGGCAAAGAAATAAGTATTCGGAGCAAATAAACCCTCTGGGTGTGAATATGGAATACCCAGTTCCTGCAAAATCTTTGAATAAGGCAGATTGCTAATGTCATGCGTTACCAATGGGTCATTTTTTAAAGCATCAATGAGTTGCTTAAATGTCGTCCCTTCAATCACTAAAATACGATTCATTTGCGCATTTTCAGAATTCGAAATCAACTCCATAACTTCTCGTACACTCATACCTTCATGAATTTCATACACACCTGCTTTTAAGGTGTCATTAATCATGAACTTTTGATACAACTTCAAAATAATAGGAAAATTAACTTGTTTCTCTTTCGCTAGTCGGTCAATAAATCCTGAATAGGTATCCCCTGCACCAATCGCCAACATTTGCTTTTTGCCTTCCACAGGATAGGCCTTAAATAAACTCGACCACAGTAAGATCGCCACAAGTACAACGATACCAAGTAGCACAACCAAACATGCTTTAAATGGAAAACCTGCTTTGGCAGATTTTTTCTTATTTGTTTTTTTAGACACGGTGGACATATTAACGAATCTGACTTAATTGAAGTGTTCGGAAAAGTTCAATACAAGCTTGAACATCTAACTCAACTCCATTCAGAGTTGATGCAATTTTCATAGGACTTAAAGCATTGCAGAAAAAAACACTCTGAAAATGCGTAATTTCATCCATATTGACGTGACGTTGAGTACATGGAATCTGAAGCTGCTGCATCCGTTTTAAAATTTCTGCACGCATGACACCATGTACGCCATTATAACGAAGTTCGGGCGTAATCCATCCTTCATTTGTGCGAATAAAACAATTACTGCTCACACCTTCAACAACTGTACCTTGTACATCCGTCACTAAAGCTTCGCCCCATGGGGTTTGATCCAACTCTGCTTTGAGCATGACTTGTTCTAATCGATTTAAGGACTTTAAGCCCACCAAACTTGGCATGGTTAACCCAATAGCTTGATGTAATACACCACTTTCGACAGTTTCGTACTCAAAATCTGCAACGGTTTTGGGGTAATAAAACACCCAAACATCTGCTGGGTGCTCAGGTAAACTATAGCCACGCTGACCAATACCACGACTCAACACAATTTTTAAAGTGCCATTGACGACATCTTGTTTACGTAACAATTTTAAAGTGTCTTCAATAAGGTTTAAATCTGCATTTAGCTTTAATCGCTCATTGCTCAGTTTTAATCGTGTAATATGTAAAGCTAAAAGTTCTATTTGTCCTTGGCGAATACGTGCCGTGCTAAAACAGCCATCGCCATAGTGAAAGGCTCGATCAAGTAAATTAACTTGTTCTATTTGCTGCGCATTTTTAAAACACTGCATACGTCGTCATCCCAATTACATCACTTTATTTTAAAAAATAATCGCTCAGCATATATTTCTTTTTTGTTCATATTAAATTCTTTTTTAATTATTTTTTCTGCATAAAAACTACAGATATTCTTGCCTCATCCAACAAAACATGTATAAAAATTGAGGACAACATGAATCTATCTAAATTAAAACTTGGGGTTTTGGCTGCATTCATTTCTGCCACAGCATTCAGTGCATCTGCCAAAGATTTCTTAAATGTGTCATATGATCCAACCCGTGAATTGTATGACAACTTCAATAAAGACTTTAGTGTTTACTGGAAAAAAACCACAGGCCAAGACATTAACTTTAAACAATCTCATGGTGGATCAGGTAAACAGGCTCGTGCTGTTATTGATGGTCTAGATGCCGATGTCGTCACTTTGGCTTTGGCTGCAGATATTGATGAAATTGCTGCACGTGGTTTAGTTGCAAAAGACTGGCAAAAGAAATTCCCACAAAACTCAACGCCATATACATCGACCATTGTGTTCTTAGTGCATAAAGGCAATCCGAAAGGCATTAAAGACTGGGGCGATTTAATTAAACCGGGTGTCGACATTATTACCCCGAACCCAAAAACATCGGGTGGTGCACGCTGGAACTATCTAGCAGCGTGGGCTTGGGCAAAACATCAAGCAGGTGGTAATGGTGCAAAAGCCCAAGAATTTGTCCGTCAAATTTATAAGCAAACCAAAGTCCTCGACTCAGGTGCTCGTGGTGCAACAACTACATTCGCTGAACGTGGTATTGGTGACGTGTTATTGGCTTGGGAAAATGAAGCACATTTGGCAGTTCGTGAACAGCCAGGTAAGTTTGAGATTGTGACCCCTTCACTTTCTATCTTGGCCGAGCCACCTGTTGCGATTGTAGAAAAAAATGCTAAGAAAGATGGCAATGAAAATTTAGCCAAAGCGTATTTAAATTATCTGTACTCACCTGCGGGTCAAACTATTGCCGCACAGAACTATTATCGTCCACGTAATGCGGCAGTTTTAGCAAAATATAAAAATGTTTTTAAACCTTTAAAACTCGTCACGATTGATAAAGAGTTTGGTGGTTGGAGCAAAGTGCAGAAAAAACATTTTGAAAATGGTGGTGTCTTTGACCAAATCGTGAAGATCAATAATTCAAAATAATGCTTTAAATACTGAAATGCATCTTCCTTTCGCATAAGGTCGATGCTTTTTTTTCATAGACATGCCTTTTATCTTTTTTATTCATATAAAATTCGTTTTTAATTATTTTTTATGCATAAAGATTGGCGCTATTCTTCACCCATGTTACAGATAAAGTAAAAATTATTGAGGTTCACATGAGTATTTCCGCAAAATTAAAATTGGGTGTTCTTGCTGCCGTCATCTCGACAGTTTCTTTTGGCGCAGCTGCAAAAGACTTTTTAAACGTATCTTACGACCCAACGCGTGAACTCTATGAAAGTGTGAATAAAGACTTCAGTAAATATTGGGAAAGCCGTACAGGTCAAAAAATTAATTTTAAACAATCTCACGGCGGTTCAGGTAAACAAGCGCGTGCCGTCATTGATGGCTTAGATGCCGATCTGGTGACTTTAGCACTGGCAGCAGATATTGATGTGATTGCAGAAAAAGCCAAACTTTTACCTGCAGATTGGCAAAAGAAACTTCCGCAAAACTCAACGCCATATACCTCAACGATTGTATTCTTAGTACGTAAAGGCAACCCAAAAGCGATTAAAGATTGGGGCGATCTAGTTAAACCAGGCGTGGGTATTATCACCCCAAACCCGAAAACCTCAGGCGGTGCACGTTGGAACTATTTAGCTGCATGGGCTTGGGCAAAACATCAAGCGGGTGGTAATGATACAACGGCTCAAGAATTTGTCCGAAAAATTTATAAAAACACCAAAGTGCTCGATTCAGGCGCACGTGGTTCGACTACGACCTTTGCTGAACGTGGTATTGGTGATGTATTGCTGGCTTGGGAAAATGAAGCACATTTAGCGATTCGTGAACAACCGGGTAAATTTGAAATTGTGACCCCTTCACTTTCAATTTTAGCTGAGCCCCCTGTTGCTGTTTTAGAAAAAAACGCAGAGAAAAAAGGTAATCTTTATTTAGCCAAAGGTTATTTAAACTTCCTTTATTCACCACGTGGTCAGCAAATCGCGGCTCAGAACTTTTACCGTCCACGTAACGCTACAACGCTTGCACAATACGCATCAGTCTTTAAGCCACTTAAACTCGTAACCATTGATAAAGAATTTGGTGGTTGGGATAAAGTCCAAAAAGCACACTTTGAAAATGGCGGCGTGTTTGACCAAATCGTCAAAGCCAACAATGGAAAATAAGACCATTCATTGACTGAATCAGGAGAACTTGACATGACACATACAGTAATTGTCCCGGGTGTAGGCGGTAGTGAACACGCACATTGGCAATCTTGGTTACAACGTCAGCTCATGTCTAGCTCTCGTGTTCAGCAAAAAGACTGGAATCATCCTGTACTAAAAGACTGGATTAAACAATTCGTTAAAACCGTACGACCTTTACAGGGTGAAATTCAAATTGTGGCGCATAGCTTTGGTTGTTTAACCACGGTGGCAGCATTGGCCTTGTATCCAGAACTTAATAAAAAAATCAAAAATTTAGTTTTGGTTGCGCCAGCCAATCCAGCACGCTTTGGAGAAAACGGCTTTGCACGCGACAGTACGACGGATTACAAAGCATTTTTTCATCAGTTAAGTATTCGTGTGCCGACAACGATGTTGATTAGTGAAAATGATCCTTGGCTAGCATTTGACGATGCAAAACAACTTGCTGATGCTTGGAAGCTCTACCCTGTAAATATGGGCGCTGTGGGTCACATTAATGTTGCATCAGGTTTTGGACCATTTCCTGAAATTTTCAATTACTTAATTTCAGAAAACCACATGAAACATATCAGCTTTACTGATGAAAACAAGTATTTATTTCAATTTGCTTTTTAAGTACTGAGCATTAAGCTTGTCGCAAAATCATTTATTCAATTTTGCTGACCTTTTAAGTCAGCTTTTCTCATTTTGAGGAGTCATCATGTCGCAGCGATCCCGAGTGCTGCCAGGATTTGGTCTTTCTCTAGGCTTTACCCTAGCGTATTTATCCTTAATTGTGCTCATTCCCCTTTCAGCCGTATTTATTAAGTCTTTAGGTATCGGTTGGGATGGACTATGGGAGATTTTAAGCTCAGAACGTATTTTAAAATCGTTACAACTGAGTTTTAGTGCCGCCATTATTGCTGCGTTAGTTAATGTGGTTTTTGGTTTACTCTTAGCATGGTGCTTGGTTCGTTATACCTTCCCGGGTAAACGTATTGTCGATGCATTGGTTGATTTACCTTTTGCATTGCCAACTGCCGTTGCTGGTATTGCATTAACTTCGTTATATGCACCGACTGGTTGGATCGGTCAGTACCTTGAACCCATTGGCATTAAAGTCGCATATACCCCGATCGGTATTACCTTGGCTCTCATCTTTATTGGTATTCCTTTTGTGGTTCGTACTGTACAGCCTGTACTGAGCGACCTAGAAACTGAACTTGAAGAAGCAGCTTCTGCACTGGGTGCAAATCGCTTTCAGATCGTGACCAAAGTGATCTTACCTATTCTATTTCCTGCGCTGTTAACAGGTTTTGCTTTGGCATTTGCTCGTGGTGTGGGTGAATATGGATCGGTGATTTTTATCGCAGGTAACCAACCCTTCAAGACTGAAATTGCCCCATTGATGATTATCTCTCGCCTTGAAGAATATGATTATGCAGGTGCGACCACGATTGCTGTTGTGATGCTGGTGATTTCTTTTGCCATTTTATTCTTAATTAACTTGGTTCAAGCATGGGCAAGTCGCCGTACAGGGAGAACTGCACGATGAATACGAACAGTAATGCGCTTGCGGAAAAATTACAGTCGCGTGATGCAACGCGTGAACCGACATGGGTTCGTTATACCCTGATCATCATTGCTTTAATTTTCTTCTTAAGCTGCCTGATTCTGCCATTGGTTTTGGTTTTCGTTGAAGCCTTTAAACAAGGTGTTGGCGTTTACTTCCAAGCATTGGTACATCCAGATACATTATCAGCAGTAAAACTTACGTTACTTACAGCTGTGATTGCCGTACCGTTGAACGTCGTCTTTGGTGTAGCTGCGGCATGGTCTGTTGCCAAGTTTAATTTCCGTGGTAAATCTACTTTAACCACGATTATTGATATGCCATTTTCAGTCTCTCCAGTTATTGCTGGCTTAATGTTGGTATTGATTTTCGGTACTCAAGGTTGGTTAGGCGGCTGGCTGATGGATAACGACATCAAAATTTTATATGCCGTTCCAGCCATTGTCCTTGCTACTGTGTTTATTACCGTTCCTTTTGTGGCACGTGAGTTGATTCCATTAATGGAAGCTCAAGGGACTGAGGAAGAAGAAGCAGCTATCGTATTGGGTGCTTCAGGCTGGCAGACTTTCTGGAAAGTGACACTTCCAAATATCAAATGGGGCTTAATCTACGGCGTGATTCTATGTAATGCACGTGCAATGGGTGAGTTTGGTGCTGTTTCTGTAGTTTCAGGTCACATTCGTGGCGAAACCAACACCTTACCGCTACACGTAGAAATCCTTTATAACGAATATACCTTTAGTGCTGCTTTTGCTGTGTCTTCACTATTAGCGCTCTTGGCGATTGTGACCCTGATTTTAAAAACATGGGTTGAACTACGTCAGGAACGACAAGACAAGCGTAAAGAAGATTCACAAGTTTCTTAAGGAATGACCTCATGAGTATTCAAGTAAAAAATATTGAAAAACACTTTGGTGCATTCCATGCACTTAAAAACATCTCTTTAGATTTCCCTGATGGCCAGCTCGTTGCGCTGCTTGGCCCATCTGGCTGTGGTAAAACCACCCTGCTCCGTATCATTGCAGGACTTGAATCTGCCGATAGCGGTCAAGTCATTCTAGAAGGTGAAGATGCCACTAAAGTTCATGTCCGTGAACGTGAAGTTGGTTTTGTATTCCAACATTATGCACTATTCCGTCATATGACCGTATTTGACAACATTGCTTTTGGTTTACGCGTACGCCCACGTGCAACACGCCCATCTGAAGCAGAGATCAAAAAACGGGTTACTCGTTTGCTTGATCTTGTTCAGCTTGGCTTCTTGGCTGACCGTTACCCAGCTCAGCTTTCAGGTGGTCAACGTCAACGTATTGCCTTAGCGCGTGCTTTAGCGGTTGAGCCGCGTGTGTTATTACTGGATGAACCTTTTGGTGCATTGGATGCCAAAGTTCGTAAAGAATTA
Source organism: Acinetobacter sp. YH1901134 (assembly GCF_013416965.1). NCBI lineage: Bacteria > Pseudomonadati > Pseudomonadota > Gammaproteobacteria > Moraxellales > Moraxellaceae > Acinetobacter > Acinetobacter sp. YH1901134. Next base: position 116,250 of record NZ_VPEW01000003.1, on the reverse strand, counting down.
CGCCGCTGGTTACGTACCTTGCATGACGAACTCCACATCACCTCTATTTTCGTGACCCATGACCAAGAAGAAGCGCTTGAAGTGGCCGATCAAATCATTGTGATGAATAAAGGCAACGTAGAACAGATAGGCTCGCCGCGTGAAGTTTATGAAAAACCTGCAACACCGTTTGTATTTGACTTTTTAGGTCAAGCCAACCGTTTTGAAGGTCAAAATAGCAATGGCCTCATTCAAATTGGTGAAGACCGAATTTTGTTGCCACAAAACGCCAATGCGCCGCAAGGAAATGTCATTGCCTTCGCTCGCCCTGATGAACTGCGTATTCATGCACAGCCGCAAGAAAATGCCATCCAAGCGACTTTTGTACGTGAGCTTTGGATTGCAGGTAAAGTCATTGCTGAACTGCATGACCGTCAAGGCAATCTTATTGAAATTTCATTAACGGCAGATGAAGCGAAAGCGCATCAATTCCGCCCAAATCAAACGGTATGGTTAAGTGCAACGAACTTGCATTTATTTGAAAACCAAGTTGCATAAAACAAAAAGTTGGGGCCGTCACAAGCCCCACTTGCTTTTAAGGTAAAATAAAATTATGAATTTCCAACAATTAAGAATTATTCGAGAAACCGTACGTCAGAATTTTAATTTAACAGAAGCATCTGCTGCACTTTACACCTCGCAGTCTGGCGTGAGTAAACACATCAAAGATTTAGAAGATGAACTTGGTGTACAGCTGTTCATCCGTAAAGGTAAACGTCTACTCGGTTTAACCGAACCAGGCCAGTCATTATTGGGTATCGTTGAACGCATGCTCGTGGATGCTGACAATATTAAACGTCTGGCAGATGACTTTAACAAAGTAGATGAAGGGACATTGACGATTGCGACCACACATACGCAAGCACGTTATGTCTTGCCGCCGATTGTGAACCAATTTAAAAAAGAATTTCCAAAAGTTCATCTAATTTTGCAACAAGCAAGCCCTATTGAAATTACAGAAATGCTCCTTCAAGGTGAAGCGGATATCGGGATCGCAACCGAATCATTAACCAATGAAGATAACCTGGCAAGCGTGCCTTACTACAACTGGCAACACAGCATCATTACGCCTAAAGAGCACCCACTGACCCAAAAATCAAATATCACCATTGAAGATTTATCGAACTATCCAATTATTACCTATCACGGTGGTTTTACAGGTCGTTCAAAAATTGATAAAGCCTTTGAAGATTCAGGCTTTGATGTTGATATCGTGATGTCCGCACTTGATGCAGACGTTATTAAAACCTATGTTGAACTTAATATGGGAGTGGGTATTGTCAACGATGTGGCATATGACCCAGAACGTGATTACCGTTTAAAACAAATTCCTACCGATATTTTTGGTGTTAATACCACTTGGATTGCTGTTCGCAAAGGACATTTACTACGCGGTTATGGCTATGAGTTTATTTCTTTATGTTCACCAGATGCTGACATCAAAGCGTTGAAAAAAGTCGCTTACCCAGAAGACTGATAGACCAATTGACGAATTAAAGAGGACACCTGCTGTCCTCTTTTTTTGGTAAACACATATTTTATCTAGGTTTTCTTGGCTTTATTTTTAATTGTGATTAAAATACGTTCAACACAATAAAAATTAAAACTTCATTACTTCCGACCCATAAGCCAGGACTTTATGAAAAATCAATTCGTCGCAGTGGCAGTCGGTATCGTCTGCCCCATACAAATCATGTATGCAGCAGGGATAGAAAACTCAGATCAATCGATCTCGGCCTTTCTTGAACCCGGAAATTATACTGAAGCCAGTTTCGCTTATGTTGATGCTCAAATTAACGGGAAAGTACAGAACCAAGCTTCAATTAGTGAACTAGGTGTAACTGATTTTTCTACAGGGAATCTCGCCCATCAACAATTTTCTGGGAAATTGGCACTCAAAATTCAACCACATGAAAATATTTCTGCGGGAGTAATTTATGAGCAACCTTTTCATACTGATATCAGTTACCAATATAGTCCTCGCTTACCAGATAGCTCAAATATCGATATTGAAAGCGCCGATATTAACTTTAGAACGCATAACCTAACTGGACTGGTAGGCTATCAACCCAATAATAATTGGAATATTTATAGCGGTTTAAGCCTACAAACATTTAAAGGTGATTTAAAAATTTCTGGGCAACAATATGCTGCTCTCAATGGCTACCATGCCGATTTTAAACAAGATGAAGCGCTTGGTTGGCTGCTCGGTTTAAGCTATCAAATCCCTGAATACGCTATTAAAACTAGCATAACCTATCGTTCAAAAATCAAACATGAAAATAAGACCTCTGAATCAACTTTATATTCAAATGGTCCTTTTCAATTAGTACCAGACACCCATACCTCAATTCAAACGCCACAAAACGTCAATTTTGATTTTCAAACAGCCATTAGCCCACACAATGTTGTATATGGCACAGTTCGGTGGATTAATTGGAAAGATTTCAACATTCAGCCACCGCAGTTTAATGCCGTGCTTCAATACGCAGCACTCGATCCACATTACCGTGATTTAGCTGATATCCAATTGGTGGAATATCAGAAAGATCAATGGTCAGGAAAGTTAGGGATTGCACATCAATTGAATCCGAGTTGGCTCGCTGCTGCAGAGTTTATTTGGGACAACGGGACAGGAAATGCGGCGTCTACCTTAAACCCAAGTGATGGCTATCGAGGTTTAGGTTTAGGTATGATGCATAAATTTAACCCGAACAATTTTCTAGCGACTGGCTTGTATTATATGAAACTCTCAAAACCATCGAATACTGAAACATCTCATATTTCAGGTCTTGCAAGTGTCTCAGACAATGATGCCATGATCTATGGTCTGAAATTTGGTCACAGATTTTAAACGCTTTCTAAAAACAAAAAAAACGAGCCGAAGCTCGTTTTTTTTGTTTCAGTAAGAACTTACCAATGGTAGCTCACACCTACTTTACCTACTGGAAGCCATTCATATTTGTCATCTTGTTCGATGCTACGTTCATGGTCAGCAAGTAATTCGCGGTCAGCAGCAGTACCACCAACAGCCGTTAATTTTGCAGTTGGGTTACCAGTGTAATAAGCACCTACTTCACCGAATACGCCCCAGTTTTTATTTAATTTTGGTGCAAAACCAAAACCTAGGTATGGTGCGATATCGTTATCGTAAGACACTTTACCGTTTAGGCGTTCGAAAGAAGTTTCTTTACCATCAATTTCGATTTCACCGCTTTTCGCTGTAGATTTCAAACCATATTCAGTGTCGATATAACCTACACCCGCAGCAACATAAAGACCTTGAGCCCATGGATTAGCACTTGCACCCCAAGGACGAACTTCTGCATTTAAGTAACCAACTTTGTTATCCATATCCATGTCGTATTTTACGCCATCGACAGATAAATCATCAGACCATGAAATATCACCACCGTTATAACCTAATGCAAGGCCGACGTATGGGTTCGCAGTCCAAAGTAACGCACCACCATAACCAGTCGTACCCACTTCTAGACGAGCGCCAGTTGGGATAAGTTGGTTTTGATCAAATGCATAGCCATCATGAACTACAGAGGTATCTGCCATTGCAGTACCTGCAGCAGTAAGTAGAGCAGCTACTGTTAATAAACGTAATGATTTCATGTGTTTCTCCTCAAAATAAACTGTTATTCAGATTTTACAGACTTGTTATATGGCACATGTTAAAAGGAAACACAGCTCAACATTTATGCAAATTTACTGATTTTTTGTTAACTTTTGATACATTTAGATTTTAATATTGATTAATAAAGAGTTTTTGTTTCATTTTTTTAAATATAATAATGATGTTAAGGAACAATTCTGTATATTTTGCGTATTTTTTATACAAACCTTATGAAAATGCTAAATTCATCACTCTTAATTTCTTGGTTTTAGTACTTGCTTAATAATTAATTCCGATCCTAGGCCGATTTACCATCTATTTTTAACTCGATTTAGTGTAAAATCTTGGAAAATTTTTTTCTGGATGGAAGAACATGTCTCAGCTTTCAACAATCATTGAACAAGCGTTTGAAGACCGTGCTAATTTCACTGCAGCTGACTGTCCTGCTGAAGTACGTACAGCAGTAGAAGAAGTGATCGCTGGCCTAGATAACGGTACATTACGTGTTGCTGAAAAAATTGATGGTGAATGGATTGTTCATCAATGGGTGAAAAAAGCCGTTTTGCTTTCATTCAAATTGAACGACAACAAACCAATGGAAGCTTGTGACTTACGCTTCTATGACAAAGTTGATACTAAGTTCTCTGACTGGACTGAAGAACAATTTAAAGCTGCTGGTGTACGTGTAGTACCACCTGCTGTAGCACGTAAAGGTTCTTTCCAAGCAAAAAATGTTGTATTGATGCCTTCATATGTCAATATTGGTGCATATGTTGACGAAGGTACTATGGTTGATACATGGGCAACCGTTGGTTCATGTGCTCAAATTGGTAAAAATGTTCACTTATCTGGTGGCGTTGGTATTGGTGGTGTTCTTGAACCACTTCAAGCGAACCCAACAATCATTGAAGACAATTGCTTTATTGGCGCGCGTTCTGAGATCGTTGAAGGTGTGATCGTAGAAGAAGGTTCTGTGATTTCAATGGGCGTATTTATTGGTCAATCAACTAAGATTTATGACCGTGAAACTGGCGAAATCCATTACGGTCGTGTTCCTGCTGGCTCTGTTGTGGTTTCTGGCAGCCTGCCTTCTAAATGCGGTAAATACAGCCTATATGCTGCAGTAATCGTGAAAAAAGTTGACGCGAAAACTCGTGCGAAAACAAGCTTGAACGAATTATTACGCGAAGACTAAGTTTTATTTCAGCGGAGCATTCGTGTTCCGTGGAGCTTCTATCGCTCCTCGTCTCTACGGTTAGCAATAATCGTAGAGATTTTTTGTTTTTTTATATCTGGTTAATTTTGTTATGAGTACCCTTCGATCTTCCGCTATTCCTGTTTCTGATCCGTCTGCGGGTTTACGTATTACGGAGATTTTTTATTCATTGCAAGGTGAAGCCAATACCGCAGGTTTGCCTACGGTCTTTATCCGCTTAACGGGCTGTCCGTTACGTTGCACTTATTGTGATACAACCTATTCGTTTGAAGGCGGTGAACGCCAATCATTAGAAGAAATTATTCAAACTACTTTAGATTTTAAAACCCCTTATATTTGCGTGACGGGTGGTGAGCCGCTTGCTCAACCGAACGCCCTTCCCCTCATGACTCGTCTGGCCGATTTAGGCTGCGAAGTCTCATTAGAAACCAGCGGTGCTTTAGATGTCTCTAAAGTTGATCCGCGTGTTTCTAAAGTTATGGATTTAAAAACCCCAACTTCGGGTGAAGTTGCACGAAATTTGCTTAGCAACTTCGATCATCTAACTCAACACGACCAAATCAAATTTGTGATTTGTAACCGTGAAGACTATGAATGGTCAAAACAGCAAGTTGAGCGCTATAAGCTAAACGAAAAAGTTAGCACCATTTGGTTCTCCCCTGCATTCGCAGTAGAAAAAGGTGCGGTTCGTTTACCTCAACTTGCACGTGATTTAGCACAATGGATTTTAGAAGACCATCTCCCTGTTCGCTTCCAATTGCAATTACATAAGTTGCTTTGGAACGATGAAACTGGTCGTTAAGTTTTAAAGAATTATTTGGAGTAATGCATATGCGCCCTCGTGCCATAGTTTTATTGTCTGGCGGCTTAGACTCAACCACTTGTTTAGCTTGGGCTCAAGCACGTTATGAATGTATTGCCTTAAGTTTTATGTATGGTCAACGTTCTACGACAGAACTGGATGCTGCTCGTGAGTTAACTAAGCAGGCTGGTGTAGAACATCGTGTCATTAATATCGATTTAGGTAACTTAGGTGGCTCTGCGTTAACTGACCATAGCATTGAAGTTCCTGATCATGAACAAGCCGGTATTCCTGTAACTTATGTACCAGCGCGTAACACTATTTTCTTGTCATATGCTTTAGCTGCGGCGGAAGTTTTTGGTGCAGAAGCGATTGTCATTGGTATTAATGCAGTTGATTACTCAGGCTATCCAGACTGTCGTCCAGAGTTTATCGAAGCATTTGCCAACATGGCTCGCCTTGCAACAAAGGTTGGCGTTGAAGGAAAACCACTTAAATTTGAAACACCTCTGTTACATTTATCCAAAGCAAATATCATTCGCTTAGGTATAGAACATGGCGTAGACTACAGTCAAACGGTGTCTTGCTATCAAGCAGATGACCAAGGTCGTGCTTGCGGTAAATGCGATAGCTGCCGTCTTCGTAAACAAGGTTTCGTTGACGCAGGTGTTGAAGATCCGACACGTTACATACCGAAATAACAAGGTAGGGTTTATGAAAAATTTAAAATCAAACATTATTCTTTCTGCTGCTTTCTCTGCAGCTGCATTGTTTGCTTCAGTTGCACACGCTGACAACGACAAGCTTCAACAAGCATATAAGAGCACTAACGTAAAATCTTCGTTAATTAATGTTTGTAAAGAAGAAACTGGCAAAGGTAAAAAACTAACTGCCGCTGAAGTTAGCAAATACTGTACTTGTGCTGTTGAAGCAGATGGTCGTTTAACCAATGCTCAAAAATGGGAAATCCAAAGCACAATCAACCAGAAGAAAAGCCCTGCAACACTCGCTTTTGTTCAAAAACAAAATAAAGACCTTCAAGCATGTTTCGGTCCTCAGTTAACAGGTAAATTAAAAAATTTAACTGAAGAAGCAATGAAATCTGCTCAAGCGAAAAAATAATTTTCGTCTTAAAAAAGCCTGCAAATGCAGGCTTTTTTATTGCTTTAAGTTCAAAGTAAATTCTGTATGATGGTCATATTTCACATACTTTGTTTAAGTCCCTTTAGGGATAAGACACGAAAAAGGAAATCTTCATGACTGAAATTAGCTTACCAAATCAAACCTTTCCAACTACCTCAGGTGAAGTTAACCTTGCGGAACTTAACAATGACTGGCTGATTGTTTACTTCTACCCTAAAGATTCAACACCGGGATGTACGACGCAAGCCATTGGGTTTTCATGCTTAAAAGATCAGTTTGATGCGCTTAATACCCCAATCTACGGCATTTCTCGTGACTCGGTTAAAGCCCATCAAAACTTCACTGAAAAGCAAAATCTAAGCATTGATTTAATCAGTGATAAAGAAGAAGTGCTTTGTCAGCATTTTGACGTGATTAAAGAAAAAAATATGTATGGCAAAAAGGTTATGGGCATCGAACGTTCAACCTTTATTTTCCATCATGGCAAGCTGGTAAAAGAATATCGCAAAGTCAAAGCTGCAGGCCATGCAGAACAAGTCTTAGAAGATTTAAAAGCACTACAAGCAGCATAAAAGTAATGATTTGAGCCTGCTCCTATAGGAATGGGCTCAAATTTAATGAGGACATCTAACTAGAGCAATAATGAAATTGCAATTCCCCACAATACAACGCCAATAATAAAGTCTAAAACCTTCCATGCCTTTGCACTTTGGAAGAGCGGTAATAAATAGCGCGCACCAAATCCGAGGACAAAGAAAAATACCCATGAAGCTGTAATTGCCCCAATCGCAAAATATACGGCTGTCGATTCAAACTTCGTGGAAATAGATCCAATCAGCACAACCGTATCGAGATACACATGTGGATTTAACCACGTTAAAGCCAAGCAAATCAGTACCAGTTTCAATAATTTGGTTTCATTCTTCTCACTGGGCGCTAAACTGCTCGAAGTTTTAAAGGCTTGCAGAAAATGCTGTGCCCCATAAACTGTTAAAAACGTTGCGCCTAAATATTTCGCTCTACTCACAATTTCCGGATGACTTTCAACCAATTGGGAGAATCCGAGCACTCCCAGTAAGATGAGTATCGAATCAGAAGCTGCGCAAATAGCACAAAGCCAAAAGACATACTGCTTTTTTAACCCCTGCTTGAGAATAAACGCATTTTGCGCACCAATCGCGATAATTAGGCTAAATCCAATTGCGAGCCCTTGCATATAACTGTGCAACATTTTTTAACTACACTTTCAAAGCATTAAATGAATGTTGCTATTATCGAAGCTTATTGTTAAAAATAAGTATTTATAAATAAATATCATTATAACTAAGTTTTTCTTAGTTTATAAAATTTCTAATGCTCATAGGTGACTCATGTTACAAAGCAAACATAGTGAAGCTTTTCTTGCAGTAGCTGAAACAGGAAGCTTTGAACAAGCGGCACTGCGTTTAAACATTACGGCATCTGCGGTCACGCTCAGGCTGCAAACCTTAGAAAAGAAATTAGGTCATGTACTCATTGTGCGTGAACGGCCCTGCCGCCCAACACTCGCAGGCCAATCTTTATTGCATTATCTACAACACAGCAAATTATTAGAACATAATTTTCTGCAAAATCTAACAGGACAAACGGCGAATGCTTTCTATCAAGTCAATATTGCAACCAATGCTGACTCACTTGCGACATGGTTGCTTCCGCTACTCAAAGATCTCTTAATTGAAGAAAAAATCGTGATTCATTTTCAGGTCGATGATCAGTCACAAACACATCATTTATTAGAAGCAGGACTAGTCAATGCCTGTGTCACAACAGAATCGGAAGCCATGAAGGGCTGCATTGCAGAATATCTGGGTGAAATGCATTATCGCTTTGTAGCAACCCCTGATTTTATCCAAAGATGGTTCGGTCAAGGCGTGACGCGAAATGCCTTAAGGGCTGCGCCTGCACTGATTTTTAATGAGAAAGATGACCTACATACGCAATCGATTCAGAAGAATTTCGGGCTCAATCCTTCACAATATCCGCATCATTTCATTCCCTCTTCAACTGCATTTTTTGATGCCATTACGATGGGCTTGGGCTATGGATGGTTACCCGACTATCAAAGCAAAGACTTATTAGCAGCGGGAAAATTGATAGAGCTTTCAACAGAACTCAGTATTGATTTAGCCTTGTATTGGCATCATTGGAACCAACAATCAATTCAATTACAGAAAATAACTGCTGTTATGCTACAACACGCCAAAGATCATATGTGTTGAAGCCAGCAAAATAGGGTTATTCAATCCGCCATTGGCCTTTGAGTTGTATTAATACTTGCTCCCCTACACCACCGAGTGCTTTACGCATACCAAAATCACTACGTTTAATGGTTGCTAAAGATTGAACATCCAACACTTTTGGATTTTGTGGACTAGGGGCAAGTGTGGTATCGAAGATCACAGGCTTAGTGATGCCACGAATGGTGAGATCCCCTCGAATCATATACTTGGCATAAGCCACGGGTTCGATTTGTTTACTGACAAACTTCACGTGCTTAAATTCAGCGGCATCAAAATATTCACTGCCCAAGATTAATCCTTTCAAGCTTGGGTTACTAAAACTGATGCTATCCACATCTAACACTAAATGCGCTGAACCTTTATGCGGAATTTCAGGATCAAATTTTAGGTTCGATTGAACCTTATTAAAGCGGCCTTCTACAATAGACAGCCCCACAGATTTAATACCAAAAGTGACCTGACTATTAGGCGTTAGCGTCCATTCAGCAGCATGTAGGGGAAATACGCAAGATAAAGCGAAAGCTCCCATATATTTTGCAAACGTTCCCTGACGCAAACTCATGTTTTTCTCCTGAATAAAACACAGCCAAAAAGCACTACAATGTTTATTTTTTTACTCCATTGTGGTGCTAGAAATTTTAGCGTTTTTTTTTATAGCAGATTTGTTTTATCCTGAGTCATAAATTTGTGTTGAAGTTGTTTATAAATGTCTGTCTGTTGAAATTTTTGCAAAAAATCAATGGTACCTTGAGGAAAGGCATCTCGTTCAATTTCACCACGAAAATACGCTTCACGTACTGGTGTCGCAGAAATCGCCCCTTCTAGACTATCCAGCTCAACCATTTCCCACTCGGGGAAGAATTTTAAATAATAAGAAGAATCATCTTTAAAATGTCCAATCAAACCGACTTTTGCATTCGTTTCAACTACATCATCTACCAAAGATTTGACTAACTTTTGCCATTTTTCATCGTTATATACATCAATCACATGCACAAACTTGATTCGCTTCTGATCTTGCTCTGAAAAATTCGACAAGATCATCTGCTCACGTTCTACAGCCAAAAATGGATTTTTGATATTACGTTCATTTTGCGCCGAACCAAGCGCCAGAAGCACATATTGACTTTGTTGCAAGGCAATTTTAATGGTTTGCAGATGTGCTAAATGGAACGGCTGAAAACGCCCAATGAAAACCAAATAATCAAATGTATATTTCATATCAAATCAAACTTTTTATGAACTGAGCAGTTGTGCCACAGGCTGAAATATGCGACATAATGTCGAGCATAAAATCAAAACGAAACTTTTACGCAAGGATAGTACGATGACACTGAGCTGTATTCAACAACCCCATGAACATTTGAATGCGAATTTGGACAATGGCGTACTGACCTTAGCCATTAACCGACCTCAGGCGAAGAACGCGCTGTATACAGAATTATATCTGTGGATTGCAAAAGCATTAGATGAAGCTGATCAAGATACTTCAGTGCGTGTAGTAGTACTCCGTGGTCAAGATGCAGACTTCAGTGCGGGCAATGACATGCAAGATTTTATGAAATCTGCTGCTCAAAAAGGACAAGCTCCAGCTTCAGAAGGCGCACCTTTTATTTTGTTAAAATCTGCTGCTCAATTTTCTAAGCCGCTGATTGCTGCGGTTCGCGGTGTTGCCATTGGGATTGGTGTTACGATTCTGCTTCATTGCGATCTTGTCTACAGCGAAAATACTGCCCTATTCCAAATTCCGTTTGTGAGCCTTGGTCTATCGCCTGAAGGTGCATCGAGCAAGCTATTGGTTCAACAAGCCGGCTACCATAAAGCGGCGGAATTACTGTTAACTGCTCAGAAGTTTGATAGTGCGACAGCGCTTTCAGCAAATTTGGTCAATAGCATTGAAGAAGATGCTTATGCGACAGCTGCGAAAAAAGCAGCACAGTTATCTGCACTTCCACTAGCATCTTTGGTTCAATCAAAAGCATTAATGAAACATAATGTAGATGAAATCGTGGCATGGATTGACCATGAAGCTGAAATTTTCATGGATCGAGTAGGCTCTCCAGAAATGATGGAAGCTGTTGCCGCCTTTATGCAAAAACGCAAACCTGACTTCTCTCAGTTCAATTAATGTTTTAATGGAACTAAAAAACCACTCATATTTGGGTGGTTTTTTTCATCTCAGCCCCAATCTATTTTCTAAATTAAAAAACTGGATGTTTCCACATGACTGCAGTATCACAAACTGAAACTAAACCTGAAAAGAAACGCTACTACGAGCCTGCGCCTGAAGGCATCGATATCGAGAATTTTAAAAAAGTTGTACAAAGCCGTCGTTCTGTACGTAAGTTTACCGACAAGGCCATCCCAAACGATGTTTTAGATGAATGCTTAGACCTCGCCTTACTTGCACCCAATTCATCGAATTTACAACCGTGGACATTCTACGTCGTTCAAAATCCTACAAAGAAAAAACAATTAGTGAAAGCTTGCTTAGGGCAACTAGCTGCAAAAACTGCTGCTGAATTGATTGTCTGTGTCGCGCGTACCGACCGTGTAGATGAAATGGCAAAACGGAATATTTCGGAATTTCCATTTCCTGAAGCACCTGCAGCGGTACAGAAGTATTACAAGTTTATTCCTTATAACTATAAAACTGGTTACTTCAACGCCCTAGGTAACTTTAAGAAAGTTGCTTTCAAAGTTGCACGTACACTGGATAAACAATTGCCTGTAACAGCATTTAATGAAGCAGATGCTAAACTTTGGGCGAGCAAAACTACAGCATTGGCTTGTGAAAACTTAGTTTTGGCTTTACGCGCCTATGGTTTTGACAGTTGTATGATGGAAGGTTTTGATGAACCTTTGGTGAAGAAGATTTTAGGATTAAATGCCCACCAATACCCAGTGATGGTGATTGGTGCAGGTGAACGTGCTAAAGATGGTGTGTTCTTCCCGCAGTATCGTTTTGACCGTGATTTATTTATTCAGAAGGTTTAACTTGCTTTCAATTGAATACTCACAACCTCAATTAGCTACGTGACTTTAGTTTATAACGCGTAGGTATTACGTTACTTTGAAGGATCAAAGTAACCAAAATCCCTTGTTAGACAGAAGATTCATCCTTGAATCTCTGTCTAACGGGTGACATCCATGTCACCCTTCGTGTATCTACTTTTTTCTATAACTTAAAAATTTAAAAGCATCATTAAAATTGAATATCCACCATTTGAATAAACTCAAATGCTGGCTCTTCATAAGGATGACTTACTTTTAAAGCCCTTGCGACCTCACTCGCTTTATCTTCAGGCACGATGGTTTCCACTCGCCATTCAGGGATAGACTCTAGCTGCTCCAACTCACCAATAAATGGATTTGCACCTTTTACAGGTTTAAACTGCCCTGTTCCAATTACTTGCCACGCGCAGTGTTCATAGTTGCCTATACCGCCTGCTCCTGCTTCAAATACGGCCAATTTAGTCGACTCTAGGTGAGACTCAGGTACATAATAAATCAGTTTTAACATTGGTTATTCCAGCCGCTATTGTGCAGTTACATTATTTAAAGCACTGTAAATCATTTTCAATGCAACATTATTCGATGCATTCGGATAGGTTGCATATAAACCTAGTTTCGGTAATTCCACATCTGTTTGAATGACTTTGACCGAATCATTTAAAAATTTGAGTAAATATTCGGGCACAAAACTCAGGCCCATGCCCATATTAATCAAATTTAAATGCTGCATGACATTTGTTACCCACAGCATATGATCATGTTGATGCTGATCAAAAGGAATCAAGGCATTTAAGGTATCGTAAAAAACAGGAGAAGCATTTTGTTCACACATAATAATGGTGTGATTTTTTAACTCTTGAAGTTTTAAGATGCGATCTGATGGATGCAGATGCGCTGCACCGACTAGATAGATCTTCTCACTTAAAACCTGAATATTGGTAAAGTCGTTATGACTTAAGTGATATCGCGTAAAACTAATATCCAATTCAGTATTTTTTAGTTTTTGAATCTGCTCTGTACACGTCAAGCTATGTAAATGAATTTTCAAATCAGGGATATGTTGTTTTAATTGCGCCAAAATACTCGGCATAATTTTCAATTCTGCGACATTTAAAAAGCCAATATGTATTTGATTATTTTTGGCTTGCGCCACGTGGCGAGCTGCAGCTACAGCTTGTTTGGCATTTTCAAGCGCTTGCTCTGCATATTTCAGAAAAGCCTGCCCCTCATCGGTCAGCAAGACTTTTCGGGCAGAACGTTCAAATAATTGCACCCCAACCTCTTGCTCTAAGTCTTTAATTTGCTGACTGAGCGATGGTTGTGCTGTAAATAGTTTTTCCGCTGCCTTAGTGAAACTCTGTTCTTTCGCCACCGTCACAAAATAACGTAAATGTCGTAATTCCATTCGCTTCACTCCACACACTCACTACATCACCTGTGTCATGCAGTCAAAATACCAATAGATCTATAGTTTATATGAATATCCATTCTACTCGGAAAATCATTTGCCTAGACTACGGACTATTCCAAGTTTGCGCTTCACATACACATGGAGTTTTGTATGACACAGCAATACGATACCGATGTTTTGATTATTGGCACAGGGCCTGCAGGTTCTACTTTAGGTTTGGCCTTGGCAAATTACGGCATTCAGGTTCAGCTTTTTACCCAATTTAATTGGTTAGCCAATAGTCCTCGTGCCCATATTACCAACCAACGTGCGATGGAAGTGTTACGTGACTTAGGTATCGAAGAACAAGTTCTCGACATTGCCACACCTTGGGAACAGATGGGTGAAAGCCTCATTACCACGAGCCTTGTCGGTGAAGAAATTGCCCGCATGAGTGCTTGGGGAACCGGTGATGAACGTCATGGCGATTATATTAAAGGCAGTCCTTGTCCATTGGTCGATCTCATTCAGCCGAAAATGGAAGCTTTGTTAGTAAAAAATGCGGCTGAACGTGGTGCAATTTATAATTTTAATACTGAATATTTATCGCATATCCAAGATGAACATGGCGTAACAGCAACATTCCTTAATCGCATTACCCAAACTGAATTTAGCTTACGTGCCAAATATTTAATTGGCATGGATGGTGCGCGTTCTAAAGTGCTTGAAGAGCTTGATTTGCCCCTGGAAGGGATCATGGCTCGTGCAGGTACAGTCTATGTAACCTTTAAAGCTGATCTTTCACAATATGTGAAAAACCGCCCTGCTATTTTGCAATGGATTGTTAACCCAGAAGCGAGCTTTGGTGATCTGGGCATGGGCTTACTCCGTGCCATTACACCTTGGAATGAATGGATTATGGGTTGGGGCTTTGATATTTCCAAGGGCGAACCACAAGTCACCGAAGAACAAGTTCGTGCGCGTCTAAATGCCTTTGTCGGTGCTGAAGTTGAAAATGTCGAGATTCAAAAACTGTCTTATTGGTATGTGAACCAAACATGGGCAACTGAATACTCGAAAGGTCGTGTATTCTGCGGCGGTGATGCGGTACATCGTCATCCACCATCAAGTGGCTTAGGTTCAAATACCTGTATGCAAGATGCTTTTAACCTCGGTTGGAAATTGGCATATGCCATTAAAGGTTGGGCTGCTCCTACTCTACTTGATTCTTATACATTAGAGCGTGCGCCTGTTGGCAAGCAAATCGTGGCGCGTGCCAATCAATCTCGCTTTGACTATAAGCATCTCAAAGAGGTATTTGGTTTTGACCAAGGCATCACAACTCAAGCTCAAATGATGCAACGTATTTTTGCAGAAGATGAACAAGCTGCAGAAATACGTCAAAAGCTTTATCAAGCCTTAGAAATTAAAAACTTTGAGTTTAACGCGCAAGGTGTAGAGCTAAATCAACGTTATACGTCCAATGCAGTGATGGTTGAATCTGAGCCTGAGATCTTTGCCAAAGATCAACAGCTTTACTTGCAAGCAACCACGCGTCCAGGGGCTAAAGTTCCACATACTTGGATTATTGATGCCAAAGGCGATAAGCAATCAACTTTAGATATTACAGGGCATGGTCGTTTCACCCTACTGACAGGTCTTTCAGGAAAAGGTTGGAAATCTGCTGCTGAATCGTTGAATCTACCTTATTTAGATGTGATTCAAATTGGTTCCCGTGAATACCGTGATGTGTACGGTACGTGGAATGCTAAATCTGAAATTCATGAATCAGGCACTGTCTTAGTTCGTCCAGATGGTTATGTGGCTTGGCGATACCAAGACAGTACCAATACTGCTTTTGATTTTGAAAATACGTTGAAGGCGGTGTTAAAACAGATTCAATTGGCTGTTTAATCAAAAAAACCACCTTCGGGTGGTTTTATTAATTCAATATTTTAGGATTTTTCTTTCCAACAATGTTGTTTTTTTTCTACACCTATTTCAGCTTTATCTAACAACAATACTAAATTTTGTGTTCGATTATTTGAACTTTTTGGCACAAAACTATTTTGACTATATCCATTTTTATAAACGCAAATCGACCAACTATATTTTGCTGGAAATATATGAATAAATTGCAAACTTTTCTCTGCAGAAAATGTAGCAATTCCGTCCTGTGTTTTTTTTAATGTAGATTCAGTAAAAGACTTGCCTTGCCATGTTGTAAGATTTAAAAATACTTCTGCATCGTCCAACTTTTCATTTTGATCATTGATAACAGTTATATTAATTTTCGGATGCTTCGTTTTTAAAATAGGAAAGCACCCACTTAACAATGTTGACGGAAACATAAAGCCTAAAAGTAAAAATATTTTTATATCTTTTAATAATACAAATTGTTTAAAGCTCATTATTAATTTTTGCAGTTTTTTAATTATGCATTAGTTTACATAAAAAACCGCCTCACGGCGGTTTCAATTGTTCAAATATTACATCTACAACGCATAACCCAAAAATAAAAACACCAACTGCAAACACACCACTGCACCAAAAAGCTTCCAACCCTTTTTACGCAGCGCAGACTTATCCACTGCCGAATATTCTACTATTTTAATCATGTCATCACCTCATCATGAGTGTTGATACTGAACTCGTTTACTTATCCATCTTTCTTTTATCTTGCTAGTCTTTAATCTTGCATAGTTATTGTGCATAAATTACACACTAGCATGTTTCCACAAATATAAAAGCAAAATCTAAACCAAGTTCAGTGGGAGAAATAAAAATTTAAAACCAACAAAAAACCACCCGCAGGTGGTTAAAAATCGAAAGCGATTATATGTGTAAAAATAAGCATTCACAATAATTAATATATCTTTTGGTAAATTTTAACCATAAAAAAGCCACCCGAAGGCGGCTCTTTTCTATGATTCATCTATCTAAGATTAACCAATAAATTTACGTGCATTACGGAACATACGTAACCAAGCACCGTCTTGATCCCAATCTTCTGGTTTCCAAGAATGCTGAATCGCACGGAAGTTACGTTCAGGGTGCGGCATCATAATCGTTGCACGGCCGTCTTTAGACGTTACACCTGAAATCGCTTCTGGCGAACCATTCGGGTTCATTGGGTAATGCTGCGTTGGGTTGCCTTGGCTATCTACATAACGTAAGATCACTTGGTCACCAGCATTCAATGCTGCAATGTTTTCTGCGCTAGCAACCACACGACCTTCACCATGTGCCACGGCGATAGGAAGAATTGAACCTTCCATACCTTCTAACAATACAGAGTTTGATTTTTCAACACGTACGTTGACAGCACGTGCTTCAAACATCTCAGAAGTATTGCGGTGGAAACGAGGCCAAGCTTCTGCACCTGGAATTAATGGTGCAAGCTGAGACAGCATTTGACAGCCGTTACAGATACCTAGAGAGAATGTTTCATTACGGTTGAAGAATTTCTCAAATTGGTCACGAAGTTTTGGATTGAACAATACCGATTTAGCCCAACCACCACCTGCGCCCAATACGTCACCGTAAGAGAAACCGCCACATGCGACTAAACCTTCAAAGTCATCAAGACTGATACGGCCAGCAAGCAAGTCGCTCATGTGTACGTCTACAGTGTTGAAGCCGACTTTATCGAATGCAGCTGCCATTTCTACATGACCGTTTACACCCTGTTCACGCAGAATCACCATGTTTGGACGGCGCTCATTGATGTACGGTGCTTCGATTGGCTCGTTCAAATCAAATGTTGG
This sequence comes from Acinetobacter sp. YH1901134, assembly GCF_013416965.1. Lineage (NCBI taxonomy): Bacteria > Pseudomonadati > Pseudomonadota > Gammaproteobacteria > Moraxellales > Moraxellaceae > Acinetobacter > Acinetobacter sp. YH1901134. The sequence continues at coordinate 98,974 of NZ_VPEW01000003.1, read as the reverse complement.
TTTTGCAATTAAACCTGTATGTGTTTTGTCAGCAATCAGCGCATATTCTTGATCCGCAGTTTCTACGTTGTCACGTAAACGTTGGATTTGATGTGACACTTCTGTCCATGCTTGCTGTAATTCAGCACGGTCTAAGCTCAAACTATTTACAGTTAAAGTATCTGTATCGTTTACAGTACCTACAACTGCAATTGCATCTTTAAGGCTAGACGCTGCAACTTCAGCTTCTAAGGCAGCCCAATCCGCTTTGCTGATTTGAAGCACTGCACCAATTTCTTCTGCAAACAAGCTTGCAGTAGATTGATCTTCAAGTGCTACACCTAGGCGTGAAGCAAACATCATTTCTGCAACAGTTGCCAGCAGACCGCCATCACCGATGTCATGGTAAGCCTTGATTAGACCACGGTTGTTCCAGTCTTGAACCAATGCAAAGAATACTTTGAAGTCATCGAAGCTGTCTACGTCAGGTGTTACAGAACCAATTGCTTTATAAACCTGAGCTAAGATCGAACCGCCAAGACGGAATTGACCTTTAGACAAATCAATACGTACCAGTACAGACTCGATATTTTTCAATTCAGGTGTCAATGTTTTGCGAACATCAGTCACAGGTGCAAATGCAGTGATCACGCCTGACATTGGAGAAGTTACAGATTTATCGATGCCTTCGTCATTCCACGTTGTACGCATCGACAATGAGTCTTTACCTACTGGAATTGCAATACCTAGTGCAGGACACATTTCCATACCGATGGCTTTTACGCCTTCGAATAGCGCTTGGTCTTCACCTTGTTGACCTGCAGCAGCCATCCAGTTTGCAGACAATTTAATGTCACTGATCTGGTCGATTTTTGCAGACATGATGTTTGAAATTGATTCTGCTACAGATAAACGTACAGATGCAGCAGGATTTAACAATGCAACTGGTGGACGTTCACCCATTGCCATCGCTTCACCTGTGTAGCCTACAAGGCTTGTGGTTGTTACAGCAGCATCAGCCACTGGCACTTGCCATGGACCCACCATTTGGTCACGTGCAACCATACCTGTAATCGAACGGTCGCCAATGGTGATGAGGAACGATTTAGATGCAACAGTTGGATTCTTAAGAACGCGGTAAATCGCATCTTTCAAATCTGTTACTGTTTCAGCAGTGAAGTCATCGCCTTTACGTTCAATGGTTTCGTATGAACGGCTCATGCGTGGTGTACCGCCAAGCATCACTTGCATTGGCATATCCACAGCTTTGTTTTCAAACAATGGATCTTCAACGGTTAAATGGCGCGCTTCAGTCGCTTCACCCAATACCGCAAACGGACAACGCTCACGTGCACATAGTGATTCAAATAGTTCTAATGAGCTTGGACGGATTGCCAATACATAACGCTCTTGTGCTTCGTTCGACCAGATCTCCATTGGAGACATGCCTTTTTCCAATGATGGAATTTTACGCAGATCAAGTACCGCACCCAACTCGTGATCGTTCACAAGTTCAGGCATTGCATTTGAGATACCGCCCGCGCCTACGTCATGTACAGACACGATTGGGTTATGATCTTCCATGCGCCAGCACGCATCGATGACTTCTTGGCAACGGCGTTCCATTTCTGGGTTTTCACGCTGTACAGAAGCGAAGTCTAGGTTTTCACCCAACTTACCGCTGTCCACAGAAGATGCTGCGCCACCGCCTAAACCAATAAGCATTGCAGGACCACCAAGAACGATCAGTAAATCGCCAGGTTGAATCGCATCTTTTTCTACATGGTCAGGACGGATGTTACCGTAACCACCGGCAATCATAATTGGCTTATGGAAGCCTTTTACATCGCCATTTACATTTTGCTCAAATGTACGGAAGTAACCATTTAATGCAGGACGGCCGAATTCGTTGTTAAACGCCGCGCCACCCAATGGGCCTTCAATCATGATTTGAAGCGGAGATGCCATACGAGACGGCTTGCCGTAGTTTTCTTCCCAAGGCTGTTCAAAGCCCGGAATGTTCAAGTTAGAAACAGTGAAACCTGTTAAACCTGCTTTTGGCTTACCGCCACGGCCTGTTGCGCCTTCATCACGGATTTCACCGCCTGAACCTGTCGCAGCACCCGCAAATGGCGCAATTGCTGTCGGATGGTTATGCGTTTCCACCTTCATTAAGATGTGTGCAGCTTGGCTCTTATACTTATAAACATGGTGACCTGTTTCAGCATCTTGCTTTGGATAGAAGCGTTGTGTGTCAAAACCCACAATTACAGAAGCGTTATCTTTATATGCCGACAATACATCTGTAGGTGATTCTTTATAGGTGTTTTTAATCATTTGGAACAATGATAATGGTTGAACTTCACCATCAATTGTCCATTCAGAACCGAAAATTTTATGACGGCAATGCTCTGAGTTCGCTTGAGCAAACATCATCAATTCGATGTCATGCGGGTTGCGACCCATTTTTGTGAAAGCATCGGTTAAATAATCGATTTCTTCATCAGAAAGCGCAAAACCAAATTCAGAGTTAGCTTTCACCAACGCTTCTTTACCTTGACCCAAAATATCAATTGAGTTTAAAGGCTTTGGTTCAGTTTCAGAGAAAAGTGCCGCAGCATCTTCAATAGCATTGAAAACACTTTCGGTCATGCGATCATGTAATGCTAGTTTTACTTCATCAGAAACAGCATTTACGCCCTTCAAAGTAAACAAAACACCGCGTTCAAGGCGATGAACCGGTGTATTACAGTTGGCAAAAATGTCTGTTGCCTTAGACGACCACGGAGAGATGGTTCCAACACGTGGCGTCACTAAAATTTGGACTTCGTCACTTGCTGCTTGGTGCAATTCAAAAGATTGACCATCGTTGAGAAGCTGTAAAGCGGATTGCTGTTGTTGCTCGTTGAGCGCTTGGTCAAAAAGGTAAACCCATTGACTTTCAATTGATTGAACAGAACTAATTGACGTTAAACGTGATAATAGTTGAGTTTTCTTAAATGAAGAATGTGCAGGTGCACCGGCAACGATAAACATGCTGATTTTGGCTCCACGGGATGATCGAAAAGACCATGCCACAATGTGACTTGAGAGAGCGCATATTCTACTGTGTATTAGTTAAATCAGCTAGATGTGAAAGTGAAATTGTAGTGCTTATATCGGCAACTTTAGGCAATAATGCTTTTATTTTTAAATAATAAAATTGAATTTAGTCGCACAGATTAACACAAAATTATCTGATTTTTTCATTTCACCCTAAGAATAATATTCAAACTATAAAAATTTTTATTTTTCAACAAAAAATCACTTTTTAATCAAGCGTTCAAACCATATTTGAAAATGAATTTCAGGTCTAAATGTGTGAGATTTAAACCTGAAATTCATAAAAGACTAAAATCAATTCACATTTGAAATTGAAACATTTTATTTATTCAAATCTGACAATAGATGTTGAATTACATTAAGGGCTAAGTTCAGTGAGTTTACATCTACACCATCAATCGTATCGCAAGCCTTGTGGTAGCACGGTGCAAATTCGAGTTCATCACCTTTCATTTGCTCATTAAATAAAATTAGTGAAGTAACGGGAACTTTCCCTAAAAATGGCAAAGTATCGCTTGCTGTTAAAGTCGTTACATCATCTTTAATCTGCATATTATTGGTTTTAAAATATTGACGCATACTTTGTTCTAATGCAGCATCCTGCGGGTGCTTAGGTAATTGACTCATGCTGTCTAAGATTGGCTGATAATCACTTTGTGCAAGTCCATTGGCTTTAAACTGTGCCGCCATTTCTCCAATTGATGAATGGTCACCATCGGCAATCATGATATTCGGATTCTTTGTTCCCACCATATCAACATTGATATAGGCTTGAATGCCTTGAAGCTGTTTCTCACTGAGTGATTTCACAAAAGCTTGTGAACCTGCAATACCAACCTCTTCCGAATCCCAAAAGGCAAGATATAGTGTGTGTTTAGGTTTTACCTTTTGCTTCGCATAGTCTTGTAATAATGCTAACAATACTGCAACGCCTGAAGCATTATCATTAATCCCAGGCCCCATTTTCACCGAATCATAGTGTGCGCCGACTATCACAGCGGTATCTTTGGATTGTCCTTCAATCTCAATCACAATATTTTGCCCAACGGTCTTTTCTCGATTTTCAAATGGCAACATTTGCGCGTGCAAGCCTGCTTTCTTGGCTTGTTCAAGAATATATTGTGCAGAAGCCAATCCACCTGCTGTACCTACTGCACGATTGCCACCATTTTGTTCTGCAATTTCTTCAAATGTTTGTAAATGATGCATCATGCTATTTTCTGATGCAGCAACATTTTGGTTTGGCTGCACTTTCGTTATATTTTTTTCTGTGTTGAAACTTGTACAACCTGACAAAAAAAATGTCACGCCCAAACTTAGTGCAGTCAACGTAGGAAGAAATTGTTTTCTATACATTTAAATTATTCTCATTAAAAATTAAAAAATGGGATAAAAGGTAAAATTTGCCCATCTATACTAACAGCCCATTTTTAAATTTCTGTTTTGTTTTGCATTTCATTAAGGCAAATCACTCATACATCTTTTAAGACAAGTTGTGTCGTCCCACACTAGTGCTTTTCTGCTAAGTTTGGCATTATTCAATTCAAGTAATAATTGAATAATGATAAATGACTCAAATGCGTTGGCTTGAACTTCTTTCTACAGTTCGTATTGGTAGCAATAAACACAGTTCTGAACAGGCACGTAGCCCCTTCCACAAAGACTACGACCGCATTATTTTTTCGCAAAGCTTTCGACAATTAAACCGCAAGACCCAAGTCCATCCCCTCACCCAACACGATGGTATTCATACTCGCCTGACTCACTCTTTAGAAGTGTCTTGTATTGGACGTTCATTGGGGATGCTGGCGGCTGAAAAAATTAAAGATGAACTCCCGATGTGGATTTCACCTGCCGATGTCGGTGCAATTATTCAAGCTGCGTGCTTGGCACACGATATTGGTAATCCACCTTTTGGCCATGCAGGCGAATATGCCATTCGAGAATGGTTTGATGACGCATCGCATACCAACTTTTTACAGGACTTAAGCCCTGAAGAAGAAGCCGATGTGAGACAGTTCGAAGGTAATGCACAAGGCTTACGTTTACTGACTAAAATTGACTATCACCCGAATGATGGTGGTATGCGCCTAACTTACGCAACCTTAGGGGCTTACTTAAAGTACCCATGGCTATCCAAAACCATTGCATCACAAGGAAATACGCCTGCCAGTCAGCGTGCCAAGTTTGGCTGTTACCAAGCCGAAAAAGACATCTTGCAGCAAATTGCAGAACAACTGGGTTTAATTCAACTCGGTGAATATCATTATTGCCGTCATCCTCTGACTTATTTATTAGAAGCAGCGGATGATATGTGCTATGCCCTGATTGATTTGGAAGATGGCATTATTCTCAATATGTTGAGTTATAACGAAGTTGAGCCAATTTTCCTTGACCTGATTGGTGATTATGGTATTCCTGCCGAACTTGCAATGACGGATACCACATGGCAGCAGAAAATTGCCGCTTTGCGTGGCCGTGTGATGAAGCGTTTGGTTGAAGAAGTAACGACAGCTTTTGCACGTCATCATAATGAAATTTTGTCTGGCCAACTTAAAGGCAGTTTATTGCAATATTGCAGTGAAGATATTGAAATCGGGATTAACCGTGCCAAAGAACTGGCTCGTGATAAAATCTTTGAACATCCACATAAAGCAGGTTTGGAAATTATTGCGCACCAAAGTTTGCAAAATATTTTGGATGCCTTTATTCCACTAACCACGCCCAATAAAACTTTGAGCTTTAAAGAGCAACGATTGATGTCTATCTTACATCGTTCAGGAGCACATTTTGGTATGTCGCATTATGACAATATTATGCAAGTACTCGATATCATCTCTAAGTTTTCAGATCATCAGGCTTATAACCTTGCACAAGAACTTCAAGGTAATAAAGTTGGTTTCTTTTAAAGCTGAAAAAATGTGAAGGCTAGTAATTCGCTGGCCTTCACGCTAATCTCACAACAAATTGAAATTGAGCAAATAGCTCAGACTAAACTGAAATAAAGTGAATAAATGACATGATCGGATGTTTAATTGGCGAAGTGCTGGCATTGGAAGCACCAACAGTATTACTCAATGTAAATGGTGTGGGCTATGAAATTGACACCCCACTTTCAACATTTTGCCAACTACAGAAAGGTCAAAAAATCACCCTGTGGACACATTTGGCTGTTCGTGAAGATGCACAACTGCTGTATGGATTTAGCAATGCGCAAGAAAAACTGATCTTCCGCACATTATTAAAAGTTAACGGCGTTGGCCCAAAAATGGCACTGGGCATTTTGTCGACCTTAAGCGTTGAAATGCTGATTCACACGGTTGAACATGAAGATGTAAACACTTTAGTCAAAGTTCCGGGTGTAGGTAAAAAAACCGCAGAACGCTTGATGATTGAACTTCGTGACCGTTTTAAAGCGATGTCATCTGGCACAGTACCAAGCAATTCAACTTCGGAGCAAATCCAATTTACTGGTAATTCTGCCGTTGCTGAAGCTGAAGCTGCATTGCAATCACTGGGCTACAAACCAATTGAAGCACAAAAATTAGTGAATGCTGCCAAAGGTGACTTTACTGAAGCCAGCGACATTATCCGTGCAGCACTTAAGTCGATGAATAAATAATTCAAATAGACATACCAATACACCTAAATTGGATACACGAAGGCGACATGGATGTCGCCATGTTGGATTGGGATATAAGGATATATCCTCAATCCAACACAAGATTTTTGTTACTTTTGATCTTTCAAAAGTAAAGCAATGCCTACACAATGGCACTTAAACACAAATCACAACTTGAGGCTGTGCCTCGAAAGTTCAGCCAGAGATTGATTTAATTATATGCAAGACCGTCTTATCAGTGGTTCAGAAAAACCCGAAGACCACTTCGACCGTGCCATTCGCCCAACATCCCTTGATGACTACATCGGGCAGCCTGTCGTCCGTGAACAAATGGAAATCTTTATCGGTGCTGCGCGTGGCCGTGAAGAAGCACTCGATCACACCTTAATTTTTGGCCCTCCGGGTTTAGGTAAAACCACACTGGCCAATATTATTGCCCGTGAAATGGGTGGCAACTTAAAATCAACATCAGGCCCCGTCCTTGAGCGTGCCGGCGACTTGGCAGCCATGCTGACTAACCTTGAAGAAGGTGACGTACTGTTTATTGACGAAATTCATCGTCTTTCACCAGTGATTGAAGAAATTTTATATCCAGCCATGGAAGACTATCAGTTGGATATCATGATTGGTGAAGGCCCTGCTGCCCGTTCTATCAAGCTCGACTTACCTGCATTTACATTAGTTGCAGCAACCACACGTGCGGGACTACTGACCTCTCCTTTACGTGACCGTTTCGGTATCGTACAACGTTTAGAGTTTTATTCTGTCAAAGACTTAACGCATATTGTGACTCGTTCAGCCAACTTAATGGATGTACCGATTACTGAAGATGGCGCACTGGAAGTTGCACGTCGTGCACGTGGTACGCCACGTATTGCCAACCGTTTATTACGCCGTGTTCGAGATTATGCCCAAGTCAAAGGTACAGGCGAAGTGACCCAAGAAATGGCGCAACGTGCTTTAGATATGTTGAATGTCGATAAAGATGGTTTAGACACTTTAGATCGTCGTTATCTTTCAATGTTATTGGAACGTTTTGACGGCGGCCCTGCAGGTGTTGAAGCTTTGGCTGCAGCTATGGCTGAAGATTCAGGCACATTAGAAGATGTGATTGAACCGTATTTAATTCAACAAGGTTATGTCATGCGTACTGCACGTGGACGTATTGCCACCAATATGGCTTATTTACAGTTTGGGATGACGCCTCCCGAACCTAAAGATAAATAGCTGATTATTCACCAAACAACTTCAGGGAGTTAAATGCTCCCTGAATGTTTATTTAAATTTTTAAATAAATTCAATCCACTACAAACAGCAAGCTAAAATGATAAATCTTGAGAATAGAATAATTAACAAAATTAATAGCGAATACATTCAAAACCTTCCATTAGACAGTGCCATTGAAAACATTCCCAGAGAACAACCCATCAGTTCATTTAGCCCTAAACAAATGAGTGATTTTGAAAGCTTATTCCACACCGAATACAATTATTTTATCACTGTCGAATGTGAAAACATTCTTAGCAAAGAAACTATAGAAGTAAGTGAAGATAATATCTTAACTATTAAACAATCGCCTTCTGCATATCGTATAAAAAACCTGAGCTTCAACTATACTTCTGCCCTCATTTTTATTGGGACGTACTATCACGACGACGTACAAGTTTTGGTCAAGGAAAACTTTAAGCCAGCAAAAATTAATACATTTTATTTCAGCCTCTCATTCTTTGCTTTAGTCATACTCGTTTATGTGTTTTTCTGGATAGATCTAGCTAATAAACTTTTACTTATGTTAGTTATTGGCCTTGGCTTTTGCTGCTTAACGTATATGTATGAATCTTTAAAGGCATTACTCCCAAAGCAACAGAAAAAGAAAATGGAAGAAACTCACTTTCATATTGCGGGATATTTAGCAGCTCATCTACAGGATTTTGTCGATGCAAAATTTAAATTAGATGAACAAACAAATTAAAAGTAGTCTCTTTTTTAACCAATAATGACAACTACGAAAGTTAAAGATTTACGTGAGTTGAAACCTTGTGCCATTGGACTGATGACTCACGGTGCTAAACTGCCCGTCATTGAAGCACTTGACGAATCATTGAATTATCGCCATTTTTAAATGCTCTAATTCTTTGCTGAAGTGCAGACCAATATTTTTCAGATTTTATAAAGACGGAACACTCTCATGGCGAATAAATTCGAATTCAACATTCGTGTATATATTGAAGATACAGATGCAGGTGGCATTGTTTACCACGCAAATCATATTCGCTTTATGGAACGTACCCGCACAGAATGGCTGCGCGCTTCAGGTGTAGACCATTATTGGCATCAAAAAGATTACAACTTTGTCGTTCATAAAATTAATGTGAAATATTCACGTCCTATATTAATGGATGACCTGATTACTGTTACAGCAAGTGTAGTTTCGTGTAAGGCTACGTCATTTGTGTTGCAACAAAATATTTATCGTGGTGATATTATGCTGGCATCAGGTGAGGTAGAATTGGCATGTATCAGTGCAGAGATGAAACCCCGTCGCCTTCCTGATGAAATACGTGAACTGATTCTGAAAGAATTGGAACAAGATTAAAAAAATTATTTGGCACATGTAGTAACTATGGCAACTCAACTAGAATCAACACTCAAAGTTTCAGACCTCATCTTACAAGCAAGTCCTGTCGTACAACTGGTAATGCTCCTGCTGCTCTTAGCTTCGTTATTCAGTTGGTATCTGATTGCCAAGTTACACATGAGTTATAAAAAAGCGCAGGCCGATGATGAACATTTCCAAAAAATCTTTTGGTCTGGCGCCGAACTCAACACTTTATACAACAATGCTCAGCTCAACTCGAAACGTGTTGGCCTTGAAGATGTCTTCTATCAAGGTTTAGGCGAATTTTTCAAACTTAAAAAACGTAATGCCAGCGCAGAACAATCCATTGAAGGTACAGAACGTATTCTTCGTGTGGGTTTAAGCCGTGACCAAGGACATTTAGAAAATGGTTTAGGCGCGCTTGCGAGTATTGGCTCGGTTGCACCCTATGTCGGTTTATTCGGTACTGTTTGGGGCATTATGAACGCCTTTATTGGTTTAGCAGATGTTGACCAAGTCACCCTTGCTACGGTTGCTCCTGGTATTGCAGAGGCATTGATTGCAACGGCCATTGGTCTTTTTGCGGCAATTCCTGCTGTACTTGCATTTAACCATTTCACAGCCAAAGGTGAAGCCGTTTATAATGATCGTGCACTTTTTGCCGAAGAAATGGTTGCGTTATTACAACGTCAGTCTGTAGGTTCAACTCAGGACAATGACTAATGGCTATTCAACGTTCTGGACGCTTTGAGCGCATCAAAAAACCATTAAAAAGTGACATGAACGTCGTGCCTTATATTGATGTCATGTTAGTTCTTTTGGTGATTTTCATGGTCACGGCACCCATGATTACCACAGGTGTCAAAGTCGATTTACCACAGGCAAATGGCACGCCTATGCAAGCGGAAGATCGCCCTGCGATTGTTACACTTGAGGCGGATGGGACGATCAAACTCGAAGATAAAAATCATCAAAATGATGTACTCACACTCGATGAACTAAAATCTGTTTTAACGGCCTCGCAAAATGAAGCCAACGAACAGAAAAAGCAAATGAGTGTCCTGATTAACGGCAGTGAATCTCGTCCTTATGGTGAAGTCATGAAACTCATGTCTGCCCTTCAAGATGCAGGTTTAACACAAGTAGGTTTACTGACTGAGCCATTAAAGTAATTTATGAAAGATTTCAAAAAGCCGCCTTTTAAACAAAAAGCCGTTGCGATTGGTTTCACACTAGGTGTGCATATCGTCGCTGTGGTTGGCTTACTTTATCTTGGCATGAGTAAACCACCTGAGCCCCCTAAAAAAATAACCACTGTTTTGGTAAAACCGGAAGATTTAAAACCTGTAACTCGTGAAGTCACAGAGTTTGATGAAACCGCGCATGAAAATGTAGCTGAACAAATCACGCAAACAGCAGAACCTAGCGTTGAACCAGCACCCGAGATTCCAACGGCTGCACCACCTAAACCAGCAGAACCACCTAAGGCAGATCCACAGGTTGCTACTCAACAGGCACTCGCTGCGGCAAAAGCACAGCAGCTTGCTGAACAAAAAGCTGCGGACAATGCAAAGCGTGCTCAAGAACAAGCTAAAGCGGCTGAAGCTGCAAAACTAAAAGCACAACAAGAAGCCAAAGCGGATGCGGCTAAGGCAAAAGCAGATGCTACGGCGAAAGCCAATGCTGAAGCAGCAAAACGTAAAGCAGATGCTGATGCCAAAGCTAAGGCCAATGCAGAAGCTGCAAAACGTAAAGCAGATGCTGATGCGAAAGCCAAGGCCAATGCGGAAGCTGCAAAACGTAAAGCAGATGCTGATGCAAAAGCTAAGGCCAATGCAGAAGCTGCAAAACGTAAAGCAGACGCCGATGCAAAAGCTAAAGCCAATGCGGAAGCTGCAAAACGTAAAGCAGATGCTGATGCCAAAGCTAAGGCCAATGCGGAAGCTGCAAAACGTAAAGCAGACGCCGATGCAAAAGCCAAGGCAGATGCAAAGGCTAAAGCCGATGCCGAAGCACGCGAACGTGCAGCCGAAGAAGCCAAAGCTTCATCAGCTAAAAAAGCAGCTGAAGAAGCCGCACAGAAAAAGGCTGAAGCGAAGAAAATTGCCTCAACTGCTAAACGTGATTTTGAAAACAAAATCCGCCGTGCATGGGACACACCTTCTGACTCTGCGGGTAAATCGGCAACTGCTCGGGTGACATTATCAGAAAGTGGTTCAGTCCGATCAGTTATTGTGAACTCTAGTGACCCTGATATGAAAGCCAGTATTGAAGCCGCGGTTCGTGCTGCAGCACCGTACCCAATGCCAAGCGACCCTGATGCTAGACGTGAAGCACAAAGCTTTACCTCTACATTTAGATCTTCAAATTAAGTTTGATAAATCCCTGCATTGATTGCGGGGATTTTTTTATATTTCTTCTGAATATGGCAAACTTTGGAAAATTTATTGATTAGATGGGTTCATTCACTGATTTTTTGAATGAAACAAATTCTATTTGGTCGACACTTTTCATAAAATGACATATATATAAATTTTACTAACTCAGCCTAATCAAGAGCTATTTATTTCTTATAAACATTTGATTCAAAAATTAAATTTCAACTATATAGAATTATCATTTCCAATTCAAAATGTGATGTTGTCTGCACCAATTTTAAGATAAACTTCAGTGAACTCGAATAAAATCTCTGCATTTTTCACAGTGTTATAACAGTTCAGTCATATTTTCATGCTTTTAATAATCCAAAATCATGCCATTATGTGACACAACCTAATACAGACAATAACTCACATTTTTAGAGTAGTTAGCGAATGATGGAAATGACGCGTAAACATCTTCTTTGCCTAGCAATTATGACCGCTTTGAGTCCAGTTTTAATCACTCAAACACATGCACAGCTTCATCTTGAAATCACCAAGGCGCCTGAAGAGGCACCTAAAATTGCGATCGTGCCTTTTAGTAATGACTCAAATATTTATCCAGTGGTTGAAAATGACTTGAACCGCTCAGGTAAATTTACCAGTGCCTCTAAAAACTTACCTGCAACTGCAACAATAAATTCACCTAATGCAGAAGCATGGAAAGCTGCGGGCGTACCCTATGTCGTGACAGGTACATCAAAAACAACGGCAGATGGCTCTTATGAAATTCACTACCAACTGTATGATGTTGAAAAAAAACAATACCTGTTAAATGAACTACTCACTGTACCTGCTTCACGTTACCGTCAAGCAGCGCATATGATCAGTGATGCGATCTATCAAGCTTTAACTGGCATTCCTGGTGACTTCAGCGGCCGTATCGCTTATGTTCTGCGTAATGCAGCAACTCCAGATCAACGCTATACCTTACAAATTGCAGATACGGATGGTGAACAACCTCGTACCATTTTGACTTCACGAGATCCAATCCTTTCCCCTGCTTGGACACCTGATGCTAAAAAGCTAGCTTATGTTTCTTTTGAAACCAAACGTCCTGCAATTTACATTCAAGACTTAGCAACTGGTAGCCGTGAAAAAGTTGCAAGTTTCCGTGGTTTAAATGGTGCTCCAAGCTTCTCACCTGATGGTAAATCGATGTTGTTTACCGCTTCAATGCATGGCAATCCTGAAATCTATCAAATGGATTTACAGACTCGCCAATTAAAACGCATGACCAATGACACAGCGATTGATACAGAAGCACGTTATGCCCCTGACGGAAAATCATTTATTTTTACCTCTGACCGTGGCGGCTCTCCACAAATTTATACCTACAACTTAAGTGCTGAAAGTGTAAAACGTTTAACTTTCCGTGGCGCTTTCAATGCGCGTGGTACGTTAAGTGCGGACGGTAAAAAATTAGCTTTGGTGCATCGTCCTAGCGGTAGTAACTATAAAGTTGCGGTTCAAGACATTGGTTCTGGTGTAACCAATATTTTAACACCAACAAGTTTAGATGAATCCCCAAGCTTCTCTCCAAATGGTCAAATGGTCGTGTATGCAACACGTGAAGCAAACCGTGGTTTGCTCTCGATCATGTCTTTAGATGGTCGTTTCCGCATGAACTTACCAAGTGAACAAGGTGAAGTTCGTGAACCAGCTTGGGCACCGAAATAAACACGGCATGATTTATTCAACAATAACTTTTTAATGAAACATCATAAATAACCGTCATGGAGATCAATATGAAAGCGATGAAACTGATTGCATTACCTGTTTTAGCTACAGCATTAGTAATGACTGGCTGTGCCAGCCGTAAACCTGCAGCAGACGTACAAGCAGGACAAAACCCAAATAGCTCAACCACTGTAAACACTTCTGGTTTAAGTGAAGATGCAGCACTCAATGCACAAAACCTAGCGGGTGCATCATCTAAAGGTGTAACTGAAGCGAATAAAGCATTTTTAGCGAAGCGCGTAGTACACTTTGACTACGACAGTACAGAGCTTAGCAATGAAGACTTACAAACCCTTCAAGCTCATGCACAGTTCCTTGTTGCTAATGCAAACTCACGCGTGGCTTTAACAGGTCATACCGATGAACGTGGTACTCGTGAATACAACATGGCGCTTGGTGAGCGTCGTGCCAAAGCTGTTGAAAGCTTTCTGATTACAACAGGCGTAAGTCCAAATCAGCTTGAAGCAGTTAGTTATGGTAAAGAAATGCCAATCAATCCGGGTCATGATGAAAATGCATGGAAAGAAAACCGCCGTGTAGAAATTAACTACGAAGCGGTTCCTCCACTACTTAAATAAGACTTGAATAAGTCTGAGCTAAAAAAAGCACTCATTAATGAGTGCTTTTTTGATTTAACCTATATCATTTAATTTATATCGTTTCATTTGCACCGTTCTATTGCAATGTTTTTTGCTTTAACTCAATTTAGCCCTTTAACTCAGGATAAATTCGATTAGCGGCTTTAGAACTTAAAAAAATATCCAATTAAAAATGCAAATGAACGACTTTTAAAACGATATCCTTAGCTTTACCAACTAGAAAATTAGCTTAACAATCCAAATCATTACGCTTCTGCTTCTGGATGTTCAGCATTTTCTTTTTCTGTTTGCATCGACTCAATGAGGTCATGTTTATTGAACTTTTTATACTCTGCTTTTGCTTCGTAACTGCTCCATGCAGCTTTTACGGTATCCGCAGAAATATCGTCTAAATTCAATCCCTCAGTTGCAGTCGGAGTCGCATCAAATTTTTGTGTGGTCATTGTTGTGCTCCCTGTCTTTCGATTTATACATTAGATTCAACATAGCATGTTATTCAGGACTTGCAAGGGTAAAATCACGACAAATAGTCTAGTTTAATTTTTCTTTTCCTTCGTTCTCATCTAAAATGTTGCACAATCACATTTTTATCATTTTTGATAAATTAATATTTGGAGTTTTCCGGTTATGTCAAATCTCACCCTTTCCCAATTTCTACAACAACAAAGTGGTAATCTTACTCCTGCATTAGCACAAGTTATTGAAACAATTGGTAATACATGCAAAGATATCGACCTTCTTTTACAAAAAGGTGCTTTGGCTGGTGTATTGGGTAGCGCGCAACACGAAAACGTTCAAGGTGAAGAACAAAAGAAACTTGATGTCATTTCAAATGATTACCTCATCGATGCATTAAAAGTTCATCCACATGTCGGTGGTTTGGCATCTGAAGAATTAGATGAATTCACACCAGCTCAAGAAAATGGCGATTATCTTGTTTTGTTCGACCCATTAGATGGTTCAAGCAACATCGATATCAACATGTGTGTTGGCACAATTTTCTCAATTCTTCCTTCAAAAAATGCCGTAACGCAAGCTGAAGATTTCATGCAAGCGGGTGTTAACCAAGCGGCTGCAGGTTATGTACTGTATGGTCCATCAACAATGATGGCTCTAACTGTTGGCGCTGGCGTAGTCTTCTTTACTTTTGATCCAGAAAGCAAAGAGTTCTTATTAACTAAAGATGCGATTGCGGTTGCAGCAGACACTAAAGAATATGCAATTAATGCATCGAACCAACGTCACTGGGAAGAACCTGTAAAACGTTATATCGACGAACTTCTTGCAGGTAAAACTGGCCCGCGTGAAAAAGACTTCAATATGCGTTGGGTCGCATGTATGGTGGGTGATATTCATCGTATTCTTTGCCGTAGCGGTATCTTCATGTATCCATACGACTTCAAAGATCCGAAAAAAGCAGGCCGTCTACGTTTAATGTACGAAGCAAACCCAATGAGTATGTTGATGGAACAAGCTGGCGGTGCTTCTACAACAGGCCGTGTCCGCATTCTAGACATCCAACCAACAGAACTTCATCAACGTGTTCCTGTGATTATTGGTTCTAAAAACGAAGTTGACCTAGTTACGTCATACCATAATTAATTTCTTATAACGAAAGTCTGTATTTTTGCTGACTTTCGTGGATATCTCCCTCATGGCTCTGATTTATCTCGAATCAAAAGACAACCCTAAAATTAAACACCTCCGTGGCTTAATCGAACAAAATGCCTACCGTAAAAAACAAGGTCAAACTGTTTTGGAAGGCACACACTTGGTGTTGTCATGGTTAGACTCAAAACGTCCAATCAAATCGATTTTCACCACTGAACAAGCAATTAACCATGCTGATTTCGACCGCATTGCGGAACAATATCAAGGTGCGGTGTTCATTCTAAGTGAATCTTTATATAAAGATATCAGTACACTTGGAACATCTATTGCTTGCTTAGCAATTGTGGATTTACCAAGTTCAAGTGAAGCGCTTAACTTCAGTGAAGACACCTTAATTTTAGACAATATTCAAGACCCCGGTAATGTAGGCACCCTACTCCGTTCTGCTGCCGCGGCGGGTATTGAGCAAGTTGTTTGTACCAAAGGCTCTGCATCGCTCTGGTCACCGCGTGTATTACGCGCAGGTATGGGCGCACATTTTTCATTAAATACCTTTGAAAATATTGCCCTTGAAGATATTTTGACGAAATTCAAAATTCCAGTGTATGCAACAAGCTCACATCAGTCTGAAAACCTATATAGCAAAAATTTACGCAAACAATGTGTGTGGATTTTAGGCAATGAAGGTCAAGGTGTTTCTGAGTATGCATTACAACATGCCGAAGCCGTTGCGATTCCTCAACCGGGTGGTCAAGAATCACTAAACGTAGCCATTGCTGGCTCGATCTGTTTTTTTGAAATGGTACGTCAGCGTCAGTAAAATCGTTATTTTATTGTATTTAGCGCTTAAGCCTGAAAAAAATAGACTACACTAGAAAAAATAATAATTCTTTTTGTCAACCTAACCGTTATTTCCATCGTTATTTGTATATGAATATGGAAATAATGGTGGGTATCCGATGACAGGATTTTCCATCTCTATGGATTTAGCACCCAAAAAGTCCGAGACGCAAGACAGCAGTGTTTTAAAAAGCACGGCTGAGTCTCGCCTGAAAAACTTCATGAATGAAGTGACGGGGCGTGCTTTAGTAATGATGGAAAGTGCAACGCACGGTCAACATGGCATTGCCATGGACTTGGTGCAAGAAGCCTTTATTTCCTTACATAAAGCTTATGCTGAAAAGTCCACAGAGGAATGGTATCCCCTGTTTTACACCATTTTAAATAACAAGCTGCAAGACTGGCGTCGAAAAGAAGCACGTCGTTCGCAGCCGTTTTCCTTATTTAGAAAAGTCAGCCTAGATGACGACGATGTCGAGATACAGGATGTGGTAGATGAATCTACACCAAACCCTTTCGACTTTCTGGATCAGGCTGTCACTGCAGAGGAAATACAAGATGCTATCGCAGAACTTCCAGTCCGCCAGCAACAAGCATTTATGTTGCGAGCTTGGGAAGGCTTTGATACGCATACAACTGCAGAAATTATGAATTGTTCCGAAGGCAGTGTGAAAACACATTACCACCGTGCCATTCAGGGTTTACGTACCGCTTTGGCACATTTGAATCCACATATGGGAGGATCATCCGAATGAAACAAGATGATTTCTTAAAGCAAGTAACTTCCAAACTTGATGGACTCGCACAGCACCATAAAGACAAAGCAACTGTCATGAATAACGTGCTTGAAGATATTCATCAGCGCGAAACTTCACGTTATGGTTTCTGGAAAATGTCTGGCTTTGCACTTGCAGCAGCAATTGCAGGTTTTGTCATTTTACCGAATGCGACTGTACTGGATGACAAACCACAAAATCAGGTGATTTCAACCCCTAAGCTCTCCCCTCAAATGGTGGAAGATCTTGAAATGTTGATGGTTCTGGGTGAGGACAAAGTTCCACATGGCAGCTAAAAAATTAGCAATTGCATTCTGTGCTTTTAGTTTTTTGCAAACCAGTTTTGCTGGCTTTGATCGCTTTTGGATATTTTCAAAAGATGCAGATACTCAAGTCAATGAAACTTGGGATTCGCTATCTGAAGCAGAACAACAGGCTTTAATTAAAAAGTATCAGGCTCTCAAAGAGATTCCTGCAGATCAACGTGTCAGCTTGCAACAGCGCATGGATTGGTTCACCCAACTTCCAGACAGTGAAAAGCAGCGTATGCGCGAAACATGGCAAAAAATGAGTACTTTAGAACGTAAAGAACTCGCGACACGTATGCAAAAAGCTAGTCCTGATGAACGACCTGCTATTCGCGATGAGTATATCAATAAATATTTACAGCCTATCGCTGTCGTTCACTAATCAAAAACAACAGTATGTTGTGATAATCAAATCAATTACATTAGTTAAGTTATAAAAAAAGCCTCTTATCGAGGCTTTTTTTATTGTATTACTTGCTCAACCGACGCTGACGATACATACCTAAACCAATCAGTGTCAACAGCCCAAATAATCCCATCGAACCACCGCCGCTAGAAGAAGAATTGGTGTTTTTCGCGGTATTCTTAAGGGTCAAAATTGCATTGTTTGATGCAATGGCGTCACTATCGACAACGCTATATTCAACAGGATAGTCAAACTGACTAAAGCCATTTTTTACAGAGAAGGTAATCTTGCCACCGTAGCAAGTTTCCTTTAAATAACTTGCTGGGCAACTGCCACTATACTCAGCTTCAAAGTTTAAACCTGCTGGGATTTTCGTAAAACGAATTGGGATAATTTGACCTTCTTCATTTTTATGCCATACCGATTTACCCGTTGGCATAGATGTAACTGGACCATCACCATCATCATTAGCATTTTCTAATAAATTATTGACGGTAACAGACAAATTATTTGACGGACTAATCGTATATTGCGCAGCTTTGGCCACTGGGGTCATATTTTTAAATGCCACACGTACTACACCAGAGGATTCCGCCTGACTCCCTGTCTTTTGTTTTAGCGTATATTTACAAAAACCGTATTCGGTAGGCGCTGTTGTTTCCCCACTGGTGCGATAAATAACAATTTGTTTTATTCCCGCATCCCAATCACAGTGTAGGTCATGTGGTGGATTACCAACAATACTTGCTTCGCCTGTACTAGACACCGTAATTTCACTACCAATGCCGATTGGTGAAGTCGTCACGGTGTAGTTGTCAGCATTTAAGGCAATTTGTCGTGTTTCAGCACTTCCATTCACAGACTCTTCTTGAGGTAATGATGCAGGGAATGGATCAAAATAAACTGCACGATATTTAAGGTTATTTTTTAATGCACTTAATACCGCTTCGTACTTTGTTAAATCATCCTGATTGGCAACTTTGTATTCCGCATAATCTGGATCGTCGATATCCTTTTTCAAGGCATCAATTGTATTTTGATACTTATCTTGCAGAGCTGTTAAAGACTCATTGGTAATATCTGCCATATCTGCTGCGGTTAAATTCATTAACTCAACCGAACCAATATCACATGTGTTTCTTTGCGTAGGTGATAACTGTAAAGTACCATCTGTGATCCGCAAAATGCCCCGTTGATCCGCATCACTACAGCCGTCTAAGCCCAGATTGATTAAGTCAAAACCACTGCCGATTGCTTTCGGGTAATACAAAGGTAAATACAAATTATAAGCAGATTTTGTTTGTAGGGCGCTTAATAAAGTCCCCATAGCATAACTACTTACATCATGGTTTTGCAGAAAGCTTTCCGTACTATTCAGCACACTTTCGGGTAAATCACACTGTGCGGCTGCCAGTTCAAATGCATTATTACTTGCAACAAATTTTTGACCATTATCAGGTACTGCATTATTCAGATAACGACAAGATTTTCCACCAGTATTGTAGGCCAATACATTGAAATACCAAGCCTTTGTACCATTGTTATCATAATAATAGGTACTAGCCGCATTGTTCTCGACTATTGTATTACTGGTTAAAACGAAGCTAGAAAAAGCACTTAAACGTTCCGTTCCCTGAGAAATGGCACGGATAATACTACCCGTACTTGGATTTGCTTGGTTTTTTGCAATCGTATTTGCTGTCAGTTCAACCTTGGCATTTCCACAGAAGTCCATCACACTATTGCTCGTCGATGAACCATTTTGAATAATACTGCTTTGCTGGAACACAATTTCAGGCTGGGTATCCCCCAAGTTCCCGATACAGTCCATAGCTACAACACTACCTTTAGGTGCGACGTTACCCTGAACTAAACTGCTCACCAATAATGTTTTTTTCGACATATTATGCGCAACGGAGTAGATAGCACCGCCAGCAACTTTGGCCTGAGAGTTTTCTATTGCACCATTATTTAAGGTAAATGCTCCCCCTAAATACAAGGCACCACCACGGTCTTCTGCCATCCCGCCAGTAAGGCGTACATTATTGACGATAAAGTTGGCTTCTGAGCGTGAAGTATTAAAAATACGCGATTTGCCTTGGGCATTAATCGTCGTTCTAATATCTTCATAGGCAGGAAATTTCTGCGTCAGTAAATTTTTTGAATTATAGTTAAAGCGACTTTTCCCCTCAATCACGATCTGATTGAGCGGAACTAACTCACCTTTGGTCAGAAGATATTCACCTGCTTCAAGTTGAATATAATCGGTCTGCCCATTATTTGGATTACCGACATTACATCCACCAAAAGATTTGTTTTTACGCGCAGTTTCAATCGCTTCACGTAAAGAACATTGATTGAGATTTTCACCATTTTCATCATCAAAGGTCGTAACTTTGATGATGTTACTTGTCGCTGCCATAGATGACATAGCCGCAAGGACCATGACCGCCAGCAATCCTTTTTTATAATTTTTCATGTGCTGTCCTTAATTCTATCCAGACTATTTTTTAAAGCGACGAAATCCAACTAAGCTAAGCAGCGCAAAAATACTCGCCCAGCCTAGAGCACCACCTGAAGTTTTAACGGTTTTACTTTCCATTTCATTGTTTGGTTCTTGGAAAATACGCACTTCTGCAGCTAAATAATTTTTTGCCGAAGTATTAAAACGGGTTGAAGACGTCACCACACGCAATTCAAAAATATCTGCGCCATGCCAATTTCCATTTGGCGTGTATTCAAAATCACCATTCAAATTCAGTGTAAATTTACCTTTAGATTCGGTGCTTTGTACAATTATTGGGCAACCATCTTGCCATGGCTCACCCATTGGATTTGCCATACCCATCACTTTTGAACATTCTTCTTTTGGAATTAAATCACTGTCACCTAATGCATCTAAAATATTAAACTTGGCCACTTCACCTGTACGAATGTCTTTACCTAATCGAGGCATGCTCACAGGAACCACAATTTCTATAGCCCCACGATCACACCAAACATCATCCAAATTACGATTTTTTCCACGCTGATCAGAAGACTCGCAATACACATGATGCTCATTGCCATCTGCTGTGGTCTTCCCCTTATTTAATATCGGGCTTGAGAAAATCGTTTCGTAATCTAATAAAATACGAGGACGTAAATAACCAATAAATGCGTTATTTGCTGTGGTAAATGGACAGAAAAGTGCATTACGATCTTCTGTTAAGGTTTTACAGCTACCTTCATCTTCACCCGCAATTAAACTCGTCCCAGACCATACATCATTTAAATTTGCAGCAGGCCCAACAGGACAACTCGCAGCCACTAAGTTGTTATAAAAAACAGATTGGTCTGTTCCTGAGTTCACGACTTTACAATCTTGAGCGGTACCACTGAGCGCATTACCAATCACCACACTATTGGCTAAATAAGCATGCTCAGAGGTACTATTTAGTTCGATACCGCCACTGTTCTTCAGTACTGTAATATTATTGAGTGCTAAACCATCACGTAAGTTGACAGCAAAACCTTTGTTTTTGAAAAAAGTACTATTGGCAATGATATTTTGAGGGTTACTGAACACCAACTTGCTGATGTCTGCGAGCCCATTTTGATTGTAAACAATCGCTCGACCAGAAGTGCTTTCATTATTTTTGAACAAAGATGTATAGATTTCATAAGCCGGTGCTTCTGAGTATATTGCACCCCCATCTACCGCTTTGTTGTTTTGAAAAATCGTGGTTCGTATATATAGACGGCTGGCTACAGCTGCGCCATCTTCTGAAAATCCAACATTGTAGATTGCACCACCAAGTCGTGCATAGCCATCTTCAAACTTTACATTTTCAAGTGTGAGTTTTTCATTATTAAAAATGATTCCCCCTTTATCAGCACATTGATCTTGCTTACATCCTTTAAATGAAATTTCTTTAAAATTGATTGCAAGTAGTTCTTTTTCGCTATCATTAATATTAAAAATTTGATCCTTACCCGTCATTTCAATGACGGCATTATTAAGACCGAGTACAACATCTTCATTGACGTTACTGTCATACGCCGTTTTCAGATTCAGTTCCGCTTTAATATCAATTTTTTTAGTGAGTTTATAAAC
Source organism: Acinetobacter sp. YH1901134 (assembly GCF_013416965.1). Taxonomy (NCBI): domain Bacteria; kingdom Pseudomonadati; phylum Pseudomonadota; class Gammaproteobacteria; order Moraxellales; family Moraxellaceae; genus Acinetobacter; species Acinetobacter sp. YH1901134. The sequence continues at coordinate 76,876 of NZ_VPEW01000003.1, read as the reverse complement.
TTCATTTTTTTTCAGAGAAATTGAGGCATAGACGTCTTTACCCCCGCAACCATTATATCCGGCTTCTGGCATACCATTATTGATATATTCTATGGCTTCACGAAGTGAACATTCCTTGTCATCCTTTACAACATCTTCAGTGGTTGTAACGGTAATTTCTGCGCTAAATGCATGACCTGCCATGAGAAGCATGCCAATGCCTATGCTCTGTTTGAGCATATCCATCTCCTTAAATATTTTTTATCTTTTTATTCTTAAGTTGCACAATCCTTGCAACATTAAAATATTTTTATGTACTTTGTCACAGCTTGAGTAATTACTCAAGAATTTTTATTGCTTACCGATATTCATCAATTAGGGCAAAAATTTGTCTTAAATTGGCATGACTCAATTTGACTTTTTCACCTTTTAACATCTGAATCAGTTGTTCTAAAGATCTAAGTAAAATGGATGCCTGATGCGGCCCATGTGCCAACAAATAATCTACAATTTGTTGATCCATATGGATGCCACGTCGCGCCAAAACAGAGTTTACGAGTGCTTGTCGGTCTGCGTATAAACTACCATTTGGTACTTTTACACTGACAGCCTGAGTTAATCGAGACTGTAAATCTGGCAGTTCAAGTTTGAGTTCAATGGGCGCCAGCCGAGATGAAAAGACCAATTGACCACCTTCTTCGTTATTATAATTAATCAGGTGAAAAACAGCTTTTTGCCAATGTGGAACTCCACTGATGGCTTCAATATCGTCTAAAGCCACCAAGTCATAGCGATCGAGCGAAGTAATCGCTTCAGTGGGAGCATCTAGCAATTCAAGCAATGAAACTTGAATTGCTGATTTGCCAATTTCTAAATAGGAGTCACATATTGCAGACAGTAAATGGCTTTTTCCTGTGCCAGCTCCACCATAGATATAGAAACGATTCATTAAACCAGCATGTAACTGACGAACACCATCGATTACATGCCCCCAACTCGGCCCAGAAAAATCACTAATTCGGGCATCGAGTTGTGGTTCTATATCTAGCTGCAATTGACGCATATCTATATTTTGGCCTTATCAATCTTTATGTTCTGATCTTTCAATGTTACTCGAAATTTCAGGATCTTGCAGCGAATTTGCAGACTGATTTTTGAGCTCAATATCAACAGCAACTTGATTGGTTTCTACGTTTAAAGTGCCACTTGCAGCATCATTTACGACAAGTACATCATTTCGGTATAAATTACTTTTCTCGTAATTTTCGCGTGCATGACGTAATAAGACCACAATAATCGCTGCAACGGGTAGTGCAATGAGCATTCCAAGGAGTCCTGCCAATTGCGCGCCTGCAAGGACTGCAAATACCACTGCCACAGGAGACAAACCAATTTTGTCGCCTAATAAGAAAGGCTGTAAAATATAACCTTCTATTGCTTGCCCTACCATGAATACCACCAGTACTAAGGCCAAATGCACCCAATCCAAACCGAATTGGAACAGGCAAGCCACAATTGCCGAAATAATACCAACCGCAAAACCCAAATACGGAATAATACTGGCTAGACCCGCAATCATCCCAATGATGATACCAACCTCAATACCGACTAATTGGAGTCCAACCGCATAAACAACGCCCAATAAGAACATTACCAAGAATTGGCCTTTTACAAATGCACCTAAAACTTCATGACATTCGCCCACGATTGTGAGCGTGCTTTTTTCATATTTACGTGGAATAAGTCGACGCATGTTTTCTAACATTCGTTCCCAATCTAATAAGAAATAGAAAGCTATGATTGGAATTAAGACAATCGTGCCACCAATCTGTATGAAATTCAGACCCGATTGTGCCACTTTTAACAACATGGCTTGGATACTGTCTGCACTATAGTTGGTTTGAATATACTCCATGATCGCTGCTGACATTTGCTCTGTATCAATTTCCATCGGTACAAGATTAAATGTCTCTGATAACCACGGCAGGAATGTATAGTTGACCCAATGAATATTGTTTGGAATATTGTTTTTTGCATACATCAACTGTTCCCATACCAGTGGTACGAGGAACCACATTGCAAGGAATATAGCGACACCAATTCCAATAAAGACCAAACTGATAGATAACCAGCGCGGCAAGCCAATATTATGTAATTTATCGACTAAAGGGCTAAATAAATATGCAATTAGAAATGCGCCGATAAAAGGAACAACTACAGGCTTTAATAAGTATAAAACCCATATGATCAATGCTATCCCAGCAAGAATAAATATTCGGCGCAAGGTGCGATCACCCATATAAAGTCACCTTTTTTCAATGTAATCGTTATAGAAAGGAAAATATTTTAATAAAGATAACATTTTAGTGCGAAATAGCATAAGAGTTTTGCATATTCAGGTTATAATCCCCGCGCGAATGCGGAGACTTCATTATGAGCAACTCAACTTCTACCCCAAACACTGGTTTAAGCTACAAAGATGCAGGTGTCGACATTGAAGCGGGCGACGCGTTAGTCGATCGTATCAAATCTGTCGCGAAACGTACTGCACGTCCTGAAGTAATGGGCGGCCTAGGCGGCTTCGGCGCTCTTTGTAAAATTCCTAAAGGTTATGAAGAACCTGTTCTCGTATCTGGCACAGATGGTGTTGGTACAAAATTGCGTTTAGCATTGAATTTGAACCGTCATGACACAATTGGTCAAGACTTGGTTGCAATGTGCGTAAACGATCTTCTTGTATGTGGTGCTGAACCACTGTTCTTCCTTGACTACTATGCAACTGGCCACCTCAACGTTGACGTTGCAGCAAATGTTGTGACTGGTATCGGTGCGGGTTGTGAACTTGCAGGCTGTGCATTGGTTGGCGGTGAAACTGCTGAAATGCCAGGTATGTATGAAGGCGAAGACTATGACCTTGCAGGTTTCTGCGTAGGTGTAGTTGAGCAAAGTAAAATTATTGATGGCTCTAAAGTTAAAGCGGGTGACGTTTTAGTTGGTGTTGCATCTTCTGGCGCACACTCAAACGGTTACTCACTTCTTCGTAAAATTTTAGATGTGAAAAACGTTGACCTTACTCAAATCGTTGATGGTCGTCCACTTGCAGATACAGCAATGGAACCAACACGTATTTATGTAAAACCAATTCTTCAGTTATTGAAAGAAGTGGATGTACACGCTATGGCGCACATCACAGGCGGCGGTTTACCGGGTAACTTACCTCGCGTACTGCCAAATGGTGCTCAAGCGGTAGTCAATGAAGCATCTTGGGAATGGCCAGAATTATTCAAACTACTTCAAAAAGAAGGTGGTGTTGAACAATTTGAAATGTACCGCACATTTAACTGTGGCGTAGGTATGGTTCTCGTGGTTGATGCAGCCGATGCTGACAAAACTGTTGAATTACTCAATAGCCTTGGCGAAAAAGCATTCACAATGGGTCACATTGCAGATAATGCTGAATCTGTTGAAGGCGCTGACGAAAAAATCCGTGTAGTTTTCGCATAAGCAACGTTCATGATTAAAATTGCTGTACTTGTTTCAGGCAGCGGATCTAACCTGCAAGCCCTGATCGATGCCAATCTATCAGGTCAAATCGTTGGGGTGATTTCCAATAGACCTGACGCTTTTGCACTGCAACGTGCAAGAAAAGCAAAGATTGCAACTGCAGTCATTGAACATAAGCAATATCCAAGTCGTGAAGCTTTTGATGATGTGATGCATCAACAACTGCTCGACTGGGATGTTGATTTGGTCATTTTGGCAGGCTTTATGCGCATTTTAAGCGCAAAATTTGTCAAAGCATGGGAAGGAAAAATGATTAACATCCACCCTTCTCTGCTACCAAATTATAAAGGAATGCATACTCATCAACGTGTTTTAAACACCGGTGATGTCTTCCATGGCTGTACAGTTCACTATGTGACTGCAGAGCTGGATGCTGGTCAAGCGCTTGCTCAAGGCGTACTTAAAGTCAATGTGCATGATCATGCTGAAAGTCTGGCAGATCGGGTTCACGTGCTTGAGCATGTGATTTACCCTCAAGTGGCAGAATGGATTTGTAATGGCACCATTCAACACACTGAAAACGGTGTTTTATATCGTGGCGAGCCTTTGCAACAACCTGTTCAATTCTGTAAGTTCTAAGCAACTGTATAACTTAACAATCAACGCATCTTAGGGTGCGTTTTGTTTTTTAAGGGCCAAATAAAACTCTATTTATTACTAAAATCTAAAATCTAAAATCTAAAATCTAAAATCTAAAATCTAAAATCTAAAATCTAAAATCTAAAATCTAAAATCCATTTTTGCAGAATGTTCAACTTTATGATCAATATGTAGTTTTTAGTTAAATTAAAGCTTTTAGCATCATTAAAATAATAAGCTTATATTGCAATTAGTAAACCTTATAAATCTAGAAATATTACATCCTTCAAACAAAAGTGGAGAAAATCACATGTTAAAATCCATCACACTGGCGACTTGTGCATGTATAACACTGGGTATGATTGGTTGTGCTACGACATCAAATCCGGCTACTGATCGTAATTTAGATAAATTACAAAACAAAAATTGGGTTGCGAGTGAAATTCAAGGCGTTAAGCTTGAAGCTGACCCTAACAATTCGAACGTACCCACCATCACTTTCGACGATACTCGTGTAAGTGGTTCTGATGGTTGTAATCGATTCATGGGCGGTTACGCTGTGCAAAACACAAAAATCCAATTTTCAAACCTTGCTACAACACAAAGAGCGTGTTTGACTGCGACAAATATTCCTCAACATTTTTCGCAGGCATTGAGCCAAGTTACTCATTATGATGCCTCTAAAGATCATTTGAAATTTTTAGATGCCAACAACAAAGTTGTTTTACAATTTGAAAATGCGAAATAAATCTCAAAAGTAGAATGTTTCATTCATAAAAAAAGCACTCTATAGAGTGCTTTTTTTATGTGTTGTGGTTTTTAAGGTTCAATAATGACGCTTAGACAATTTAAGTAAATCTTTGATCAATTCCACAGTTTCCACAGGATGTTCCAATGGGAACATATGACTCCCTGCAGCAACTTTAAATGGAATCCCAAATTTTTTCTCAACCTTTTGTGGAAAGTGCCGAGCTAAAAATGGTCCCTGCTCTGCAATTAACTGCTGTACAGGTACTTGCGGTTGAGCATGAGGTAACCACCACAGTGAAGGATTAGTTCGAAAAATATGAACCTCATCATCACGTGAAATCGTCAATTCCACCCCACCACGCAGTTTATCGTCCATCAAGGCATGATCAATATAAGCTTGATAACAGTCTGGATCGAAATCTTTATAAAAACCTTTCGGCCTTAAAAGCTCTGCTGCTTGTTCACGGCTGTCCCAATGATCACGACGACGCTTCGACAATCCTGCTGGGGACATTTTATCGAGGACTCTAAGTTTGAGGAGTTTTGCGATGTGCAAAGCAAAAGACTCTTTCCCCATGATCATAGGCGGATCAATCATTAACACTTGTTCAAACAATTCTGGGCGTTGTAAAGCAGCCTGAAATGTTAAAACCGAACCTAATGAGTGACCTAATCCAATCACCTTACGACCATTGGCCTGACGTACAATACTGTCAATGACTTGCTGTGTTAAGCTTTTCCAATGGTTATCGATTGGGTAACGCTTATCAGGCCCAAGTAACGGCACATAGATCACATCATATTCATCACTCAGTAAATCAAACAATTTTTGATAAACCCGTGATGGCACGCCATTGGCGTGCGCAAAATGAATTAACGGTTTCATTGTAATTTCGTGCTGTTTTCAGATTGAACCTGTTGTGACAATGCGCTTGCCAAACCTTGACCAAATGAACTCCCCATACGACCTAGTACAGAATCAAACGGACTATTTTCAATGGTGTAGTTCACGGCTTTTTCAGTTTTCAATTCACGTTTCAGGCTATTTAAACTACCTGTACGGTCAGCAATACCTAGCTTCACAGCCTGATCACCCGTCCAAAATAAACCTGAGAAAATAGCTGGATCATTTGATTTTAATTTCTTACCGCGACCTTCCTTCACTGCATTAATGAAATGCGCATGAACATTATCAAGTACACCTTGAACATGTGCTTTTTGTGCTGCATCAACAGGTTGAGTCATGGATAAAATGGCTTTGTTCTCACCCGAAGTCATGGTGCGATCTTCTACACCGAATTTTTGCATCAAACCACTAACACCATAATTCGGCATAATCACGCCAATCGAACCCACTAAACTTGAAGGATTGACAATAATTTCATCTGCCGCAGACGCAATATAGTACGCACCTGAAGCGCCTGTATCACCAATAATGGCATACAGTTTTTTATCGGTATGGGCTTTTTTCAAGTACTGAATTTCTTGCCAAATTTCATCAGACTGAACAGGTGAACCACCTGGTGAATTAATATTTAAAACAATCGCTTTGCTTTGTTTATTTTCATAAGCTTTTTTCAAAGCTTTGATGGTATTTGCACTGTTTACACTTTGCTTGTCCGCTGCAATGGTCCCAATGATATCAACCACGGCAATATGTGAGCTCGCTGTTGCTGCAGGATCTGATGATGACATGCTGCAACTTTTTGCCATCGCAATGATAATAAATAGCAAATAAGCAAAGGTTAAAAATTTAAAAAATATGCCCCATCTACGTGCTCTACGTTGTTCTTCAACGGAAGAAAGCACGGCTTTTTCTAATATTTTCCATTCATTTCCAGTTGGCTGCTGAATATTGTTTGAAGAACTTTGCTGTTTTTCTTCAGGTTTTGGTGGCCATTCGGACATAAAAAAACCCATTTGATCGTTAATTTGTAGTCATTATATACACGCTAATCGCTATAACTGTCTAATCAATTCATTTTCCCCTATAATTATTTTAAATTTTCTTTCATTTCTTTCAGACTTAAATAAGATGACCGACCAAAATTCACAGGACACCACATATCACCTGTTAAAATTTATCAGCCGTCAACCTATTCAAATTTCAAGATTAATTGCAAAAGGTTTGGCTGGGTTAGTCAATGTTTTAAAAATCTCTAAAACCTACTCTACGATTCAACGCAATCTAAAAATTGCATTGCCTGAATTATCAGAGTCAGCTCGCATTCAACTCACTAAACAAGCGATTCGAAACGAACTTTGTTCTTATTTTGAATTTTTTAACATTTGGGGTGCAAGTACAGAAAAAAATATTCAACGGATTCATCACGTACATGGCGCTGAATATTTACATGAAGCGCTCGCCCTACAAAAAGGCGTTGTACTCGTAGTACCACATTTTGGTACTTGGGAAATCATGAATGCATGGGTTGCGCAGTACACTCAAATGACCATCATGTACAAGCCAGTAAAAAGCGAATCTGCCAACAATTTTGTCCGTGCTGCTCGAAGCCGTGAGCAAGCAATATTGGTTCCTACGGATGAATCAGGTGTACGTCAGATTTTCAAAGCCTTAAAACAAGGTGGGACGACTGTGATCTTGCCAGACCATACCCCCAATGCCGGCGGCGAAATGATTCCATACTTTGGTATTCCACTAAAAACCAGCAACTTAAGTGCAAAATTAATTCAAAAAACCAAAGCACGTGCGCTCTTACTGTATGCCATTCGTAACGATAATCATGGTTTTGATATGCATATCGAACCTATGGATGAGAATATCTATCAAGGCAATGCAGATGATGGCTCTATAGTTATCTTTAAAGCAGTGGAAGATTTAATTCATCGTTATCCAGAGCATTATCACTGGAGCTATAAACGCTTTAAAGCCAACCCAAAATTGAGAAATCTATACAATATTAGTGATGAAGAAGCCGCTCAACGCATTCGTGATATTCGTGAGGAATATCAAAGACAGCAAACAATAAAAAATGTGGCAGAATGACATTTTCAAGCAATACACTTGAAGCAGTTTTCTATTCAGATTCTTTAGATAGCCTGCGATATAGATCGAGCCATTTATACTTTGTCCGCTCTTCAATTAGTTCAATTTGCTGTTTATTTTGCTTGAAATGGATACTTCCACTTTGTGCAGTTTGCAAGAGTGGAATGTCTAATTGTTTGAGGCGTGTTTGTGTCATGTTTGCAGGATGTCCATAACGATTAAAGCGCCCTGCAGAAGCAATCGCCAACTTGGGCTTAAAATGGTTTAAAAACGCATAGGATGAACTGTGCCGACTACCATGGTGTCCGAGCACCAAGACATCGACTTTTAGGTCTGGATAATCACTTAATATTTGATATTCAGTCTCCCAACCCGCATCCCCCATCAATAGAAAATGTCGTGGGCCATTGACGTCTTTGACCGTGACATATAGAACACAAGAACGTTCATTGGCATTCCATTTGGCATCTGTCAGATCTTCAGGCTTTGGCGAGAGTATTTCAAAATAGACTTGCTGATCCCAATTCCACTGCTGACCACGCTGACATAAGCGCTGTGGAGCTTGGTTTATGGTTTGTACCCGCTCATTACTTGAAAGCTGTCCAATATCAAGCTGTTGCTCCAATGAGAAAAAGCCACCACTATGGTCTTGATCTAAATGAGTCAATAACACCCGATCTAGTCGATGGACACCTTGCACACTCAAAAATGGCCGGATGATATTTTGCCCGACACTAAATTGACTTTCATCATAGTTTCCACCGAAGTCTACCATCATATGATGATCTACAGAACGGATATAGATCGCCTGCCCTTGCCCCACATCTAAAATTGAAAGTTGAAAATTTGCTGAATTTTTCCATGGAATAAACAGAGCAAAAAAGGCAATGACCGACCAATATTTTGGCAAGATACCTTCAGGTAAAAATAAGATTACTATGGCGAGTATCAACAGTACGATCTGAGTTGACGTCAATGCGACATCTTGCATTTGTGGTGCAAAGAGTCGATCTAAGCCATAGAGAAACACATGCAATATTTCCAAACACAGATCATTGAATAAAAAAACCAAATGCGCCAGAGGAGTCGAAATATAAGAAAGTGCCCCTCCGATGATATCTAAAGGAACCACCACAGTCCCTAACCACGGGATGGCAAATAAATTACTTAGTGGGCTAATCCAAGTCACTTGCTTGAAAAAAATCACCATCAATGGAAATAAAGCGACAAAGATTTTCCATTGTGATTCCACCATCAACCACATTGAATGCTTTAACTTTTGCCAAAAACTGGCGTCCGTTTGAGCCAGTAAATGCTTCCTTAAGGTTTGATAAATCCGCAGTAAAATAAAGCATGCGCCATAAGACAACCAAAATGCCGCGGATAAAATACTAAAGGGATCCACAAGCAATAATATAGCAGCACTAAAAACCAGCAATTGAAAAGGCTGAATGGTTTGCCGTAACAAAAGCATGCTACTGGCGACAAGGCAGATCGTCAGCGTTCTTAGCGCCGGTATTTCAAAGCCAGTAAAAGCACAATATAGAAGGACACAGAAGATAAAGGGCACGACCAATACATATTGTTTGGGCCATTTGAGATAAATTTTGGGACAATATTTACGGATACCCAACTGCATCGCCCAACAGAACATACTGGCAAAAACAAGTACATGTGGACCAGATATCGCCAATAAATGACTCATTCCAAAGCGTTGAAATAATTCACTGGTGCCTTCAGTGAGTAAACTTTTATCACCTGTAAGCAGTGCTAACAGCAAGCCATGATTCCGTAGCGGTTGTTGGTATATAAACGCTCTTAAATATAAACGTTGTTGTTCGACCTTAATTTTTAACTGGTGTAGCACAGCTTGATATCGTTGATACTGCTGTCCATAGCCCATCGCAGTCATATGTTGAGGTGGTATCAGTTCGACCGACTTCACCTTTAAACTGGCATGTATATTTTGCTGTATACTCCACCGTTCTTGGTCAAATGCACCTTCGGTCACATAGCTTTGGGTAGGTCGTAACTCACCATACATACGATAGTATTGTCCAGGGACCAACTGAATCGTCTGTTCATTATTTTGCAAAATTGAATTGGGTAAATACGCCATAAAATGTTGAATCTGCTGATTCACATTGAGCACTTCAATTTTTTGCTGAATTGCTTGGTCTTTGAGTTGGCTGATCTGTGGAATATACGCAATAAACTCGCCTTGTCTGCTCTGATGTTCAACCAATGCCAAACGCTGATCGAGTTGAGTATTGGCGAAACTAAAGCCGAGAATTGCACCTATGCAAAGATTTGCACTGAGCTGTAAGATTTTCGAAAAGATACTTTTTAGTTTTGGTGAAATGTAGAGCTGTAGCACTAGCCAAATCAGGACAATAAAAAGCAACTGAGCTGTCGAGAGTTGTGGATTCCAAAACATGAACCCCATAAAAGAAATACCTAAAATCCAGCCAATACAAAAACTTTGTAACATGAGTCGTCATTATTTTTATTATGTGCTGGCAATAATAAAGCCCACCGCGGTGAGCTTCAATCAAACAATCTTAATCCACTAATTTTTTTACAAAATCAATTTAGCGCTTAGTCATCTACCCATAAACCATCTTGCATATGCAAAATCGCATCAGTAGATTGAGCTAAATATTCATCATGGGTCACAATTAGCATTGCCATGTTAAATTCTTTACGCAACTCAGATAGCAACTCAAAAATCTTCACCGCGGTTTTGCGGTCTAAGTTCCCTGTTGGCTCATCAGCCATCATCAACTTAGGTCTTGCTACCAATGCACGAGCCAAAGCCACACGTTGACGTTCACCGCCTGAAAGCTCACCAGGTTTGTGCGTCATGCGGTGGGAAAGTCCAACGCGTTCCAAAAGATATTCAGCTTGCTGCTTCACTTCTTTGAAGTTACTCGACTTACGTAACATCAATGGCATTGCCACATTTTCAAAGGCGGTAAATTCAGGCAACAAGTGATGGAATTGATACACAAAACCTAAATGCTCATTACGGATATAACCACGCTCGGCTTCACCTAAAGTGTCAAAGCGTTGACCATTAATCATCACTTGACCCGATGTTGGACGATCTAAGCCACCCAATACATGCAACAACGTACTTTTACCAGAACCACTTGACCCCACAATCGAAACAAACTCACCTGCTTTGACTTGTAATGAAAGTCCACGAATCACATCGACTGTAGACTTACCATCAGTAAAAGATTTGGTAATGTTTTGGGCATCTAAAACTAAATTACTCATAGCGTAGAGCCTCTGCAGGTTGAACTTTAGCTGCACGTAAAGCCGGATAAATAGTCGCGATAAAGCTAAGACCCAATGATAAGGACACAATCACCACAACATCTTGCCATCTTAAATAAGACGGTAAATAGTTGATAAAGTAAGCATCAAACATATTTAAGCCCAGTGTTGTATTCAACCAACCAACTAAATTACTAATACTAGATGCAGCAATAATCCCTAAAATTGCCCCAGACACCGTACCAATCACCCCAATCACGGTACCTTGCACCATAAAGATCCGCGTGATTGTAGCCGGTGAAGCACCTAGAGTACGCAAAATGGCAATATCGGATTTTTTATCAGTGACCACCATCACCAATGAAGACACGATATTAAATGCTGCAACCAATACAATCAGGAACAGCAATAAACTTACCATTGCCTTTTCCATTTGAATCGCACTAAATAGGTTGCCGTGTGTATATGTCCAGTCAGAAGCATAGAAGTTTGCAGGTAAATCACGCACAATTTCTTGAGACACTTGTGGCGCTGCAAAAATATCATCCAACTTCATACGGATGCCTTGCGCACCATCTGGCAGTCTTAATAAAGTCGCTGCATCGTTCAGAGCCACATAGCCCATCATCGAATCAACTTCTGCACCAATACTGAAAATACCCACAATTTTAAATCGTTTAAAACGCGGAACGACCCCAGCCGGAGAAGGTGTTGCTTCAGGAAGCACCAAAGTCACACTGTCATTCAAACCTAAACCCAAGGCATCTGTCATTTGCTTGCCAAGGACAATACCAAATTCACCTTTTTTCAGGTTATCGATACTGCCTTCCACCATATGGTCTTGGATAATTGATACCTTTTTTTCATACTGCGGTTCAATCCCACTGACCATAATGCCAGACACTTGACCTTGTGCCGTCAACATTCCCTGTAATTGGGTGAATGGTGCGACCCCTTGAACATGCTCATGTTGCTCAATTTTTTTTGCAAGTTCAGGCCAATTTGTTAAAATTTGTGTTGAAGAAACAGTGGCTTGAGGTATCATTCCTAAGACACGAGTTTTCAGCTCACGATCGAAACCATTCATCACAGATAAAACTGTAATAAGGACTGCCACACCAAGCGTGAGGCCGATCATGGATACCAGAGCAATAAAAGAAATAAAGTGGTTACTGCGCCGAGCGCGAGTGTATCTCAACCCTATATACAGCGAGATTGGTTTAAACATAACCATCTAGTCCGAGGTAATATATATTATGGAAAACTTACAGCATCAAAGCGTTCAAACTGAACGCCGTGTAATGTCGCGTATCGATGCTGCTTTGCGCATCAACTATCAGATTATCTCTGATGATGTTGCACTGAATGATCCTTACGATCCTAATTTTGTATTGCCGCGCTATTTTCTACTACTTGCTGAATTAGATCAATTTGATCATGCACTCAACTACGAATTAGAACAATTAGCTGAGAAAGATCAACAAATTGCTCGAATCTTATCCTTATTTAACCAAAAGTTAAACCTTATTACGGGTTCTTTATACGACGCAATTGTACAAAGCATGTTACCAGTGCCTGAGCATGTGAATTTTTCAGAGACTGGTTTGAGCTTTTTTAGCGAACGCGCGATTAAAGAAGGTACTTATATCCATGTGACCTTAAGCCACCCTGAAAATTTCTTCCATATTGCGGCAACTGCGCAAGTGGTTTATAGCCGTGAAGAAGAAAGCAACTTATACCGTACGGGTGCCTATTTTATCACACTGCTCCCTCAAGACCGCGTCAAACTTGCAGAGTGTATCGCACTGACCCAAAACAAAGAGTGATTTTTAATCAATGTTTTAATTTGTGGGCGAGCTCTCTGTTCGCCCGAAAATCTTTATAAAAATAAACAAACAAGCCTGATAATAGAATCACAGCACCAAGTAAAACCATCAATGATAATTTTTCATCATTCAGTAAAGCACCAAAGAGCATAGCAAGCATGGGTGTGAGGACTGTTGTTAAAGACAAAGTTGTCGCCTTGATGTTTTGTACCAGTTTGAAATAACAAAACATTGCAATCAATGAAGCCATAATCACTGCATAAAATAAGCCAATGAGTGCTTTGGTCGAAGGCATCTGTGTCGGTGCATACTGCCAAATAAACGGTAGCATTGCAGCAGAAAATAGTGCTGAGATAAGAATCGAACCCGTGGCTTGAGACATGGGCTGCAATGGCGCATTGACTTTTTTCACCCAAAAAATCGACATACAGTAGACGAATACGCTCATTAACATTAAGACGATGCCAACAGGCTGTACGTGCTGATCACTGCCGCCTAAGCAAATAATGGCTAAACCACAGACGGCAATCAACATCCCAATCCATTGCAAGCGATGCAGATAGGTATGAAAGAAGAAACGACCGATCAGACCCGTCATAATTGGTGCCAAACCAAACATCAGGGCAATAATGCCTGAGCTGAGATAGGCCGTTGCCATATAGGTAAAAATCTGAGAACCAATAAAACTAAATGCCCCCGCCAAATAACTGTGCAGGGAGGTTTTATCCATCGGAAGTTTATGTTTAAAAATAAACAATAATGCGACAGCCAAGGGTAATGCGATAAAAAAGCGTAATGTCAGTGCCCAAAACGCATTGATATCACTGACACTCCAAACGATGGCAAGTGGCGTGGTCGACCAAATGAACACCAACAACGCATAGGTCGTCGCTAGATTTGTTTTAGATGGCATGGTTTTTACTTCTGCGCCGTTTTACGTTTTTGCTTTTGAATGGTTTGATCTAAGCTACTAGAAAATTCGCGCTTATCACGTTCAGAAATCGGTGCTGGACCACCGGTTTGCACACCTGCGCCCCGTAAAGTATCCATAAAGTCGCGTAAGTGTAGACGTGCTTTGACATTTGCTGTGGTATAAATCTCTCCGCGTGGATGTATCGCTATACCGCCCCGCTCAATCACTTCAGCAGCAAGTGGAATATCCTGTGTCATCACGATGTCGTGCTCTTTCATGCGCTGAATAATTTCTTTATCCGCTGCATCTGCCCCACTCATGACTTGAATCGAGTTAATTCGCACCGAAGGCGTTATCCCAACATTTTGATTGGCGACAAAAGTGACTTCTAACTTGTAACGATCAGAAGCACGAATAATCACATCACGTAAAATGCGTGGTAACGCATCTGCATCCACCCATAATTTAAATGGCAGCACTGATTTTCCATTCACTTTTAAACATGGCCCATAGTAACAAATCTACATGACAATTTGGGGGATCTGCATCCGCTGAATGGATCTACATTTCTCTAATCATGAGAATCGAAAAGCTGCAAAATGACTCCAACTTGGGCTTATTTTCCAATGCTTTTACATTTAAATCCTACTGAAAACATTTTTTATGCATGATTTCATGATAAATATGACGTCGGTGACTTGAAAATTTCAAATAACCCTCGATTTATTAACTATGAAACCAACCCAATATCAATTGTGCATATGAAAAAACAAAATAGCCCTGAAATTATCACTATTGAAGATCAAACTTTTGGTAGTCATGTTGAACATTGGAATTTGCTCACCGGCAACCCGACAACGGATGTACCAGTTTGGCTGGGTCAGGCATTGGATGCACCCATTATGCCGATGGGCTTATGTGCACAAGAATCTGATATGGATCAAAGTACATGGCTGATTCAAGGTCCATCTCAAGCGTCGATACAACTTTGCCAAGTGATTGCGGTAGAAAATAATAAACCTAAAGCCGTTAAAACTGCATTTCCAAGTTTTGATAGCCCATATAAAACCAAAGCCACCATTGAACGTATTATTACCTGTAAATCCAATACGCAAGCTGTGCTTTGCCTCGACTTAGGCGCAAATACCAGTGTGTATGCTTTTGATAGTTTATATAGCGTCAATCACGACCAATATGAAAAAGATGTAACCTACAGTGTGCAACTCAATGCTTGGGCCTATGAACTCGAAGCTGTCGCAGAACATGAACAGCTTGTTGTTGACGATCCCGCATCGATTAAACATCATCGTGCTTTAAACGATATCTTGGCAGCAAATAATGGTGTTGCCCCTGCAGACTTACACGAACAAATTAAAGCATGGCAACCAAAGTCTGAAGATGACAAAGCGCCAGTGACCGTCGATTTTTCTAAAATGGTTGCATACCTATATGGTGAAAACCTCGGACAAGAAGACGAAGCATGGTTCCAAGGGCATATTGTTGGCAAAACTGCCATGCAATTTAAAGAGCAAGACTATACGCTGTATGATGTGACCTTAATCCACGAAGAAAACCAAGAAGCGGTGATTGTTCGTGTTGCAACACGAAATCCGGAGCATAAAGATTTCAATGTTGGGCAATATATTCGTGGCAACTTGTGGATACAAGCCAATATTTACGCAAAATCTGCCTAATTTAAATTGAAAAAACCAATTTCACATAAAAAAAACCGCCTCAGTGCGGTTTTTTTATTTCTCGCTAATCATGTGTATTCGCTGAATATTTAAATGATTGATTATTTCTTATCCATAAACCAGTCAATATATTCTATTTTTAAATTCAAATTAAAATAACTTATCCACAATATTAAATTCAAAATAATGCTGCTAAATAAATCCATCTACAAAGGATAAAATATAAAAATCTAATATAAATAAATAAGATAGGAAATTTATAAAACTAAATTTATCAATTCAGTTGCTTATTTTTAAATAAACTAAATAGTTTAGTAAGTTTACGGCAGATAGTACTTTATTTAATCAAATAATTATGTTAAAAATGCGTTTAAGAAATAGTAATTAACGATAAATAGATCGGAAAGAATATCTATGAAAGTCGTGCAAGAAGAAAACTTATCGCAAGTTGACCATCACATGGAATCTCGATATCAAATCGAGCCAATGTCCTGCTTATTTTTTATGTTAGGTATGCTGATTTGTGCATACGTTTTACATACTTTTATTTTTTAATCTATTCAATAAAAAAACCGGCATTTGCCGGTTTTTTTATGTCTTTAGGATTATGCGTTGCGTTTTGCAAAGTCATCCATAAAGTTAACCAGTGCTTGAACGCCTTCTAGCGGAACAGCATTATAAATACTTGCACGCATACCACCCACTGAACGGTGACCAGCTAAATTCAGTAAATGGTTTTCTTCAGCTTCTTTCAAGAATTGTTTTTCCAATTCTGGGTTCGCCAAAGTAAATGGTACGTTCATGATTGAACGGAATTCTTTTGCAATTGGATTTGCATAGAAATCGCTTGAATCGATATAACCATAAAGCAATTCAGCTTTTGCCATATTCGCTTTATAAATTGCGTCTACACCACCCTGCTCAAGTAACCACTCAAAAACCAGGCCAGATAAGTACCATGCATAAGTTGATGGTGTATTCACCATTGAACCATTTTTCGCTTGAGCTGAATATTTCAAGATACTTGGAATATCTGCTTTCGCTTGATCCAATAAATCATCACGAATAATCACTAAAGTTAAACCAGCCGGACCAATATTTTTCTGAGCGCCTGCATAGATTAAACCGAACTTAGAGACGTCTAATGGTGCAGATAAAATGCTTGATGAAAAATCGGCAACCAATGGCTTGTCTGTTTCAGGAATGTTGGCAAACTGAAGACCTCCAATGGTTTCATTATCTGCATAATGCACATAAGCCGCATCATCAGATAAGTTCCAAGTGCTTTGATCAGTAATCGCAAGTTTACCGTCAATGCTCGTACCCGCTTCAACGACATTAATGTCGCCATAACGCTGTGCTTCTTTCAACGCTTTTTCAGACCAAATACCAGTGTGGATATAGTCTGCTTTGCTGTTTTTACCCAATAGGTTTAATGGGATCGCAGAGAATTGCAGTGATGCGCCACCTTGAAGGAATAACACTTTATAGTTGTCTGGAATATTCATCAACTTACGAAGATCAGCTTCTGCTTTCTCTGCCACAGCGACATAGTCTTTACTACGGTGGCTCATTTCCATGATCGAAAGGCCTTTGCCTTGCCAGTCAAGCATTTCAGCTTGAGCTTTTTCTAAAACGGCAGTGGGTAATGCAGCAGGACCAGCACAGAAGTTGTACGCGCGCATGAGTTTTCCTTTCAAAGTGAAACACAATAAAATGATGGCATTTAACCATATCTGACGCGTGCTTGCAGTAGTTAAAGCTGAAAATATTCCAATGCTGTCTGACATTTGAAGTCAAAATTTCAATAAAGATCAAAATTAATTCTTCTTAATTCAAATTATTAGATTTACTGATATTTTTTATCCCTTGAATTGATGCTAATTTAAGGTCTTGATGTGCGAAAAATGATGCGCGCTGCAAAGATAAAATTTATTTACATATGTATATGAAACAATACAACAACTTAGTGAATTTACCCAACTTCATCACAATGACTATAATGAACCCATCCTAGCTGTGAGTGTGTTTTTATGCCTTTACCTCGAACAGATTATTCTATAAAAATTAAACATACATTTCGTTCAGGTTTACTGCTTGGCCTTGGTTGTTTCAGTGGCTTTTTTAGCCCCACCGTACTTGCGCAAAGTATCAGTTATAGCCAAGCAGAACAAAGTCTACTCACTAGTTCGTATAGTACTCAGACCAACCAAGCGCTACAACAATCTGCCGAACTTCAAGCTCAGGCCATTAAAGGGCTTGGTTTACCTCGTGTGGATTTAAACGTCCGTGCCTATGCCTTTCATAATGAACTCGATATTCCTCTCGGCGCCTTAAAAAACAACTTAGAACAAACGCTGAGTAATGGCATTAATAATAAAATTGATGAAAGCTTACCGAGTGATTTAGCAGACCCATTAAAAGACAGTCTGCAACAGCCAATCCGTGATGGTGTCGGATTAATTCCAGATTCTTCCCAAGTGGTCTTAGATGATCAAGTGATCCGCCCTACCGTTTCCGTAATGATGCCGCTGTATACCGGTGGGTTAACGTCTAGCGCCAAGGAAATTGCCAATATCCAAGCCAAACGCAGCGCGATAAGCAGTGAACAACAACAAGATGTGCAACGTTTTGAATTAATCCAAGCCTATTTTAATGCTCAATTACAAAAAAAATTAGTCGAAAGCAGCCGCTTCAATTTAAATGCGATGCAACAACACTATGCCAATGCACTCAAAATGGAACAACAGGGTTTCATTAGTAAAGGCCAGCGTATGCAATTTGAAGTGGCGAAGAATAATGCGCTCAGAACTTTTCAAAATACTGAAGCGAATCTCCGCTCTAGCTTATTTAAGTTAAACAACTTAATGCAAAGCAGCCAAATTACTGATCTTACAACGCCATTATTTATCAATCAGCAACACAATCAAAATATAACCGCCTTACTAAAAAGTTATCAGGATCAGTCTAGTTTGGTGCGTAAAATGCAATTGGACAGTCAATTGGCCGGTGCCAATGTGAAAGCCCAAAGCGCAGCAAAAAAACCCAACGTCTTTGCCTTTGGTGAATATAGTCTTGACGATAAACAAAACTGGATCGTTGGTGTTGCCGCTCGCTACAACTTATTTTCAGGTATTGATAAAAACAAATCCGTACAAGCCGCTGAACTTCAACGCTATGCATCTGAGTTAATGACCGAGCGTACCAAACAAGAAATCGAAAGCCTGATTTATAGCTCGTTTAATGAAGTCACCAGCGCTCAGCAAAGTCACCTGTTGTTGCAGCAAAATCTAAAAGCCGCGCAAGAAAATTTAAGAATCCAACAGCTTTCATTTAAGGAAGATATGGGAACAGCCACACAAGTCATTGATGCACAAAATGCACTGAGTGGGCTACAAAGTGAAATGGCGCTTAATGCTTATAAATACGTGATGTCACTTGCAACATTGCTACAAAGTCACGGGAGCATTGACCAGTTCCAAAGCTATATCAATCAATCACACACCGATTACATCCGTTAAACTTAGACTGGGGAAATGCACATGAATCAGGATTCAACTGATCAACCAAAAGACACCTCAACTGAGGATAAATCATCTGTTACATCAACAAATGATACGGTTGTACCAAAGCCTGTTATGGAAAACAGTAGTACGCAAGACGAAATCGCGATGGATAAAAAGCCGACAGAATCTGTTAATTCAACGTCTCTAGAGCAAGACCACTCTTTCTCCTCATCAAAAGACCAACATAAGAAATCTATACTGATAAAAATTGCCGTTGGCATTATATTGATACTACTTTTGGCATTGATTGCATTTGGCTTATGGAAAAGTTATCAGCCCAAGCAGGTTGAATTACAAGGTCGAGTTGAGGCTGAAACCATCCACATTAGTACCAAAGTACCCAGTCGTATCGAAGAAATATATGTGCATGACGGTGAAAAAGTACAAACAGGTCAAGCACTGGTTCGTTTAACCAGCCCCGAAGTCGATGCAAAGAAACAACAGGCTTTAGCTGCACTCCAATCTGCGCAAGCACTGCAATCCACAGCTGAACGCGGCTCTCAACAAGAAAATATTGATAGTTTGTATGCCAATTGGCAAAGTCTAAAAGCACAGCAACAATTGGCGCAAACCACCTACCAACGTGGTCAAAACCTCTATAAAGAAGGTGTGATTTCACGACAACGCCGTGATGAAATGCAAGCTGCCGCAGTGTCTGCTGCACAAATGACAGAAGCGTCTTATCAACAATATGCGCGTGCAAAACGTGGCAGTACACCGCAACAACAAAGCTCGGCAGATGCCCAAGTCAAGATTGCGCAAGCCGCGTTGGCTGAAGCCAATGCACTTGAGGCTGAAACCAAATTGTTTGCACCCTCCAATGGCACCATTTCAAAAACCTATGGCAAAGTTTCAGAATTAGTTGCGATGGGTGTGCCCGTAGTGAGTCTGATTCAAGATGATAGCTTGTGGATTAGCTTAAATGTCCGTGAAGACCAGTATGCTCAAGTGTATCAACTCAAGACCATGCAAGGATTTATACCTTCGCTAAACAAATCTGCCGAGTTTAAAATTGATCACATAGAAGCCGAAGGTGAATTTGCAACGATTAAAACCACGCGACAAACGGGCGGCTATGACATTCGTAGTTTTAAAGTCCAACTGAAACCCGCTCAGCCGATTGCTGACTTAAAAGTGGGTATGAGCGTTTTGTTTAAAATTGAAGAGCGTAAATAATGTTTAGGGGCATTCTGCGTGAGTTTCGCTATTTGATGCAGCATAAATGGGACTTGTGCATGGTCACACTTGCCCCTGCCCTTGTGATTTTGCTCTTTACCAATATGTTTGCTCAAGGCAAACCAGATCATTTACCTATCGCGATCATAGACCAAGACCAAAGCAGTTTAAGTCGCAACATTACCCATTTTGCGCAGCTCAACCATACATTAAAAGTAGCCACCATTACACCCAGTATGGACGATGCTGAAAAGCTTTTAAATCAGACTAAAATTTGGGGCTATATTCATATTCCTGCTGGCGCAGAGCAACGACTGGTTCAAGCAAAAGATGCAGAAATCAGCATTGCCTATAACCAAAGCTATTTTAGTGTTGGCAATAGTATTTCATCAGCCATGTTACTGAGTACACTGCAAGCCATGGCCGATTTTAGTGGTCATCAGTATTTAGAAAATACCATTCCCTACCTCGATGCACCGACACCCAATGTCAAAATTTCACCCTTATATAATCCGGGTTTAAATTATGAGTTCTATTTAGAGCCCTACATGATTCCTGCGATTCTACATTTACTACTGTGTTGCTGTGTCGCATTTTCGGTTGGTCAAGAAATCAAATATGGCACTGTAAATCAATGGGTGAAACCGACTTCTATCTTTAAAGCTTTAATTGCTAAAAATCTCAGTTATGTTTTCATTTTTACCGCTTGGACATGGGCGTGGATGTTTTGGCTAATCGTGTTACGAGGATGGTTTGTTCAGGGGTCATTACTGCTCATTTTGCTCGGGCAATTGTTTTTTTATACAGCCTATGCCTTTATCAGCTCTACCGTAGTTTTAGCAACGCGTGATCTCACCAAGTCTTTTGGTTTTATTGCGGTATATGGTGGCTCATCACTGAGTTTTGCAGGGGTAACATTGCCGCTGAATAACGCACCGATGTTTACAAAGTTTTGGGCCAATATTATTCCCTATACGCCTTATGCCAAATTACAAACAGAACAATGGGTCATTGGTAGCCCAATCTCCATTTCAATCACACCGCTTGTCACCCTGATCATTTACTGTCTGTTCTATTTTGTTCTTGCCAGCTTCTTTCTACGTAAAGTACTAAAGGAGCAAGTCATATGAATGTAATCGTGTCATTTCTATCAAATTTGCTCAGACACTATATTCAAACCTTTAAAGATATTGTGAAGCACAGTTCGATTTTTACCACTTTAGTGCTTTCTGTTTTTCTTTACAGTTTTTTTTATCCTATTGCCTATCAAGCGGAACACGCAGAATCGCTCCCCATTATTGTGGTGGATGAGGAACAAAGCATACTCACCAATACGATTATTGGTGCCGTAGCCAATAGCCCCAATGTAGAAATTCGAGCTGTGACTGGTAATTTTGCTGAGGCTGAAAATATGCTCAGTAGTCAGCAAGCTGACGGGATTTTACTGTTGCCGAGTAATCTTTCAAATAGCATTCGCCGTGGTGAAACCGGTGGAATTGGTTTATATCTCAGTGCTGCAAACTTTCTAAAGACACAAAAAATTGGCTTAGGTTTAGCCAGTTCTATGGAAAATGCCCTCGTCGAATATGCAGAAAAATTCCAGAACATATCAGATTTTAGCCCGGCTTTGTCTATCCATAAGATTCCATTATTTAATCCACTTTCAGGCTATGGCAGCTATATTTTCCCAGCGGTTGCTCCCTTAATTATTCATCAGACGATTTTATTGGGTCTATCCATGCTGATTGCGACCTATCGACAAAACACCACTTGGCGTCCGAGCTATTCACAATTAGCTGGCATCTTCTTGTGTATTTTGACTATCGGGACTTTAGGGTGCTTCTATTTATTTGGTTTTACTTTTTGGCTGAATGATTATCCACGAGGTGGAAATTTTGGTGGCATGTTCATTGCTGTACCCATCTTCCTCAGTTGTATTATTGCAATGACCCTCTATCTCGCCACTTTTCTTGACCTGCCAGAACGTGCAGGACATGTCATCGTTTTTAGTTCTATTCCGCTATTTCTACTTTCGGGAACGGCATGGCCACATGCAGCTATGCCTGAATGGATGCAAATACTCGCTCAAGCATTACCTTCGACCCAAGGCATTCAAATGTTCCTTCAACTCAATCAGATGGGTGTGCCAACAGCAATCGTCATTCCTAAACTGCTTTACCTCACAAGTATTGGACTGATTTTTTTATGTCTTGCTGTCTGGCGTTTAAAGCTTTCCAAACGATAATGCTGTTTGCGCTGTTAAACATGTCTAGATCAAGCGAAATGCGTTCAAACCTATTCATCATGGACTCGAACGCTTTGCTTCTAATCATGTCTCAAATTTAAATTCTTGCTGTCATCTATTAGCTGTATGCATTTGGCGTGACAGTCGATGCTTCATCCACTTGAATATCAAAATCATCTACATCTGAGGTGATCTCAGTAACCAAATCATCTGACTCTTTTTCTGCAGCGTTTTCAAGCCAGAATCCTTTCACTTTATCGTCCCCATCATGACCTGCAAAGACCACACTCATATATAGTTTTTTTTGCGGATAATCATATTTATACACAATTGTTGTGGTCTTACCTTCTCCCAGCCGAGTATTTGCCATTCGCTGAATCACTTCCGCTTCAGCGCTAGGTTGACCTACAGGAATCAACTTTTTCATACGTGAAAACAGCTCTGGATCTGCTAGCATCGCATCACGAACATTTTCTTCAACCAATGCCAAAAAGCTATCTTGATGGGGTTGGTGTAGTGCTGCGAATAATTTTTCTGACTTGATACGCTGTGAGCTTGTCTCACTTGGTAGGCTTGATTCGAATTTTGCAATCAAGAAATCGCCGATTTTTTCACAAGCCGTTATAGGTAAGATTAAAGCAATGATGACGACTAATTTTTTCAACACCGTACAAGCCCTCTGGTTATTATTAAAATATATAAAGTTAAAATTTAGTTCGGATAATCTGTGTGATTTATAGAATTTTCACTGATTTATCTGCCTCACAAGTATAAAGCAAACTTCTATATAAAAATGAAAAATACAGGCTCACATTTAGTTTTTCGATCTTTCTAGGTAAATCAGAGATTTCGTGAAGCGTTTATTAATAACTCAATTTTATTCGTTTTATAAATTAAAATTAATAATCGAATCGCTTATACAACTAAAAATGATAATTTATCGATCAAACAGTTTGGTTTTGATCAAAATCGTTGGCTGTATTCTCATATAAACTGCAAAATATTGTCGTATTTATCTCCCAAATTATTCAGAACTTTTTGTCATGGCGGATTCAGTCTGTCTGCAACATTTGTTCGTGGATGACTGTGGGCTTTTTTCTCCCAAATCTGACAAAAGAGCTGATGTATGAAAAAGATTAAGGTGAGCCTTGCCTGGCAAATCGTGATTGCTCTCATTCTAGGTATACTTGTTGGTGCTTTCCTACACTATTCTCCTGAATATCGTGATGCTTTAGTTAATAACTTTTTGACGCCTTTGGGCTCAATTTTTATTAACCTTATTAAGATGATCGTTATTCCGCTTGTTGTGTCGATGCTTATTTTAGGTATTGCCAATACAAGTCACGGTAGCAACTTAGGTAAACTTGGTTTCAAAACAATTATTTATTTTGAAATCATTACCACCGTTGCTATTTTAGTCGGTTTAGTTGCAGCCAACGTATTCCAACCTGGTGCCGGCATTGATATGTCTGCATTGACGCAAGTCGATATTTCAAAGTATCAAGAAACAACACATGAAGTCAGTGAACATTCTCATGGTTTGATTCAAACAATACTTTCACTTATTCCATCTAACTTTTTTGCAGCTTTGACGAGTGGTCAAATGCTCCCAATCATCTTTTTCTCTGTGATGTTTGGTGTAGGTTTAGGTGCACTTGATCAGGAAGTAAAACAACCTTTAATTAAAGTGTTGACCGCTGTTTCTGAAACGATGTTTAAAGTTACGCACATGATCATGATGTTTGCACCTATTGGTGTATTCGGCTTGATTGCTGCAACTGTTGCGAATTTCGGCTTCAGCTCTCTTGTGCCACTGCTTAAACTCGCAGTTTTAGTTTATGGTGCAATTTTCTTCTTTATTTTCATTGTATTAGGTGCAGTTGCTAAATTCTGTGGCTTCAGTGTTTGGGCCATTATCAAGATCTTAAAAGATGAATTGATTCTCGCGTATTCAACTGCAAGTTCTGAAACTGTCCTACCCCGTATTATGGAAAAAATGGAAGCTTACGGTGCTCCGAAACCGATTACCAGTTTCGTGATTCCAATTGGCTATTCATTTAACCTCGATGGTTCGACCCTATATCAAAGTATTGCGGCTATCTTTATTGCTCAGCTTTACGGGATTGATCTGACAATCACCCAACAAGTGATTCTGGTCCTGACCTTGATGATTACCTCTAAAGGGATTGCAGGTGTACCTGGCGTTTCTTTCGTGGTCTTACTGGCGACTCTCGGCAGTGTCGGTATTCCACTTGAAGGTCTGGCATTCATTGCGGGTATTGACCGTATTTTAGATATGGCACGTACTGTACTGAATGTGATTGGTAACGCGCTTGCGGTACTGGTGATCAGTAAATGGGAAGGCCAATTTGATACTGAAAAACAAAAAAATTATGCCTCTAATCTAAAAGATGCCGCTTAATTTTATGCCATAAAAAAGGACGCTTCGGCGTCCTTTTTTACAGCTTTGTTTTATTTTTTACCAAACTTTATTTATTTTTTTCACCAAATACTGAAATATTAAAATCTCGAATTTTGTTACTTCCTGCAGGTTTATCAAAACTTACATCATACTGTACAAGGTTTTTATTGGTATAACCGTACTCATAAGTGACCGTATATAAAGACGGCTTTTCAGTCGATTTTTCAATGTGCTTAGCCACAATATTTTTGCGTGAGTAATCTTGTTTCGGAATACCTCGTGCAAATTTACGCAGCTCTTTTTCATTCTGTTCAAACTTCGCTTTGAGTTCTGGTTCAAAGTAAGTGTACAGCTTTTCAAAATTGCCTTCACGTAATTGATCATAGGCAGCTTGGGCAACTTCAGTCTGTTCAGTACTTGGGTCTGGTATTGCATTTAATGCTTTTTGGCCAATTTGGTCACAACCTGACAACGCTATGACACAACCTAGTAACAAAAAATTTGCCTTCATAACCACACTTATTCCTAATTTAAGCTTTTGAGTATATATAAAACTTCAAAGTTGATATTAAAATTAAGATATCTCTTTAACTTTTCTCTTTCCAACTTGTTGACAGTACATTAAATTAAACTCTGTTCACTTACGCAAGGTAAATGAGCTTCACTTTTAATGTATTTAATAAAGTACCACTGAAAATTCTAAGGGTTTATTTAAGTACCAACTTTAGATGACTACCGATAATTTTAGCCAAAGGATCATCTTGTTTAAATAATACGGTGTAAAATACAGTTTGCTGCTCGTATTCATACTTAAGGCTTACTTCAATTAGTTCACCATGCACACTATTTTTAATACTTTTATATTCCAACATTTTATAATCTAAAACTTTTTCAAAATATGGAATATATGAAGATATTTCTGGTAATAATGTTGGATCTTCTAACAAAGCTTGATAAAACTTCTCATCTGTTATTTTCTGGATTTGATCTAAATCTTTATCACGTATAGCAACATACAATTGCTCAATGTGTTTAAGTTGCAAAGGTGTCAGCTTATAAGGAATAGATGATTCTTTTTTTATACCTTCATTAAACTCTACAGACGTCGGCTCACTACATCCCATTAATGCAAAACAAATGACTATTCCTTTGGTTCTAATTAATTTTTTGAAATACATTTAAGTCACTATTCTTGTTTATATAAATTTTTGTTAATACTATTCATCTATCAAAAAGGACGCCGTAGCGCCCTCTTTTTTAAATCTTCAATTAGTCTTCTTCAGGCTCATTGAAATCTGATTCATTGTCATTTTGATCAATAATCGTTGAGTCATCTACAAGTTGCTCAGTTTCGATTGCTTCCACTTCTTCAAAAGTTTCGTCTTCTTCAACTGCTTCGATCGCCACAACACCGACTAAGATTTCGCTTTCACCTAAACGGATCAAACGAACACCTTGAGCATTACGACCTGTTTGTGCCACTTCAGACGCACGTGTACGAACCAACGTACCGCCATCTGAAATTAACATTAGCTCTTTAGACGCATCAATCGCTACCGCACCAACAAGTTCACCGTTACGTTCAGATGTTTTAATTGCAATAACACCTTTACCGCCACGTTTCTTGGTTGGGAAGTCATCTACTGGTGTACGTTTACCATAACCATTGGCTGAAGCACAAAGTACTTCACCAGTTTCCGGAACAACCACCAATGACACTATACGGCTAATGAGAGCTGAATCAGAGGTATCGTCATCATCAGACTCTACATCCGCATCCTCAGCGTCTTCAGCTTGAGCTGCCGCACCAATGGTCACGCGCATACCACGGACACCTTTGGCAGAACGGCCCATTGAACGCACGTCAGTTTCTGCAAAACGAATGGCTTTACCTTCGTTTGAGAACAACATGATTTGTTGTTCGCCATCAGTAATAGCAACACCAATTAAGGTGTCATCACCATTGAGTTCAATCGCACGTAGACCGTTAGAACGAACATTCGAGAATTGTTCTAACTCAACACGTTTAATCGTACCGTATTCTGTTGCCATAAATACGTAGAAGTTTTTACGAACGGCTTCTGCTTGCTGTGCAAAGTCATTGATGATTTCATCATCAAGATCAGTCGTAGATAACTCTAGACCCAATTGTTTCAATTGAACACGTAATGCATCAGACAAGTCATCTGCACCGTCTTCAGTCTCAGCAAGTGCAGCTTCTAAACCAGCAAAATGACTATTAATCACTTCATTAGTTTGTAACTGTGCACTATTGGCTTTTACAAATGCTTTAAAGTCAGCCAAACGTTCTTTAAATTTCTTCGGCGCATCGACCACTGGTAAAATAGCGGTGATGGTCTCGTTTTCATCTAATGGCAATAAGTTCACCATTGGACGACCTTTCGCACCACGAGATGCTTGAGGTACTTCATATACTTTCAGACGATAAACTTTACCTACATTGGTAAAGCAAAGCACTGTTGCGTGGTTTGAAGTCACGATCAAATGTTGGATGTAATCGTCTTCTTTCATTGAAGTTGCAGACTTACCACGTCCGCCACGACGCTGTGCAGCATAGTCTGACAATGGTTGAGTTTTTGCATAGCCTGATTTAGAAACAGTTAGTACCATTTGCTCTTCAGGGATTAA
Source organism: Acinetobacter sp. YH1901134 (assembly GCF_013416965.1). Lineage (NCBI taxonomy): Bacteria > Pseudomonadati > Pseudomonadota > Gammaproteobacteria > Moraxellales > Moraxellaceae > Acinetobacter > Acinetobacter sp. YH1901134. Next base: position 49,224 of record NZ_VPEW01000003.1, on the reverse strand, counting down.
ATCTTCACGAGAGAAGTCGATACGTGATTCCACGATATCGGTACGACGTGCATCGCCATATTGTTGAAGGATTAAAGCCAATTCTTCTTTAATCACGTTCATCAACAAGTTGAAATCGTTCAAAATTGCAGTGTATTCAGCAATTTGACCTAGAATTTCTGTATATTCAGCTTGTAACTTGTCTTGTTCTAGACCAGTTAAGCGATGTAAACGAAGTTCTAAGATCGCACCTACTTGGGTTGGAGACAGACGATAAATATCACCTGTTAAACCAAATGGACGTGCTGGATCTTCGCCTTCAATTTCATCTGGTCGGACAGATACCGCACCCGCTTTTTCAAGCAATGCAACAACACCACCGCCTGCCCACTCGCCCGCTTGTAAACGTTCGCGTGCTTCGCTTGGGTTTGCAGACGTTTTGATGGTTTCAATGATCGCATCGATGTTTGCAAGTGCAACCGTCAAACCTTCTAAGATATGTCCACGTTCACGTGCTTTACGCAATTCGAACATGGTACGGCGTGTAACCACTTCCTGACGGTGACGGATAAACGCTGCAATAATATCTTTCAAGTTCATTAACTTAGGCTGACCATTATCGAGGCAGACCATGTTAATGCTGAATGAATTTTCTAATTGGGTATTTTGGAATAGGTTATTTACAATCACTTCGGCGTTTTCACCACGCTTCAAGTCAATTGCAATACGCATCCCTTCTTTATCTGATTCATCACGAAGTTCAGAAATACCTTCAAGTTTTTTCTCTTTAACCAACTCAGCAATACGTTCAATGGTTTTTGCTTTGTTAACTTGATAAGGAATTTCAGTGAAGACAATCGTGCTACGGCCCGATTTTTGGTCTTCTTCAATGTGATATTTACCACGGATATGCAAACGGCCTTTACCAGTACGGTACGCATCGACAATGCCAGATTTACCGTAAATGATACCGCCTGTAGGGAAGTCTGGACCAGAAATGTGTTCCATTAACCCTTCAATGCTGATGTGCGGATCGTTGGCATAAGCAAGACATGCATTAATGACTTCTGTCATATTATGCGGAGCCATGTTCGTTGCCATACCTACAGCAATACCAGCTACACCGTTAATCAACAAGTTAGGCACACGTGTTGGCATGACTTGTGGAATACGTTCAGAACCGTCGTAGTTGTCTTCCCACTCTACGGTATCTTTCTCAAGATCCGCTAAAAGTTCGTGGGTCAATTTACGCATACGAACTTCGGTATAACGCATTGCTGCTGCACTGTCACCATCGACAGAACCGAAGTTACCCTGACCATCAACCAATTGATAGCGTAAGCTGAAATCTTGAGCCATACGAACAATAGTTTCGTATACAGCTAAGTCACCATGTGGGTGATATTTACCGATGACGTCACCGACTACACGGGCAGACTTTTTGTAAGCTTTGTTGTAGTCATTGCCCAATTCGTGCATTGCAAAAAGCACACGACGGTGAACAGGTTTGAGACCATCTCGGACATCTGGCAACGCACGTGACACAATCACGCTCATTGCATAATCGAGATATGAGCTCTTCAGTTCATCCTCAATGGCAATCGGTCTAATTTCCGATACGCTCATGCATACTCCTTGTTATACAAGCAGAATTCTGCCCGCATTTATATATCGTAAATCTGTAAAAATTAGTTCAAAAAACACTGAACCAATATCAAAAATCAAGTCGGACAGTATAGCATAAAAACCCTGATTTTTGTGCCAATCATCTTGCACTAGAACCATGATTTTTTGTATTTATTTTAAGCATTTTGATTTTATTTGCTGTGAAAAAAACCTCTACGAATAGAGGTTGTTTAATGTTCAAAAAATTTCTTTTCGAAGCTTCAAATTTAGACGCATAAATCAGATAAAAATCACTCTTTATGATATTGCATAATCTCTAGTTCTTGAGGTACATGATCCTGCTGCATCCATGAGTATGCTGTTAAATACAAACCTAAAATAAGCGGAAATTCATAGACTTCTTCGATGAAATCTTTATAAGCCAAATCGTACAAAAATAAAAAACTAAGACTACGACTATGCTCAACTGCATCAGAAATAAGTAAGCCCAATATCACCAAGCCGAATGGCCAAATTGGTAAAGCCAAGGTTTTTAGCTTACGTACAATTTCTTGGCGTAAATACGGCGAAAACAGCATAAAGACCACAGGAGCAATCATGAATACCGAAATTAAACGAAAATACGGTTTAGGCACATCAGGAAAATAGTCACGCCCCCAACTAATACTACGACCAAATAGCAACAACCACCATGCAACAGCCCACAACCAAAATTGTTTCTTTCCATCTTGCATTTCAAGTGGTCGAATATAGAAAAAAGTATAAATCGCAAAAAACAGCAATAACAATGCTTGGACCTATTCAACTGCTGTAACAGTCATTCCATCAAATAAAGGAAAAGAGATACTTTGTAAAACAGGAAAAAGTAAACAGCAGATCATCAGCACCAATACACTGATTGGTAACTGAAAATCAAATTTCAAAGGGAGACTCCGCCTAAAGGGCAAGTTCAATAAAAAAGCAATGTTAACACAAAATATACAATCCTTTAAGCTTGCTTTAAGTTTAAGATTCAAACTTGAAGGATAAATTTTTATTATTTTATTTTAAATCTTTGTATTTTTTTATAATTTATTAATCTCCATCCTATTACCAAGCGATTGCGCCTGCTTACTTACCATTTAAGTTTTAACATACAAATACCTTACGCTAAAGTAGTGTCTAATACCAATAATAAGAAACACCATATGAATTTTGAACTACTAAACTAAGAATCCACTACCCTCATAAGCATGAAACATCTAAGTGCAATTTATATATGTACATTTACGTATAATTAATCGATTAAACATTGCCAAGAAGACCTACTAATTCTTCAAACAATAAAAACGCCCCTAAACCATAAGCTTAGGAGCGTTTTGAACTGCGTTCAGAAATTAGATTTTAGATACTAATTCTGGAACAACAGTATTCAAATCACCCACTAACCAGTAGTCAGCTACTGAGTTAATTGGCGCTTCTTCATCTTTGTTGATCGCAACGATCACTTTAGATTCTTTCATACCTGCCAAGTGCTGAATCGCACCAGAGATACCTACAGCGATGTACAAGTCAGGAGCAACGATTTTACCTGTTTGACCCACTTGCATATCGTTTGGTACGAAACCAGCATCAACTGCTGCACGAGATGCGCCTTGCGCAGCACCAAGCTTGTCCGCTAATGGATCAAGAACAGTGTGATAGTTTTCACCTGAACCAACACCACGACCGCCTGAAACAACAATACGCGCAGCTGTTAATTCTGGACGTTCAGATTTCACGATTTCTTCAGAAACGAACTTAGAAATACCAGCATCACCAGTAGATGCAACAGCTTCAACTGCAGCAGAGCCGCCTTCGCTTGCAACAGCATCAAATGCAGTACCACGAACAGTCGCAACTACAACAGACTCGCCAGACTCTACAGTTGCAATCGCGTTGCCTGCATAGATTGGACGTTTGAAAGTTTTAGGACCTTCAACAGCAATGATGTCAGTGATCATGCTTACGTCAAGTAGCGCAGCAGCACGTGGAAGTACGTTTTTGCCCGTTGTCGTAGAAGCAGCAAGGATGTGAGTGTAACCCGCACCGATAGAAGCAACTAATTTAGCAACGTTTTCAGCCAATTGATTAGCATAAGCAGCGTCGTCAGCAAGTAATACTTTGCTTACACCCGCAACTTTAGCTGCTTGGTCTGCAACTGCTTGAGCGCCTGAACCAGCTACTAATACAGTGATATCACCACCGATTTTTTGCGCTGCAGCAACAACGTTAAGAGTTGCACCATTTAGTGCTTTGTTGTCGTGCTCAGCGATAACTAAAATACTCATGATTTTTATCCTTCTGTATTAGATCACTTTCGCTTCGTTTTTCAATTTATCTACAAGCTCGTCTACAGACTTCACTTGTACGCCCGCTTTACGTTCTGCAGGAGCTTCAACTTTAACAGTTTTAAGCTTAGTTGCAGGTGAAACGCCATAATCAGCAGGTGACTTAGTATCAAGCGGCTTTTTACGCGCTTTCATAATGTTTGGAAGAGCAGCATAACGTGGCTCATTCAAACGTAAGTCAGTTGTAATAATTGCTGGAAGTGCAAGTTCAACAGTTTGTAAACCACCATCGATTTCACGAGTCACTTGTACTTTATCGCCTTCAACTTTCACTTCAGAAGCGAAAGTACCTTGGCCAGCACCTAAAAGCGCGCCAAGCATCTGACCAACTTGGTTAGAGTCATCATCAATTGCTTGTTTACCAAGAAGGATCAATTGAGGTTGTTCAGCGTCTACAACACCTTTTAGGATTTTTGCAACTTCAAGTGCACCTAACTGGCTGTCGTCAGCTTCAACAAGGATACCGCGGTCTGCACCAAGCGCCATAGAAGAACGGATTTGTTCTTGAGCTTCTTTAGGACCAATAGAAACAACAACGATTTCTGAAACAGTTCCTTTTTCTTTTAAACGAACCGCTTCTTCCACTGCGATTTCACAGAATGGGTTAATTGACATTTTAACGTTCGTTAAGTCAACACCACTGTTGTCCGGCTTAACGCGAACTTTAACGTTGGCATCAACCACACGTTTTACAGCAACAAGAGCCTTCATGTAATCCTCGGCTGTTTTAGCAAATGTAAATGTTGAGAAAAGTTATATTAACTCTTCACTTTAAATTTTTTAGGTGCCCTATCTTGCAATGTGTACGGCATTTCGGTCAAGTCACAATTATCGAAAGACCTGTAAAAAAGCGTAATTTCCTTGAACTTATCGTTCACATTTTTTAAAGAATGGTTTAGTTATCCAAAAAAACGCATTATTCAGTTATTTTTTAAGCATTGATTTTTATTATTTTTTTACTTGATTTAGCTCATCAAAAGATCTGATTTAATATCAATTTTCGATCAATCTTTCTGAAATAGAGCTTTTCCTCTACACATTCGGCAACATATCTAAACTTGTCATTTAAGATAGAAGTATAATGAATTTAGCGCTGATTTCACTTTTCCGAAGCTAATTGGCGTGTTTTTCTCCCTTTCTTATTCTTAATCTCTGTCGATATTCAGCACATATAAAAAAACCTCCGCTTTCACGAAGGTTTTAGTTAAGGCATTTATCTCAATTTACATTTGCTGTTTTAATTGGCAATTAACCACGTCGCAGCAAGAGCCAATAAACCACCTGATGTACCATCGATCCACTTTTGTTTGCGCTCATCAATTTGAGTTTTTTGTGTAATACGTGCAAAGACCACACTTAAACTACAATACACCACAAAAATCAGCCCAATAAAAATGAAGGACAAAATCAAACCTTGACTCACGGTATTCGCTGATTTATCGATAAATTGCGGCAAAATTGCAAAATATATCAACATTCCTTTCGGGTTCAGTAAAGCCGTAAAAAAGCCTTTTTTAATCGGGTTGGACGCTGACTTTTTCTCAATACTTAATTTTTTACTGCTAAATACTGAACGCAGCAAATGCGTTGCCAAATATAAAAGATAAGCAATCCCCAACCAGCGGATTGTTTCAAACAGTAGTGGAAATGACACGATAATCGCAGCAATACCCAATGCCACCAAAATCGAGTGAACCAAATAACCTGAGCACACCCCCACTGTTGCCATCATGCCTGCTTTTGCATCCTTACCCATCACTTGTGACAGGATAAAAAGCATATCGGGTCCTGGTGTGAAAATAAGGGGAATTACCGTTAAGGCAAACAAAGCAAATACAGACATTTTAATTTTCCCTTTCTATGTCCTGAAAGTGAAATTAGTATGTTTGAATCGCTTTAAAATAGGATATCAAATATTCTATAATAGATATTATTTTTAGAATTATATTCTATTTTATGAAGACATCTTCTAAGTCAATTCTAGTTAAACTAGATCGTATTGATAAAAATATCATTCGCGCACTTCAAAATAATGGCCGCATGCAAAATAATGACTTAGCCAAGGAAATTGGACTCTCGCCTTCTTCTTGTTTACGTCGGGTCAAATTACTCGAAGAAGCAGGTGTGATTCAGAATTACACCACCGTGGTCGATCCACAAAAGATTGGCTTTCAATTGATTTTATTCTCTCGTATTTGGTTGACTGGGCAAGATGCTGAAACCATCGATACTTTTATCGAAGCGATGAAAGAACTTCCTCAAGTCATGGAGTGCTACATTATTTTGGGTGAGTGCGATGCAATGCTCAAAGTTGTAGTTCCTGACCTAGAAAGTTACCGTAAATTTCAGTCTACTCACTTAACCAAGAAAAATGGCATCACTAGTGTAAAGACTGATTTACCTAGCCAAATCATCAAACAAAGCTTCCAGTTACCGTTAGAAGATTTATAACCACACAATTAATCTGCCAAGGAACAACTCAAGCATCTGAAACGACGAGGCTGATACTACAAGCTTGGCAATGTAGTGACAGATTACCTTCACAGCCTCGAATGCAAATACCTAGCAATGCGGTATTTACTTATATTTTAAGCAAAGAAAAATAATAATTTGGGGCACATTTGCAGCAATTAAATGGGAAATATCTAGGAGGTCTTTGAGCTCAATTGCTCAAGTAGGAAAACCATTGATTGGATTGACAGGCTCTCGCTATCAAAATTAAACGAATTGAATTACTAAGCAGCAAAACGGATTGGCATTTAGAAATTTTTGTTTAAACAACTAAGCTATGCAAAGAAGATTAACACTCTAACGCTCTGCTCACAAGCATCTCAACATGTCATGGAGCGAGTGATATAAGGGCTAAACATCCAAAACCAATGAAGATAGCCCTTGAGTTGTTTATTTGACCAATGGTTTAGGCTGGCTGATTTTCCAAAAAGTCACGATGGATGTGGCTTAGGTCAATAAGTTCATATTGTGCCAAATCAAAAATACGCCAAATGGTGAGGGCATCTTCTTTACTGTCAAATTTAGCAGTTGCTTTATTGGTAAGCTGCCATTGTTTATCCGAAATCCAAATAAAGTATTGGCCCGTCGCCGCATTAAACGCCTGAACTTTTCCATCGGCATTAATCCCTTGTAGCTGCGCACCTTCAGGCAATACAGCTTCTACTTCAGGCAAACTGATTTCAACAAAGTGTTTGATCTGGCGTAAGCCGTATCCTGCAAAAATTTCTTTTTGCTGACCATTTAACTGGTCATATTTTTCTTGAATATCTGAAATCATGGTATGGCCTATATATTTTTAACGGTACAGCAATTTAGTAAATGGCGAATTTCACTTCAGCATTTACGTCAATTCAATAATGGACAATTTTTATACCCGATAATTTGAATTTTTATAATGCGACAATAGTTCAAAATGTCGGTCAATTTTACCAATATTTTTTCACATCCTTATTTAATTTTCATGAAGTAGACCACTTTAGGATACAAAATGTGAAATCTAGCCTGTGTATTTAAGCAAAATTTAGACCACTGAGTACCAAAGTCGTTTTTGCAATTGTTACGAATCTTTATGCTGTGCCCTTGGATGGGCCTGATCATACACTTGTGCCAATCGATCAAAATCCACATGAGTATAAATTTGTGTAGTGGTTAAATTACTATGCCCCAACATTTCTTGTACAGCACGCAAGTCACCGCTATTGGACAACATATGGCTAGCGAAGCAATGTCGTAATAAATGCGGATGTAAATCGACATTTACACCTGCACGTCGAGCTTGAAATTTAACTCGATTTTCTATTTGTCTTACCCCCAGTGGATTACCTTTTTGAGTGATAAAAACTTGGGCTTCTGGGACAAAATCACCATGCCATGCAGGATATAATTGCAACCAATGCATCACAGCCTCTTTGGCTTTAGAACCAAAAGGTACAATGCGCGTTTTATTCCCTTTACCCGTAATACGTAACAGTTGGCGATTAAAATCAATATCTCGAATGGTTAAGCCCTGCACTTCAGCCAAACGTAAACCACTTGAATATAGCAGCTCCAAAATCGCTTTATCACGTATCCAAAGCTGCCGTTGAGTTTCACTTTCTGGCTCAGGCTGTTCCATGATTTGTTTAATGGTTTCAATATCGACCAATCCAGGTAAAGGACGTGATTGGCGTTTGAGCTGAAAATCATCTGCAGGATTAAAATTGAGATAATTTCCTTGTTCTGCCCATTTCATAAATTGGCGAATCGAAGATAACATGCGCTGCAAACTACTTGGACTGAGCTGAAACTGTTCCACTTTATGAGCAACAAATTCACGCAGATCTGACTTTTCAACATCATGCAGTGGCAAGTTGCGTATTGTACAAAATTGGAGAAAATCACTGACATCACGCTCATACGCTTGCAAGGTATGTTTAGACTGATTTTGAATTTCACGTTCCTTCAACCACATAGCCAGTAGTTGACTCTGATCCATCGTCATCTGTCTTCTCCCATTTCAACATGTGCTTTAGCGTTTCAGTACATTCTCTAAAGCGATCTTACATATCTGTTTTATGAAAAGAGTCTAGCAAAGAACCCCTTAGGCTTACCATCAACACGTTGGTAAAAAGCTTGCGTTTCATTAAGCAAATACCCTTCTACACCATCCACACTGTGCGGATTGACATGGATTAAATCCACTGGGCATTGCTCTTTTAAAATATCCTGTGTGATACGACCAATTTTACTGTGCAAATCTTGAATTTGTTGTTCAGATAATCCTGCTTCTAAATCTAGTCCGATCAGCAAAGTTGGTGAATCATCTCGAGCTTGATTCAGCATTTGCGCCAAATAAGCTGCTTTTACCACACGCTCTGTGCCGAAAAAAATGCTTAATTGATCAATCATAAGTTTCATCTTCCCATGATTTCAATTGAACACTGTCGCCTTCATCCAAAATCAAATCTTCGGCAATGCGTGAATCCGCTCCTGTTGTTCCCACACAATACACATTGGCTGCTAATAACTGAGCTAAAAATTCGGGTCGATACGCGGGTTCATGTAAGGCTTTATGAAAAAGTTGTTCTAAGATTTCTTCTTTTATTTCTTCGTTTATTTGTTCCATGTTGATTCCAATCCCATTGAATTATAATTTTTATTCACTTTTTATTTTATGAAAAAAAGCCCCGAATGAATCAGGGCTTGGAGTTTAACCTTGGAAGTAACTTAAATCTAAGCGTCCTTCGTAAACTGTTGCGGTTGGTCCAGTCATCCAGACCACACCACCTTCTTGCCACTCAATTTGCAGCTTACCACCTGCCAACTCTATTTCGACCGAATTGGCTAATAAGCCACGACGCATACCTGATACTGCCGCTGCACAAGCACCTGTACCACAGGCCATCGTTTCACCGACACCACGTTCAAATACACGTAAGCGTGCATGTTTCTCATCCACAATTTGCATAAAACCAGCATTTACACGCTGTGGGAAACGCTCATGCGATTCGACTTGTGGACCAATTTTAGCAACGTCTGCGGTAATGACATCAGGAACGATCGTCACTGCATGCGGATTACCCATACTCACTACATCAATGGTGAGCTGTTCATTATTCGCCAATGCTATGTCGTATAAGTTTTCAGGCTCTTCCGCAATAAATGGTATTTCATGCGGCAAAAAGCGTGGATAACCCATATTAACGCGCACCCAACCATTCGCACCTAATTCAGGCTCTACGATACCTGACTTGGTTTGTACTTTGATTTTGGTTTTGCTGGTCAACTTACGTTCATGCACAAAGCGCGCAAAACAACGTACGCCATTACCGCATTGTTCAACTTCCGAACCATCTGCATTAAAAATACGGTATTTAAAATCGACGTTGGGTAAATCAGGCGGTTCTACAATCAAAAGCTGATCAAAACCAATACCAAAATGACGGTCGGCCAAACGCTGAATCGTCACTGTATCTAAATAAGCCCGTTGGCTAATTAGATCGACCACCATAAAATCATTGCCAAGGCCATGCATTTTGGTAAATTCTAATAACATCTCGAATTTCTCCTTAAGGCAATAAACGTTCACGTTCCCATAATGATTCGATGGTTTCACGCTCACGAATCAAATGAGACTGATCACCGTCAACCATCACTTCAGCAGCACGTCCGCGGCTGTTGTAGTTTGAACTCATGACAAAACCATAAGCACCCGCACCCAATACTGCAAGCACGTCATTTTCTTGAATCGCCAACTGACGTTGCTTACCGAGGAAATCACCGGTTTCGCAAATCGCACCAACAACATCCCAGTCTTTCTTTTCTGTATCAGTACGAGGCGTTACTTCCTGAATATCCATCCATGCTTCATATAAAGCAGGACGGATTAAGTCGTTCATAGCAGCATCAATAATGGCAAAATTACGATGATTGGTCGGTTTGAGTAAATCAACTTTAGTTAACAACACACCTGCATTTGCAGAAATACTACGACCCGGTTCCATATACACCTTAAGGCCTAATTTTTCTAAAGCCGGACGCATTGCCTGAGCATATTCTTCAACGGTAGGCGGAACTTCGTCTTTGTACGTTACGCCTAAACCACCACCAATATCAATGTGTTTTAGATGAATACCCATCTCTTTCAGTTGATTGATCATCACAATGACACGATCAAGTGCATCAACAAAAGGCTGAGTTTCAGTCAACTGTGAGCCGATATGACAATCAATCCCGACAATCTCAAGATTTGGCAATGACGCCGCATACGCATAGGTGTCAAAAACGCTGTCTGAAGGAATACCGAATTTATTTTCTTTTAAACCCGTAGAGATATAAGGATGGGTTTTGGCATCCACATCTGGATTTACACGCAATGAAATCGGTGCTTTCTTACCCATTGCCGCAGCAACTTTTTGGATTCGATCTAACTCTGCATGAGATTCAACGTTAAAGCATGCAATACCCACGTCCAACGCTTTTTGAATATCAGCTTCAGTTTTACCCAAACCTGAGAATACAATTTTAGAAGCTTCACCACCGGCTTTTAACACACGTGCGAGTTCACCACCCGTCACGATATCAAAACCAGCGCCCTGCTTTGCAAGTACGTTTAACACCGCAAGATTAGAGTTTGACTTTACCGCAAAACAAATTTGATGGTCGATAAAGCTAAATGCACGATCCATATCTGAATAATGCTTTTCAAAAGTAGCTTTTGAATAAACATAAAGCGGTGTGCCATATTGCTGTGCAAGCTGTTGTAAAGAACATTGCTCTGCATGCAATACCCCATTCGTACGGGTGAAACTCATGAAAGTATCCTTTCTATAAAAGCATTAAGGTGTAGGGTTAGAATTTGAAGATTCCGATTCAGTTGGAACAGAATCCGCTTGTTTTTCCTGCTTTTGCTGTGCAGGCGTATCTGGATAAATCAGATATTTTGCGCGCTTATCTGCATTTGCATCTGAAGGTAAATGCAATGCACCAGACTGACCACAAGCGGTCAGCAGCACAGCACTTGCTAATACAATAATTTTATAATTCATAAAACGATACATAAACGTACCTAATGAAAAGATTTTTCCGAGTATAACGTGATCAACCCGCGGATAAAAGAAAAGCCCTGTAATTCCAAGTGAGCTTTTTGCCATTCTGCACTAAATTTAAGCAAAATTTGATGGTGCTGTTTTCAATCCTTATTTGTCTTTATTTCTAGCTCGATCAGGCTATTGATTTCACTGAAATAGCTTATCAATTTGAATGCTGTTTAATACAAATCGAAACGCTAATAAACAGTCTGTTTTAACTTAAAATAAGTCCATATCCAAATAAAAAAGCTGCCCCCTCAGGAGCAACTTTTTATGTTTTTAGATCAGATCAAAAATGTAAATTAATGGTGCTTTTTCTTATAAAAACCAAAATAACCAATAATCAAAATGATGAACCAAATTGGGCTCACCATGAGCGCTTTCATGGTATCTGCTTCTAGCGACAAGACATAAATCATGCCGATGAAGAAGATAATCACAAGCCAGCAAGTATATAAGCCACCTGGTAATTTAAAGGTTGATTTCGCATGCAGCTCAGGACGAGTTTTATAGTAAACGATATAACTCCAGATAATCATGAGCCATACGCAGATAAATAAAATCGTCGAAAGTGTGGTTGCTAAAGTGAAGGCTTCAACCGTGTTCGGTACGAAATACTGTAATGCAGCACCCAACAGTAAACAAACTGCCGAGAAATATAACGCATTTGCAGGAACTGCACGTGAGTTTAAACGACCGAACGCTTTTGGACCTTGCTCTTCACGAGATAAACCAAACAACATACGTGAAGTCGAGAACACACCACTATTCATCGATGACATAACTGATGACAACACAACCAAGTTCATAATAATCGCAGCAGCAGCAATACCAGCTTGGCTAAACAAGTTCACGAATGGTGAAATGCTTGGGTCAATGGCATTCCATGGCGTAACGGACATCACAATCACAAGTGCAAGCACATAGAAAATAATGATACGAATCGGAATCGAGTTCACAGCTTTAGGCAAGTTGTGTTCTGGATCTTTGGTTTCTGCTGCCGTAGTACCAACGAGTTCTACGCCGACAAAGGCAAAAATGGCGATTTGGAAACCTGCCAAGAAGCCAGTTACTCCTGTTGGGAATAGACCACCATGTGACCATAAATGTGTGAATGATGCGATTTCACCTGTCGATGAGGTAAAACCGGTAAAGATCATCCAAAGACCGACACCAATAAGCACCACGATTGCAATAATCTTAATCAGTGCAAACCAGAACTCTAATTCACCAAAAAGTTTAACCGTAACAAGGTTTAAACCCATGATAAAAACAATGGCGGCAACACTGATCATCACCCCTTCTTCGGGCGAGAACGGGTTACCTCCATTAAAGAATTGCAGGTAATAAATGATGGCCGATAAATCAGCAATCCCTATAGTGATCCAGCACAGCCAATAGGTCCAACCCACAAAATAACCTGCCCACGGGCCGATTAAGTCGGTTGCAAAATCGATAAAAGATTTATATTCAAGATTTGATAGTAATAACTCGCCTAATGCACGCATGACGAGGAAAACCATAAAACCAATAATCATATAGATAATAAGGATGGACGGACCAGCTAAACTGATGGTCTTTCCTGACCCCATAAATAAACCTGTACCAATCGCACCACCAATCGCAATCAATTGCAGGTGTCGGTTGGACAAGCTTCGTTTCAAATCGCCGCTATCAGCGTGCGATCCATGAATTTCATTTGACATTATTTAATTCAACTTCGCGTTCCAATTGCGACAAATTAACGTAAAAATTTCAGAAAATACAAAATTATTTCTCATCATCTATATTTTCGGATTAAGTGACAAAGTTAATTTATTTTTCTTATATATAAAAATCTTAGCGCCAGTTCACATTTTAAAGCGACCAATAAAACAACAATTTACTTGTAATAACTTAAATTTTATGCAAAAAATATTTTACCAACGATAAAAATTTATGCCAAAAATCATGGAAGTTTCTAACAATGGCATATCAATTGCTACAGATATCAAAAATGTAGCATTCACTCACTCAGGGCCGATAAGAAGAAGATACTATGCAAGAAATTCAAAATATCATGGAAACACTCAGTGGATGGGTCTGGGGCCCGTACATGTTGGTCCTCATTGTCGGAACAGGTGTATTCCTCACCTTCCGACTACTTTTCTGGCAATTTCGCATGTTGCCTTTCGCATTCAAACAAGTCTTTGGCCAGCATCCTAAAGCCAATCAACATGATGGCGATATTTCTCATTTCGCCTCACTTATGACCGCACTTTCTGCCACCATTGGTACAGGTAATATTGCCGGTGTAGCCACCGCTTGTGTGCTCGGTGGTCCGGGCGCAGTGTTTTGGATGTGGATAACCGCGCTCTTTGGTATGGCAACCAAATATGGTGAAGGTGTACTCGCTGTGAAGTTTCGTCATAAAAATGAAAATGGCGAAATGAACGGTGGTCCAATGTATTACATCGAACGTGGACTTGGACCTAAGTGGAAATGGTTGGCAGTGGTATTTGCCCTATTTGGTACTTTGGCATCCTTTGGTATTGGTAGCTCAGTACAGTCCAACACTGTCGCGCTTGCTGTGGAAAACAGCTTAGGGATCAGCACACTCACCACTGCAATCGTCATCACCATATTCTCTGCCCTCGTTATTTTAGGCGGCATCAAATCCATTTCAAAAGCCTCTTCATTTATTGTTCCAATTATGGCGGTAGGTTATGTATTGGGTGGCTTAATCATTATTTTCAACAACCTTGAATTGGTGATTCCTGCACTAAAAATGATCTTTAGCTATGCATTTACGGGCGAAGCTGCTGCGGGTGGTGCGATTGGTGCCGCGATTCGTTATGGTGTGGCACGTGGTGTATTCTCTAATGAAGCAGGTATGGGCTCAGCACCCATTGCCGCTGCGGCTGCAAAAACTGACCATCCAGCACGTCAAGGTCTTGTCTCTATGACAGGTACGTTCTTAGACACCATCATTGTTTGCTCAATTACAGGTATCGTACTGGTGATGGGCTTCATCATGGCGGGACAAAGCTTTGGTGATCAAACGGGTGCCGTACTGACGATTAGTGTTTTTGACAAACTACTGCCAGGCTTCGGTGGTTGGGTCGTGACTTTCGGTATTATTTTCTTCGCTTATTCAACCATTCTGGGTTGGAGCTATTATGGTGAAAAATGCTGTACTTACCTGTTAGGTGAAAAATCAGTAATGATTTATCGCTTAATTTACATCGCATCAGTATTTGTCGGCTGTGTCGTAACACTTGATCTCGTTTGGCTATTTGCCGATACCTTTAACGGTTTAATGGCTGCACCAAACTGTATTGCACTGTTATTGCTCTCAGGCATCATTGTAAAAGAATCGAAAGATTTTATTGAACGTCGTAAATCAGGTGAATTGTACTAATCCCCTGCTAAACAAAAAGCCACGTGAATTCACGTGGCTTTTTTATTCGGACTGAAAATCGATATTTACTTATTGAATTGTGCCAATTTGACCATCATCAAATTTGTCGTTTTTCGTCTTGCTTTCATTGGCTGCTTCATCTTTTGGATCTGATTCAGCATCTTCAATAAAGCCTTCACCAAATTGGTCACCAAACTCATTTTCAGCATATTCAGAATCTACAGCACTGGCTTCCATCAGATCAGCTTCGATTTCTAGGGCAATTTCCAAAGATAAAGAAAAGAACAATACCCCCTGAATTTTCATGTTCCCTTGTTCATCTTCAAGGTATTCACTGAGGGTTTTATATGCAGGGCTGCTTTCATCAAAAGGCACGTCGAGGTATAAGTCACCCGTGTAGCTATCAATTAAAGACTCACCTTCTAGCCCCATACAAGGGAAATAGTCTATATTTTGCAGGTCAAACCAGTGCATAACATCATTACGCACCGTATTTTTTTCAGGATGTTGATGATCATATTCTTCAAAATGCACAAATAACACATCACGATTTTTTTCACGTGCGATGGCATCGATATGTCGTAATAGTTCAGTCATGTGGTGACCCATTTCAAAAAATATAATGCGCTATTATAAAGTGCTTACTATGTAAAAGTGCAGCTATTGAAAATAAAACGACATCAATTGACCTTCATCAGTCATTTCATGCGATAAAAACTTGGTTTTTCGATGTATTCACCGCTATGCTGTGACTCAATTTGAGTTTGTGCACAGTAAATATTATGGCGAAAGCAAAAAGTGTCTATCGATGTGAACAATGTGGTGCTGATCATCCCAAATGGGCCGGTCAATGTACCGAATGTGGTGAATGGAATTCATTAGTCGAAGTCAATATTGCACCCGCCGTTACACACCGTGCACAGCCTAAAATGGGCGGTGGCTATGCAGGTCAAGCTGCTGCTGTGACCACCTTAAATCAAGTTTCAGTTTCGCATGAAACTCGAATGGCAACAGGCATTGGTGAATTTGACCGTGTGCTCGGCGGTGGACTGGTCACAGGTTCAGTAGTGCTGATTGGTGGTGACCCCGGCATTGGTAAATCCACTATTTTGCTACAAACTGCAACCTATATGGCGGCGAGTAAAAGTTCTGCCTTATATGTCACTGGTGAAGAATCATTGTCTCAAGTGGCTCTACGTGCCCAGCGCCTAGACTTGCCGACCGATCAACTCAAAGTCATGGCCGAAACCTGTGTCGAGCGTATTTGTGAAGTTTTGGCACATGAACGCCCTGCCGTTGCCATTTTAGATTCGATCCAAACCCTATACACCGAGACACTCCAGTCTGCGCCGGGCGGTGTTTCCCAAATTCGTGAATCGGCTGCACTCCTGACTCGCTTTGCCAAAAATAGTGGCACTGCGCTGTTTATTGTCGGTCACGTAACGAAAGAAGGTTCTTTGGCAGGCCCTCGCGTGCTTGAGCACATGGTCGATTGTGTTTTGTATTTTGAAGGTCAGTCTGACTCGCGCTTCCGTATGATTCGGGCGGTGAAAAACCGTTTTGGTGCTGTCAACGAGCTTGGTGTATTTGGCATGACTGATAAAGGTCTGCGCGAGGTATCAAACCCTTCCGCCATTTTCCTGAGTCGTTATGATGAAGCCATTCCGGGTTCCATTGTCATGATTAGCCGTGAAGGTACACGTCCACTTTTGGTTGAAGTTCAGGCTTTGGTAGATGATGCGCACGGACAACCTCGACGCGTGGCCTTAGGTTTAGAACAAAACCGTTTAAACATGCTTTTAGCCGTTATGCACCGTCATGGTGGCGTACAAACTGCAGGACAAGATGTCTATGTCAATGTCGTGGGTGGTTTAAAAATCACAGAAACCGGTTCTGACCTTGCGGTACTTTTAGCCTGCGCCTCTAGCTTAAGAGCTAAAGCCCTACCACAGCATTTGGCAGTATTTGGTGAAGTCGGCCTTTCAGGCGAAATCCGCCCTGTACCCAATGGACAGGAACGACTCAAAGAAGCCATTAAGCATGGGTTTAAAACCATTATTTTGCCGCGTGGTAATGCACCGCAAAAACCCATTTCAGGTGTAGAAATTATTTCTGTCGCACGTTTACATGAAGCGTTGAGTCAGGCAATTACGCTGACCGATGAGTCTTAGTTACGTGGAATCGTTTATTTTGAATGAATTTTCAATTTTTTACCGATGTTCTATTGAAATTCAGTACAAATGGCGGCATAACTAGATGGCTATTTTAACTTTATATAGATATAGGAAAATTTGATGGAAGTTCGACAGCGTGGTTTGATGACTGCTCTTTTAACAGCAGCCCTTTTGGTAGCGCCGATTGCAGAAGCGAAACGTGCCGGTGGTGGTAAAAGCCATGGTATGAGCCGTCAAGCTGCTCCAACTCAGTCTTATCAGCAACCTCGTCAATCTGCTCCTGTTCAACAGCCTGCAACTGCTGGCGCTCCAGCAAAATCTGGCTCGAATGTGGGCGGAATGGTTGCTGCTGGTGTGGCTGGTGCTGCAATTGGTGCTGTCGCTGCAAATGCGATGGCCGATGACAATAACGGTCAAGCAGCTTCTGAAGCGCAAGCTCAACAACAGGAAGAGAAAGGTGGTATTCCAGGCTGGATCTGGATTTTACTTGCCGCTGCTGTTGCCTTCTTCATTTTCCGTAAGATGGGCGCAAAAAAAAAACTAGCCGCTAACAATCCTTATGCGCCAAACAGCGGTGCAAACAATGCACCGTTTGGCCAACAAAATGCTGCACCTCGTGCAGGTAATGACAATACGAATATTTTTGGTAATTCTGTAGGCGGTAATTCAGCAGCTTCAAATGCTCCATTTGGTGCAGCTGCAGCAACGAACGCGCCTTTTGGTGCTGCCTATACCAACAGCGGCAATCAATTGCCGGATGGTACAGAGCCAGCAACATTCTTACGTGTTGCACGTCAGCGTTTTAATCACATTCAATCGATGAATACTGCAAGCAACATTTCTGAAATTCAGCGTTACTTAACGCCTGATCTTTACCAGTCGATGTATAACGACATTATGGCGAATAAAGATGAAGACGTTGCTGAGTTTTCTAACCTAAATGCTATGGTTGTCGATTCTGCTAACGAAAATGGTCAATACGTTGTAAGTGTGCGTTTTACAGGTACTGTAAGTGAAGACTTAAATAGCCTGCCACAGCCATTTGCTGAAGTATGGCATTTTGTTAAGCCTGCGGGTTCTGATCAAGACTGGTTAGTTGCAGGCATTCAACAAGAGCAATAATGTAGACAATCAAGCATTCATGCATTCATGCATTCTAAAATAGCGACTTCAGTCGCTATTTTTTTGCCTTCAATTCCCCTCTTTTTAAATCCATTTCTACTCAGCATGCTGAAAAATCAATAATTTTGTGAATACATTATTCTAATTATTAATAATAATTGTTACCATTTAGATTAACTTTAATACAATTTCCAAGCGCTTAAGTATTTTATGAATAGCTCACCACCTGAGGCACTCGTGACACCCCTCACATCTGCGCTGCCTAAAACGCGTAAAGACATCCCCTCTCTATTGACCTATCGATTGATGATTTTCTATCGATTTACCCTCGCTTTAGTGGGCGGATATGTTGTCGCAATGCTATCTGCCATCGTAATCGCAGATGTGTTTAGCGAAGACCGCGGAAGTGCAGCCATGAGTGCAACTTTAATTGCATTTATCCTGTGGAGCTGTGCATTTATTTGGGTCTTTATGGTGAATAAAACCCTCAAAGCAACTTTAGGCATTGTGATCCCTGCGGTGTGTTTGTATGCCATTTACATGATGATGGGAAGCTAAAATGCGTGTTGATGCAAAAGTAGAGGGACCGCGCCAGTCCATGTCATGGCTACATACATGGGCTAGCCTTATCTTAGGTTGGTTGCTGTATGCTATTTTCCTGACCGGAACCCTGAGCTTCTTTAAAAATGAAATCAATGTTTGGATGACACCTGAGCTGCATCAATCTGTTCCAGCCAGTTCACAAGTCCAACAAACTGAAGTCGCACTGAATTATTTACAGCAAAATCATCCGAATGCAGGTGCTTGGAATATTTTGCTGCCGAATACGCGTCAAAATGCCACATTAATTACCGTTCGTGAACAAGGTGAAGACCCTCGCGCACGCCGTGGTGGTAAACAAATCTACATTGATAGTGCTACAGGTGAAGTGCTTGAGCCGCGCGATACGCGTGGTGGTAATTTTCTCTATCGTTTCCATTTCGAACTATATGGCATGCCACGTATGTGGACACGATGGTTTGTCGGGATAGCGACACTGTTTATGTTAGTTGCCATCATTAGTGGTGTAATTACTCATAAAAAAATCTTTAAAGATTTCTTTACCTTCCGTTCAGGTAAAGGACAACGTTCTTGGCTCGATGCACATAATGCAACCGCAGTATTTGCGCTCCCCTTCCACATCATGATCACCTTTAGTGGCCTATTGCTGCTGTTATTTACGATCATGCCTTGGGGGATTGAGCGTATTTATGAAAACCGGGGACAATTTTTACAAGAACAAAATCGTGCTTTGGTTCAAGAAAATAAACCTGAAGGACGTGAATCTGCTCAAGGACGCGAAGAACGTGGCGAACGCCCACAGCAAGCCCGTGCCAATTCTGCACAAAACCCAGGTGAAAATCGCGCTGAGGGCCGTGGTGAAGGTCGAGGAGATCGTCGCTCTAAACGTGAAGAGCAACCTGTTGTTGCTGCGCCGTTGACCAACTTAGCACCAATCGTGACTGCGGTTCAGGCTGAATGGAAAACTAATCCTATTAGTACCGTTAGCATCATTGCACCGAATACAGACCAAGCTAAAATTGAGCTACGCGCCTTACATGGTGAAAGTGTTGCATATCGAAATGTCTATGCAAGTAAACAATTTGATGGCGTAACAGGCAAAGACTTAACTGACGAAAGTGCCAAGTTAAAGCACCCTTCTGTACCGATGGGTATTTACAATGTAGTCACCACGCTACATGAAGCACGTGGTGTAGACTTAGCTCTACGTTGGCTGCTGTTTATTTCAGGGATTGTAGGCACCTTGATGGTCGCTACAGGTCTCATTCTGTGGTGTGTAAAACGTGCGCCGCAACAGCAAAAACAAGGTTTTAAATCATTTGGCTACCGCACGGTTGAAGTGACCAATATTGCAGCGATTATTGGTTTACCCATTGCCTGTGCAGCATTTTTCTATGCCAACCGTTTTATTCCCGCACAGCTTGAAAACCGTTCGGAATTAGAAATTCGTAGTTTCTTTATTGTTTGGCTACTGACGCTCGTTTATGCGATTTTCCGTACGCACCGTCAAGCGTGGCTAGAACTTTTAGCTTTTGCCACAGCAATTTTTGCCTTACTGCCGATTGTAAATTTCATGACTGGAGGTCAACCGCTTTGGAATACCATGGCAAATGGCCAATGGATGATTGCATCCTTTGATCTTGCAATGTGGCTTTTGGCTATCTTGTTTGCCTACTCATTTTACAAAGTGAAAAAACATAAAGGGCTGCCTGTTAAAAAAGCACGTGGCACAAAGGAGGTAGAAGCATGATGTTCTTTCTCCTGATTTGGGCACTGAGTAGCTTAGGTTTTTTTGCCTTGGCATGCAGCATGTCTAAACATCAAAAGCAGTTTTACAGCAAAGAGTTAAGTGTGGGCCAAACACGATTAGCCACGCTAGTCGGCTGGGCGCTATTGATCATCGCCTTACTACTTTGCCTCTCACTTGGCACGCCGAGCAATAACATCAGTTATTGGTTTGGCGCGCTGACCATTGCGGCTTTATTTGTCGGGCTATGTATTAGTTATATCGCTGAATACTTTTGGAAAATTATTGGTGCATTGGTTGTCGTATTTGTATTGTCAGCAGTGTTATTGAAATTTTAATTCTTTAGACAACGATCTCTAAACATTGAAAGCCAATCTTCGGATTGGCTTTTTTCATGCCAACCGATTAGGCTATGCCTATTCTGCTCTTTTGGATTACACATGTCTGAACTTTCGATCTCTCCTGCTTTATATAACCGCGCCATGGCAGGCAATAAAGATGCTCAATTTGAACTGGCTGAAATTTATATGCAAAGTGAAAATGATGAGCATGTTGAACTTGCTGAAGAATGGGCACTCAAAGCAGCTCAGTTAGGTCATGTAGAAGCGATGTATTGGCTGGGTGAAGGCTATGCAGTCTATGCCAAAGATATGCTCGAAGAAGATCCTGAAGAATCTAAAACCTATTTTGAGCATGCGCACCGCTGGTTAGAACAAGCGTCAAAACATGACCATCCTGCTGCAATTTTAGAATTGGCCACTTTTTACCGTCGCGGCGATGTGGTGGAAAAAGATGTCGCTAAATCCATTGAACTGGTTGAACAATCTGCAAAATTAGGTGAAGTTCAAGCCATGCGTGATTTGGCTTTTATTTATGCTAATGGATTAGGCATCGACGCTGATGAAGAAAAAGCAGATTTTTGGAATGAAAAAGCCAATGTGGCTGAGCAATAATCCAATTATTTTCTAAAAAATAAAGCCCATCTCATGATGGGCTTTTTGCTTTTAACAAAATGGCTCAGCTCGCCACATAGTTATTTACATCTACAGTAATCACTTGTCGGCAAATGCCTTCTGCTCCACGCTGCTGTTCAAATACATCTGCTGGCATGGCATCAAAGCTGTCAAAGAAACTAATTTCAGTTTCATCAATGTCATACACCAAAGAATGGTTCCCCACGCCCTCTAGAGTATCGTAATACACAATCACAAACTGATTTTGTTCAAAAGCCTGCTGAATTTGTGCATAGCCAATTGCAGGCAATATAGGTAGTTCCAATTGGTCTGCTTCTGCATAACTGCGTTTTTCACTGTCCTGTAGCTCAGGATCATGCTCTGTGTAAAACTTTACTTGGAAGCCAAACTTTTTTAACCCAACGGCTAAACCAATGGTTGTTGTGCCATGCTCTGCCTCATAGCCGCAGACTTCGACCAACTGTTGAACATCCGCATCAATGCCTAAATGCTGCAACAGCATCCATACTGCAAAAATGCCGCCATTGGCTTCAAGATTGGCTAATTCTTCAGGCATTTCCATAGACATAATAAGAACTCACAACTTAAATCTGCAGTGATAATAAACAAATCAGCGCGATTTGTACGGCAATTTTTATAAACATAGTTATGCCGCATCAAAAAAAATTTATCCCTAGTGCAGAAGTTTTTTAGGACGAAGATGTTTACTCCATATCAGGTTTAGCTTTTTACACCTTTGCCTTAGGCTTAGTCTTACTTTTTTTAGCGGTCTTAGATTCTTTCGAATCAGAAAAGGCATCCCACAGCAAAATGACAACGATAAGAACTAAAACCAAGGACAGCATTTGAAGGCCGTAAATCAGCCATGCAAACCCTGAATTACGAAGTTCAAAATAGTCTTGGTTAAGAAAAAATCGTGATTGATTCGGATTTTGAGTATTTACATACACTGAATACTGCTGCTGATGTATTGCATGCTCAGTTTTGAGTGCTGCTCTGACTTTTAAATCCTGCGACGTTTCAAGAAACCAAAGCATATATTGCGGGTCAAGTTTATCTGCAACACCTGTACTTATTTGCTCATTCAGCATGTATTGGTATTGCACTCGCGTATACGTATATTGCAGTGAACGCCTTTGCCTATAATCATCAATTTCAACTTGATTAATCTGAACCTGATCTGCCAAAATCCAGTTGGGATGAGTCAGTTGAAATTCTTTAATTTGTAAAAAACTTGAACTAAAAAATATGGCTAAAACAGTGCTATACAAAACAATAAAACTGAGGCCTTGACACAACCAGCTCCATGATTTTTTTGCTGATAAATCTAAATACTGCATACAGCAAGCCGTACAACATTATTGAAAACAGCAACAAATGCCATTTGTCATTTTTCATAGAAAAAAGTATAACAACCATATAAACAGGCACACATTCCCAAGAAATATGCAGCATATGATTTAAATTTTTCTAGGCTCATTACTTTGGTTATATCTCTTGCTGGATTGTGTCTTATGACGGACGTTTACTCACAAAAATAATGTCCAAATCTTGTTTGGGTACAAAATTCTTTTCAGTCATTTGAAATTGCGTATCGCTAAGTTTTTTGACTTTACCTGCCCAGCAAAATGAAACCAGTTCGTTAGCATCCCGCTCAATAGTCAGCTTAAAATCTTGAATAGGTTTTGCCCAATTGGCACCTGTTTTTAAGATATAACCCAAAGCTTGAAATGGTCCATGCTGTGATTTGGCCTTTCTGAGTCCTGCCTTAAAGTTTTTATCCATACAAAATTGTTGATTATACTCATCTGGATATAACGCCACAGAGCCACCCACCAGCGGTGCATATTGATGCTGTACGCGAGTAAATGCTTTGGCTTTAAAGGTTTGCTTCCAGCTGTAAATTACCTGAGATGACCATGAAATGACTTCACTCGGATCTTTGGGCAATACTTTTTGCAGCGCTGCATTTTTACAGTTTCTGAGCTTTGTCTCGAATGTTTCATATTCATCATCTTGCCTGCTCCACGGATTCAGCATGTCTTTTTCCGTAAACCCGCATTGCTTAAAACTCTCCGTCATATCAATCGGGGCTGTTTTTTCATCTTTTTGAATAAAAGTGCGCACATGCATTTCTGGCTGAATCGTTTTTCCATTCACCTGAACTTTAAAACTTTTTAGCAATTTTTCAGTATTGGCAAAATCAGATTCAAAGAAGTTTTCAACTTTTGGCAGCGGAAATAAGACCGTTTCAGTCACATCTTTATTGCTTAAATTTTTGAACTGGTAATCGACCTTGATGATTTTTTTACTAATAAACAGGTCTTCACTGAACATTTGAATATCTTTATTTTTCAGGTATTGCACACCGCCTGTTGCCACATAGCCTGTTGAATCGTTGGATATGGTCAGAACAGGCCAAAACATCAATAAAGCCATTAAGGGTTTAATCATTCTTCTTATACTCACAACCGATTTATTAAATTTAACACTCACAGCGTAATTTTAATGATCAAGAAATCTATAAGTCAGATATTAACCAATTTCAGATTGGAACAAAACGTAATTCCAAGTACAATACTCCGCTAGTCGAGGGATGCTGCGACTTTCTTATAGGCACTAAATATAAGATCGCTAGGCTCGACGATTCGGTTGGACACTCGTTCCAATCAACAACGGCATCCGCGAACATAATGATCAATTGTTTTTATTAAGGAGATCGTGATGAACGCGGTTAATGCTTCATTTACAGATTATAAAGTTGCCGACATTTCACTAGCTGACTACGGCCGTAAAGAAATCAAACTCGCAGAAGCAGAAATGCCAGCCCTAATGGGTCTTCGCAAACGCTATGCAGTGGCTAAACCGCTTGCTGGCGCGAAAATCCTAGGCTGTATCCACATGACTATTCAAACTGCAGTTTTAATTGAAACTCTAGTTGAATTGGGCGCAGAAGTACGCTGGACTTCATGCAACATCTTCTCTACTCAAGACCACGCTGCTGCTGCAATCGCTGCTGCAGGTATTCCTGTATTTGCTTGGAAAGGCGAAACTGAAGAAGAATACATGTGGTGTCTTGAACAGCAAATCAATGTGAACGGTACACCTTGGGATGCCAACATGATTCTGGACGATGGCGGTGACTTAACTGCGCTTGTTCACGAAAAATATCCTGAAGTGATTGCTAAAATCCACGGTATTACAGAAGAAACCACTACAGGTGTTCAACGTCTTTACGAAATGCACCGCGACGGTACTTTAAAAGTTCCAGCGATTAACGTAAATGACTCTGTCACTAAGTCTAAAAACGACAACAAATACGGCTGCCGTCACTCACTAAACGATGCCATCAAACGTGGTACAGATATGCTTTTATCTGGCCGCCGTGCACTTGTAATCGGTTATGGTGACGTAGGTAAAGGTTCTGCTCAATCACTTCGTCAAGAAGGTATGATTGTACGTGTCACTGAAGTTGACCCTATCTGTGCAATGCAAGCATGCATGGACGGTTTCGAAGTTGTTGCTCCGTATAAAAATGGCATTCAAACGGGTAAGAAAGAAGACATCAACCTTGATCTTCTTCAAAATACTGACTTGATCGTAACAACAACTGGTAACTACCACGTATGTGACGCTGCAATGCTTGATTCATTAAAAGCGGGCGCTGTAGTTTGTAACATCGGTCATTTCGATACTGAAATCGACACAAATTACTTACGTGGTTATAAGTGGGTTGAAGTTAAGCCACAAGTTCACCAAGTGTATCGTTCAGAAAATGAAAATGATTACCTTATTCTTCTTTCAGAAGGCCGTTTGGTGAACCTTGGTAATGCAACCGGTCACCCTTCACGTATTATGGATGGTTCTTTTGCCAACCAAGTATTGGGTCAAATGCACCTATTCGCTGAAAAATTTGCTGATCTTCCTGAAGATCAAAAACAAGCTGCGATCCGCGTAGAACTTATTCCTAAGAAATTAGACGAAGAAGTTGCTGCTGCAATGGTTGCAGGTTTCGGTGGCGTATTAACGACTTTGACTCAAGAACAAGCGGATTACCTCGGTGTTCAAGTTGAAGGTCCGTTCAAAGCTGAGGCTTATAAATACTAAGTTTTATAAATACCTCTCCCTAACCCTCTCCTAAAAGGAGAGGGAGCTCTTCATTGTGAAAGCAAATTTGATGTTAACTCCAAATCACTATTACTTTCATAATGGAAGTCCCTTCTCCCTTTGGGAGAAGGTTAGGATGAGGGGATTTTTTTAAATAAAAGTATTTATAAAAAAGGATTTGAACATGTCAAAACAGATTCCTATTTCCTTTGAGTTTTTCCCGACCAAAACTGATGCGGGCGCGGAAAAACTTAAAGTTGTACACCAAGAACTTCAATTATTAAATCCTGAATTTTTCTCTGTAACATATGGTGCAGGCGGTTCTACCCGTGAACGCACTTTGTCTACATTGAATGATTTCAACGGTAAAGGCACACCGGTTGCCCCTCACCTGTCTTGTATTGGTGATAGCAAAGAACGTATTGCTGAATTGCTGGATTTGTATAAATCGCAAGGCATTGACCGTATTGTTGCGCTGCGCGGCGACTTGCCGTCTGGTCAAGTGGGCTTAGGCGAATTGCCTTATGCAACGGACTTGGTACGTTTCATTCGTGAGCACACTGGTGATCATTTCAAAATTGAAGTTGCAGCATACCCAGAAATGCACCCGCAAGCAGACAGCTTTGATCTCGACATCAAACGTTTCTGCGACAAAGCCAATGCAGGCGCAAACGCAGCTTTGACACAGTTCTTCTTTAACCCAGATGCATACTTCTACTTTGTAGAGCGCATTCAAAAAGAAGGCGTGAACATTCCTGTCGCTCCAGGCATCATGCCTATTACCAATGCAAGTAATTTAATTCGCTTTGCTGATGGTACAGGTGCAGAAATTCCACGTTGGATTCGCAAACAGCTTGCGACTTATGGCGACGATACAGCGTCAATCAAAGCCTTTGGTCATGAAGTGATTGTAAAACTTTGCGAACGCCTGATTGCTGGTGGTGCGCCAAGCCTGCACTTCTACACCATGAACACCACTGACCCTACACGTCAACTTGTGAAAGACCTCGGTCTTGCATAAGACATTTCGACCTTTTTGAGAGTAAAACTTTAATGCCACGTTTTTATATTGAAGCTGATTTAACTGTTGATACGACTGTTGAATTAACGGAAACAGTGTTTCATCACTGGGTAAAAGTTTTACGTGCTCAAGTGGGCGAAACAGCCACTTTGTTCAATGGGCAAGGTGGCGAATACCATGTTGAATTGGTTGAAATCGCTAAAAAGTCGGCTGCCGTCCAAGTTTTGCAATTCAATCCAAGCAATCGCACACCACATTTTACGGCACTATTGGGTCAAGTGATGAGCAAAGGCGACCGCATGGATTATGCGATTCAAAAAGCGGTGGAACTCGGTGTTTCTGAAATTCAACTACTCACATCCGAACGTTGTGAAATGCGTTTGAAGTACGATCGTGATCAAAAGAAACTTGACCATTGGCAAGGCATCGCTATTGCTGCTTGCGAACAGTGTGGACTCAACATTGTTCCTAAAGTACTTCCGCCTCTTTCCCTTGAAAAATGGTTGGAAAATGACCTACCGACAACAAAATTGGTGCTCGCACCCAATAAAGATGAAGTTGATGTATTAGCTGATGCTGACCCGCACGTTGCCTTACTGATTGGCCCTGAAGGTGGCTTGAGCGAAGTAGAGATCAGCGCAGCAAATGAGAAAGGTTTCGTGAACTGGTGTATCGGTGAACGTGTCCTTCGCACAGAAACTGCACCTGTAGTTGCACTTTCAATTTTAAATTATAAATTTATTTAATTTTTACTCGATAGTTCATCTGAAAGCATCAATGATGGCATCCTTGATATTGCTTTTTATTTGTAACGCAATTACCCTAGAGTCAATAAAAACAAATGATTTGTTACCAAGAATAAACAAATACTCTCAGGAACAATACAAATACAACGATCTAGATTTAGTTAAGGCAGGGTTTTTATATTCATGACGTATAAACAAGATGAATATATCAAGCAGTACAATCATACTGCTCAAATTGCGAACACGATTCGCCATAGCCGCTATTTTTTAGTCAGTATCCTGATTATTTGCTTATATATTTTTTCGATATATCAAATTTTTTATAAATCGCCATCTTTGTATTTCAATATTTGGTTTATTTTTACAGAAGTTTTTGTCAGTTTATGCTGGCTGATGAGCACCGTTTATTTTAAACCCGAACAATATTCACTGATGATTGCGCATCGTTGGCTACAATTTCAGTGTTTTTCTGTCGGCACACTGATTGCGAGCGGTATTTTTTTAATTTTTTATTATTTACCTGCGACCAATCAAAGCTTTGAACCAATTCAAGCCCTGACACTCTCTGCCCTACTCTTGATCGTGACGCAAACCTTTGGTTTGACCTATTTGACGCAAAAACTTAATTATTTCTGTTTAGCCTTTATCCCGTCTATCGTGCCCTATCTGATTGCACAGTTCTTTTTCTTAGATGGTTCAAATCACTTATTTAGCCTGAGTATTAATTTTGGGCTCATTGTGATTCTAATGTGCGCCATGACGTCATATCGAATTCATCGTCGTGTATCGACTTTACATGCTAAAAATAACCTACTGGTCGATAGTGCCAAGCAACAAGTCAAATGGACTGATGAACTGTGTCAGCAGCTCCAAGATGAAGTCAACAAATCACGAGACATCGAATTACAGCTACAACTGGGTAACCAAATCCTTGAACAGAAAGTTAAAGAGCGGACCTTCGACATTGAGCAAATGAACAAGGATTTAGAAAACCAACAAGCCAATTTAGTCCTTGCGCATGAAATCGCCGGTTTACGTCCTTGGGATTGGAATATCAAAGACCGTAAAATCGTTGTCACCAACTATAAGCAAGAAAAAACCCTCAGACATTCGAAAGAGCATCAGCAACAGTTACAACATGTGATCCATCCTGATGATATCCCTCATTTTAAATCAGCGATGATTCAACATCTACGTGGATTTAAAGACCGTTATGAGGCCACCTATCGGATTCAAAACAGTCAAGGAAAATGGAGTTGGGTACATGATATTGGACGGGTCATTCAACGCGATCCAGATAATCGTAAGCCATTGCGCATGGTCGGTATTCGACGTGATATCCATCAAGAACGGACATCTCAGGAACGTTTAAAACTTGCAGCCAGTGTACTCGAACAAGCTGCTGAAGGGATTTTCATTTTAAATGAAGAGCTGTGCTATATCGAAGTCAATCCGTTTTACGAACAATTAACCGGCTTTAACTACGACCAAATTATTGGTAAACATCTTTTTGATATCACTGCAAATTACAAATCAATTCAACGTAGTATGCACTATTCGATCATTAAGCAAGTGCTGAAAATTGGTGAGTATGATGGTGAATTGCACGAAAAATTTCTTTCAGGTAAAGAACTGACACTATGGATGCATATTAATGCGATTACGGATGATCAAAATCGCGTCACCCATTACATTGGAATTGTCTCAGATTTAACAGAACGTAAATTGCAAGAACAACGCTTATCATATTTAGAAAACTATGACACCTTAACGGATTTACCGAACCGTTTTTATTACAACTATCAACTGCATCAATATTTAGTTTCACAGCAAGATTCGATTAAACAGTTGGCTGTCATTCGTTTAAACATCGACCGTTTCCGTCCATTAAATGAATATCTCAGCAACAATGGTGGTGACGAGCTGTTACGCCAAGTCGCACAGCGTTTACGTCTAACCAATGCCGAAGCTCTGTTTGTCGCACACTTAAATGGCGATGATTTTGCGATTGTGTATGAAATTTCACACATCCGCCCTTCTGTGCAAGAGCATTGTGAACGCATCAATAAAGCCTTTAGCATTCCATTTAATATTTTTGGCCAAGATCATGTCATCACTTTATCGATGGGCGTCGCGTTCTACCCTGAGCATGGCCGTCAGCTAGATTATCTAAATAACTGTGCGGAACAAGCACTGAGCGAAGCCAAAAATTTGGGAGGCAATACTACACGTTATTATTCCAATGAAAATACCGCATTATTAGAGCAAGGGATCTTCTTGGAGCGAGACTTACGTAAAGCCATTCAAAATAATGAGCTGGTTGTGTATTACCAACCGAAGATCAATTTCCGTGATAAAAATATTTACGGTTTTGAAGCCTTGGTGCGTTGGAATCATCCTGAAAAAGGCTTAATACCACCAGGCTTATTTATTCCTTTAGCAGAACAAACCAGTTTAATTTCCGATATCGGGCGTTTTGTCCTGCAAAAAACCGCGCAGCAAATTTGTTTTTGGAATAATTTGGGTTATCAAAATATTTGTGTATCCGTCAATATTGTTGCGCAGCAACTGCGCCGTGGACAATTATTAAATGATCTAGATGAAGCGATAGATGCCAATCAAATTGATGGTGCCAGTCTGGAACTGGAAATTACCGAATCTTCTTTGGTCGAAAATCTAGATTCAGTACGTGAACTGTTAAATGAAATAAAAAAACGTAAGATCAATATTTCACTTGATGACTTTGGTACGGGCTATTCTTCTCTATCCTATCTAGCTGATTTTCCAATTGATATCTTAAAAATAGACCGCAGTTTTATCTCTAAAATTGGTGAAAATAAACAATTGGCCATCGTTAGTGCCATGATTGCCATGGGTAAAGCGATGGGCATGACGGTAGTCGCTGAAGGGATTGAAACTGAACAGCAGTTACAGTATCTACAAGACTTAGAATGTGACATTGCTCAAGGCTATTTTTTCTCTAAGCCACTGCCACAAGAAGAGGCAACCGTGTTCCTTGAAAATAATATCTCTTCGCCTGCTTATACTTACTTAATATAAGTCACTATGCCTGAGCTATAAGATTGTCTGAAAAAGACGCGACTTCGACTGTCCCAACTGTGCAACTAATGTTATATTCAAGCGGATAAAGCAAGCATTGCAGCTTTATATTGGATAAACAAAACACAATCGAGATACAGATGGACGATCAATCTTTAAAACAGCAGGCTTTGTATTATCACGAATTTCCAACTCCGGGGAAAATCAGCGTTACACCAAGCAAACAATTGGTCAACCAACACGATTTAGCCCTCGCATACTCGCCAGGTGTCGCTGCACCTTGTTTAGAAATTGAACGCGACCCATCTACTGCTGCACTTTACACAGCGCGCGGTAATCTTGTTGCTGTAGTCAGTAACGGTACAGCCGTACTGGGCTTAGGTAACATTGGTCCTTTAGCGTCAAAACCTGTTATGGAAGGTAAAGGCGTTCTATTCAAAAAATTCGCTGGTGTTGATGTTTTTGACATTGAAATTGCTGAAAACGATCCAGACAAAATCGTAGATATCGTTGCAGCATTAGAACCAACTTTCGGTGGTATCAACCTTGAAGACATCAAGGCCCCAGAGTGTTTCTACATCGAGCAAAAACTTCGTGAACGCATGAATATTCCTGTGTTCCATGATGACCAACACGGTACATCGATCATTGTGGGTTCTGCATTACTGAATGCACTTCAACTCAATGGCAAAAAAATTGAAGAAATCAAAATTGTCGCTTCTGGCGCAGGTGCTGCTGCCCTTTCATGTTTGAACTTACTTTGCGCACTTGGCGTGAAAAAAGAAAACATCGTTGTGGCAGATTCACGCGGTTTATTGACGACTAAACGTGAAGGCTTGGATGAGTCGAAAAAGGCATACGTTCAAGACATCGAAGGCTCTCAGCTTGCTGATGTAATGGAAGGTGCGGACATGTTCCTCGGTCTTTCAGCAGCAGGTATTTTGACCAAAGAAATGGTTAAAGTCATGGCGAAAGATCCGATTATCTTTG
Organism: Acinetobacter sp. YH1901134; assembly: GCF_013416965.1. NCBI lineage: Bacteria > Pseudomonadati > Pseudomonadota > Gammaproteobacteria > Moraxellales > Moraxellaceae > Acinetobacter > Acinetobacter sp. YH1901134. Next base: position 17,768 of record NZ_VPEW01000003.1, on the reverse strand, counting down.
CCCTTGCTAACCCAGACCCTGAAATTCTTCCTGAACATGCACATGAAGCACGTCCAGACGTGATTATGGCAACTGGTCGTTCAGACTATCCAAACCAAGTGAACAATGCGCTTTGCTTCCCTTATATCTTCCGTGGCGCACTCGATGTTGGTGCAACCACAATTAATGAAGAGATGAAGATTGCTTGTGTACATGCGATTGCTCGCATGGCACATGTTGAAGCAGACGCTGCATCGTATGGTGAAAAATCTGCTTCATTTGGTCGTGATTACCTCATTCCGCGCCCATTAGATCAACGTTTAATTCTTGAAATTGCACCTGCAATTGCGCAAGCAGCGATGGATTCTGGTGTAGCAACTCGTCCGATTCAAGATTTCTCTGCATATCGTCAACGTTTATCTGAATTCGTCTACAACTCTGCGTTTATGATGAAACCAATTTTTGCGCAAGCGAAAACTGATCCAAAACGCATTGCATATGCTGAAGGTGAAGATTTACGTGTACTTCGCGCAGTACAAATTGCAGTTGATGAAGGTTTAGCAAAACCAATTCTTGTAGGCCGTCCCGCAGTCATTGAAGCAAACATCAAAAAATTAGGTCTACGTCTTGAAGATGGCGTGAACATCACTATCGTCGATCAAGAGAAAAACCCTGATTACGATAAGTTTGCTGACGATTACTACAGCATCATGCAACGTAAAGGTGTAACGCCTGAATACGCTCAGCGTGAAGCACGTCGTCGTTCAACACTTATCGCGGCAATGTTGGTTCGTCATGGTGTAGCTGACGGTATGTTATGTGGTACTTATTCTAGCTATGACATTCACTTAGACTTTGTCAGCAATGTGATTGGACTAAAAGAAGGCCGCAATAACTTCTTTACGCTGAATGCATTGATGCTTGAAGACCGTAACTTGTTTATTGCTGATACTTACATTAACCGTAATCCAACAGCTGAACAGTTGGCTGAAATGACTATTTTAGCGGCTGAAGAAGTACGCCGTTTTGGTATTACACCGCGTGTAGCATTGCTTTCTCACTCAAGTTTTGGTTCTGACCAAAATGATCCTAGCGCACAAAAAATGCGTAAGGTTTATGATATTTTGTCAGAAATTGCACCTGAACTTGAAGTTGAAGGTGAAATGCATGGTGATGCCGCACTGGATGAAAATATTCGTCATTTCGCATACCCGAACTCACGTTTTAAAGGTTCTGCGAACTTGCTGATTATGCCTAATCTGGATGCAGCGAACATTTCGTTCAACTTGTTGAAATCAACATCGGGTAGTAACGTGACGATTGGCCCAATTCTTTTGGGTGCTGCAAAACCTGTTCATATTTTAACACCAACAGCGACAACTCGCCGTTTAGTGAATATGACTGCATTGACTGTTGCAGAGATTCAAGAAAACGAAAAACTAGCACTCTAATTTAGTTGACCTGAACACACTTTGTGACTTGAGAAAACCTCTGTTCTGTAGCATGATTGCTCTAAGAATAGAGGTTTTTTCATGCAAGTTTATTTAGTAGGCGGTGCAGTTCGAGATCACTTGCTCGGGCACCCCTATCACGAAAAAGATTATGTCGTTGTCGGTGCAACGCCGGAACAATTACTTGCTCAAGGTTATCAACCTGTGGGTAAAGATTTCCCTGTTTTTCTTCATCCAGAGACCAAAGACGAATATGCCTTAGCCCGTACAGAACGTAAGTCTGGACATGGGTATCATGGCTTTGAATTTTATACCGACGTCAATGTCACACTCGAGCAAGATCTCATTCGACGCGACCTCACGATCAATGCGATAGCGATGGATGATGCAGGTAATGTCTATGACCCCTATGGCGGTCAACGTGATCTAGAACAGCGTGTCCTTCGCCACGTGTCTGATGCCTTCGTCGAAGATCCATTAAGGGTTTTGCGTATTGCACGTTTTGCGGCACGTTATAAAGCTTTAGGTTTTAAAGTGGCTGATGAAACATTGGAACTGATGCAAGAGCTTGCCAAATCTGGTGAGCTTGAAGCCCTTACACCTGAACGTGTATGGAAGGAAACGTCTCGTGCATTAATGGAAGACCACGCAGATGAATATTTTGAGGTATTAAGAGCCTGTGGCGCTTTAAAAGTCTTGTTCCCTGAAATTGATGCGTTATACGGTATTCCACAGCGTCCTGAATATCATCCTGAAATAGACTGTGGCATTCATACCATGATGTCGCTACAACAAGCGTGTCGTGCAAATTATTCTTTGGATGTTCGTTTTGCTGTACTGGTACACGACTTAGGCAAAGCACTTACTCCAGTTGATGAGTTACCGCGCCATATCATGCATGAAGAACGTGGTGTAAAACCTGTTACCGAAATCTGTGACCGTATGCGAGTTCCCACCAATACCAAACAATTGGCCATCTCAGTGTGTAAAGAGCATTTAAAATGCCATCAAGCTCTGAGTTTAAAACCGGGTACCTTGTGGCGCCTGTTACAACGTATGGATGTGCTACGCCGTCCTGAACGCGTAGAGGCCTTTGTACAAGCCTGTGAATGTGATTCACGTGGTCGCTTAGGTTTAGAGGATCGTGCCTATCCGCAAGCTAAATACGTTTTAGATGCCATGCAGGTGGTTCGTAATATTAAGGCTTCTGACTTACCTTCAGATGTGAAAGGCCCTGATATTGGTGAAATGTTGATTCAGAAACGAATTGAAGCTATCGGACAATTCAAGCATGAACTCGGCCATAACACGCCTACAGCTTAAAATAAATCCTCTCAGAAATGAGAGGATTGACTTTCATCATTGCTGTTAAACCTGCCGAAGTATTTTGAAATAAATGAAAAATTGAAATAATCTAGTGTCATCTCTGAAAATTAAATACTGATACTCAACACAATTTAAGACTGGTAAAAAGAATAAAAATAATGAAGAAACAACTTTCCAATATATTGATTGCTATTGTCTTTTGCGGACTCCTATTAGGGATGGGCTTTACCCAAACCCTTTTAAAAAGTTTGCCACAGCTCATCATGATATTTTTTGGAATGTTAGCCTTAGGCTCCTTAATAATTAAGCGTTCATTTATAAGCTCTATTCCTTTTTATATAGTTTTGGGAATTATGTTTTATATTAATATTTTTCTATTGGCGAGCGCTGGTGTGGATTTTATTCATCCACATCAAGACTGGACTACACAGAATGACGGGAGTATTGATAGAAGCCCAAATTTAAACTGGCTGTGGGCGATAATTGTCTCCTTTTTTCTTTCCCCACTCAGCATTGTTTTCTATCATAAAAAAATTCAAAGAAATAAAGGTCTTGAAATAACCTTTATTACTCTTTTTATTATTGTGACATTGATAATTTATATAAAATTTGAGCTACTCTGCTGTAATTAAATTGCATCTTTTATAAATATTTAGACATATTATCGCTAAATCACAATCTATACGTTGATAGGCCTTTTTAAATTTGAAAGCTATGCTGCTGTCTAAAATGTATAAGCATTTATAGACAGCAGCTATTCAGTTCACTTATGACACAGCTGCTGGAAAACTAATGACTTTTTCAAGCTTTAGCTGATTCATAGCCACCATTAGCAATCGATCAATACCTAAGGCTATACCTGCACACTCGCTCATATGCGGTAATGCAGCAAGCAAATATTCATCAATCGGCATCACATGCAACCCAAGTTTAGCGCGCTCTGCATTATCTGCCTCAAAACGACTGCGTAAAACATCTGCATCAATCAGTTCATCATAAGCATTCGCTAACTCTAAACCTTCGATATACAGCTCAAATCGTGCTGCAACCAACTCCCCATCTTCGTCCACACGGGTTTTCGCCAAAGAAGCCATTTCAGGTGGAAAATCTGTAAGGAACACTGGCGTATCAAAACCGAGGCTCGGCTCAACATAATGCGAAAACAATAAATCGATATAGCCTAAACGGTCTTCACCCAAATCTAAGCTTAGCCCCACACGACGACAGCAATCTTTTAGATCTTGTAAAGAAGCTTGTAACGGATTTAAATCCAAACGATCCATAAAGGCATGCTTATAGCTCAAAATAGTCGGACGAACTTCACCAAAGCGTTGTTTCAAAGTTTCATTCAATAGGTCAGTCACTTCGAACATCAAGTCTTTTAAGCTAAAACCCGGACGGTACCATTCCAACATGGTGAATTCACTGTTGTGTTTACGTCCATGTTCATCATCACGGAAAACTTTACAGATTTGGTAAATAGATCCACTGCCACTTGCCAACAGACGTTTCATGGCAAATTCAGGTGAAGTTTGCAAATAATGCGTTTGCTTTTGACCATTCACATGGCGCTGAGCCTGTACCGATGCTAAATGCACATCGGTGACACCCGCTTGAGAAAGCACAGGTGTTTCCACTTCTAGTACATCACGTGCCGCAAAAAACTGGCGAATTTGAGCATACATCGTGGCACGTGCACGAAGTGCAGTGAGTTCACAACTCGGTTGAAAGTTCATTTGACTCATGCTGCTGGGCCTCCATGTGCAGCCCATTCACGGCGTAAAGGATAGGTTTTACGTAAATAATCAAAGGCTTTTTGATCCACCTTGCCGTCTTTTAGGCAAGCACGTAAGTTGGCATCATCACGAGCGATGTCATAAATATCTTTTAAATAACGCTGTAATACCGTCTTAAAGTCAGCACCCGTAAAATACTGCTCACAGACGGGCAACTGACTTTCAAAAGCTTTATTTATCGGTTGCTTGAAAGTTTGACAAAATGCTTCATAGATCATCTGTGTGCCACGTGCTTTACCTTCCAAGCTATAGCCGGCAATATGCGGTGTCACCACGTAAATTAAATCCAACAACGCTGCTGAAATCTCTGGCTCATGTTCAAAAACATCTAAGACCACTTTACGCTGAGTTTGTTGAATATCGGCAATTAAGGCAGCTTCTTCGACCACTGGCCCACGCGCGGAATTAATTAAGATCGCTGTAGGCTTCATAGCAGAAAGCGTAGCTGCGTTGATTAAATGATAGGTTGGATGTTCACCCACTTTAGTTAGTGGCACATGGATACTAATCGCATCTGCTTTTTTTAACAGTTCTGCAAATTCAACTTGTTTCACATGATCAGATTGCACAAATGGATCATAGCCAATGACATTCCAACCGAATAATTCTGCCATGACGGCCAAACGTGAACCAACATTACCTAAACCAACGATACCCAAGGTAAATTGTTCATTTGCATTCAACAGTTGAGGTTTAATGTAGAGCAATGCTGTAATCACATATTCGGCAACCGCTTGTGCATTACAACCTGCGGCATTTGACCAAGCAATGCCCTGCTTTTCTAGAGCGGTAATATCTAAATGATCTGTTCCAATCGTAGCACTACCGACAAATTTGAGTGCGGTCTGTTGAATTAATTCTGCATTTACCTGAGTCACTGATCGTACCAATAATGCATCGGCTTCTTTGACATCCTCATGGGTCAATGTTCGACCTGCCGCTTGCTTTATTTCACCAAATTCGGCAAAAAAATACTCAGTAAATGCCAGATTTTCATCTGCAACGATTTTCATAGTTCATCTCATAGTTCCACTATGAACATGATAACGCGTTGCTCAAGCCATGACTATTCTTCTGCACATAAGGCATAGCGCCTATACTCTATGAGCTAGATGATTGAAAATTATATTATCTGCAATAATCTGACTGCTGATCGTCAATTAAGGACAAGGCCGCCTGCCAAGCCGCTTGAATAATGGGCTCGGCCATCGGATTTTCAAACTGCTGCAACGTATGTTCACAAACCTTCGGACTTGGATAATGCAATGTAGCACTCGACAATGCTTTTACTTGAATTTGACAAGCTCGTTCTAAAAAGTAAATTTCATGAAATGCCCGTGCCACACTATCACCAGTCGCAAGCAAACCGTGATTACGTAAAATCATACAGCGATAATGCCTCATATCCTGTACCAATCTTTCACGCTCTTCAGTTGAAAAGGCTATGCCCTCATATTCATGATAAGCAATGTTCTGATAGAACTTTAACGCATGTTGTGAGATTGGCAATAATCCATGTTCCTGTGCAGAAACTGCCACGCCATCCGCAGTATGCGTATGAATAACGCAATTAATATTTGCACGCGCATGATGTAAGGCCGAATGAATCACAAAGCCCGCAACATTCACTATCTTCCCTGCATCATAAGTTTCAATAATTTTTCCTTCATGATCAATTTTGACCAAATCAGAAGCTGTCATTTTGTCAAAGGTCACACCATAACGATTAATCAAAAAATGCTCCGGTTCATGACTTAAACGCAGGCTGATATGAGTATCAATTAAGTCGGTCATTTTATAATAAGCCACTAAGCGATACAGTGCCGCCAATTGACAACGCGCTTGCCATTCCAGTTCATGAATAAGCTCTGGTTTTTGCATGGATGAATTCCTTTTCTAAATCGATTAATTATGTTTTCTGTTTATTGTGAATAATTAATAGCATGTCATATTCATGCTGTATATCAACTTCGCCTGTAGAAAAAAACTATTCAAAAATTTAGGCAATAAAAAAACCCCAATGTAAAACATTGGGGTTTTTGAATATGGCGGAAGCGGTGAGATTCGAACTCACGGAGGACTCGCGCCCTCGTCGGTTTTCAAGACCGGTGCATTAAACCGCTCTGCCACGCTTCCATGGCCGCTATCATATAAATAAAAATTCAGCTTGGCAAATTATTTTGCCTTATTTTGAACACTTGGCGAATCGTTCATACAAAATTTAGGCGATTGTAAAATTTTGGCTTCGAGCTGAAAAATAGAAGCTCAATCAAAATTTATTGAATTAAGGTCAAGGCTAATTGCATTACCTCAATTTACGCACATAAAAAAACCCTGATGTTAAAACATCAGGGTTTTTGAATTTGGCGGAAGCGGTGAGATTCGAACTCACGGAGGACTCGCGCCCTCGTCGGTTTTCAAGACCGGTGCATTAAACCGCTCTGCCACGCTTCCATGGCCGCCATCATATAAATAAATTTCAGCAATGGCAAATTATTTTGTAAAAAACACGTCCAATTGAACAAAATAAGAGCAGTTTGTTATTTTTCAGTACTTTCGCCCATTTCATAACGAATTGAATTGATATACCAACATTTTTTTCCTAGTGGGGTCAGGACTTCGACCTCATCATCCACTTGCTTGGACAGGAGTGCTCGAGCCATAGGTGAATCAATTGAGATATGCTGTGGATGATGATCATAAATTTCATCTACCCCCACGATCCTTAACGTTTTTTGTTCGCCTTCATCATTTTCAATATCAACCCATGCCCCAAAATAAACTTTCCCTTTTTGTTCGGGTGAGTAATCGATAATACGAAGCTCTTCCAAACGTTTTCCCAAGTAGCGTACACGTCGATCAATTTTGCGTAACAATTGCTTATTATATTGATATTATAACCCCACTATAAAACATACTATTTCAAAGAGTTTCTATGGATAATTGATCAAATTCTGGTATTTCTAATTGGTAAACACCACATACTATGTACTAAATAGTATATGGCTTAATTGAATGGTTTTATCGTAAAAGAACTACATAAAATTTGATGTAACCATATAACTCTTTAATGAATGAGTAGATGATTAAAAACTCACAATTGATAGTCCCCGGTAATTTCAGTACAAATCAATTCATTAAAATTATCCTTTGTATATATTTTCGATTAAAGGTATGAATAAAGATGTTATCTTCATTATATTTTCGATGAAGAATATGAAATGAAATAACTTTCTAATTTTAAAAATATAGAACAGACATATCGTACAATTATTGAGATTCTACCTATGGTATTTAACAACAACTAAGTGACTAAGTTTATCTAATTTTTTACTTATAATAATGACCATAAAAAATTATGATTCTTTTATAATATTTCCTGATCAATCTATGTACTGATCTGACTTATCAATAAATTTTAAAACTTCCAATTTCTGCGGATATGACATTAAATGAATTTTTAAAATCATTTCAGCCATTAAATTATCATCAGTATAAAAATAAGCGACAGGAACATCTAAAACATCTGCAATTTTTGTCGCCATCAGGAAATCAGGCACATGCTTTCCGGTCTCATACTGATTCATCCGTGCACTTGCTGAGGATTCATCAATACCTGCCAATATTCCTAAGCGTTCTTGCGATAAGTTCTTTGCTTTTCGAGCAAGCCTTAAACGTTTGGAGAAAATATTTGAAGTATGTCGAGCCATTAGTTCAGAGATAAACCATAAAACTAAGATGTTCTTAGTTTTGAATTGATTTATTACTAAGGATTCCTTAGTATTTGCATTGCTAAGAAATCCTTAGTTTTTCTATGATCGGTAAATGGAAAGTAGTACTTCCTTTCCTTTTCAATTTTTTATACGTGATAATCTTTGCGGAGAACTTTTAGTGACAAGATTTATCGCAGATTCAAGTAAAAATAAGCAGAACTTTAAAGAGATATATAATGAAGATAATTAAATCTATTATTGGGCTTTCGCTTGTGACGAGTATGATCAGCTGTGTAACTGTAGACCATATAAAAGCTTCTGATGTTTCAAAATTTACAAGCCCTAGTGAAGTCATTGCATCAAAGCAACTGAATGGGAAAAATAATACAGGAAAAGAGTATATTACTGATGCAACATTACTCGACCATCAAATCCCATATACTTATTTAAAAAAATACTGTGAATCTCAAAAAGGACATTTTTCACAGACATATCAATCAAAATATTCAAGATTAACTAAACCAATTCAGGGCTATACAAATATTGCACTTCCTTATATTGGTGGTTTCACTTGTACAGCTTCCCAATCATGGGGTGTAAGTATTGAGCCTGTTTCAAATAGATATAATCGTACTCAGCAACTTACGTTTATGACATTAAAAACCGAAATAGCAAATCCACTTGACCTTCTAAATACATCAAGTGATTATTTTATGATTGATATGAAGAAGCAAAAAGAAGCTAATGCTCAAATAGAGCAATATAGACAAGAAATTAGAAATCAACAGCAAAATTATCAACGTATGGTCATTGCTAATGCGCCCAAAGCAAATGATATTGGTCGTACTATATGTAAAGACACTTCAGTTTCTGAATATACAGGTCTAGTTGTACTTGGCCAGCCACAATTTAGAACCGTCACTGGTGCTAAAGTTATTGCTAGCTTAGAGGCGATTAGCAACAACAATATCAAAATTAACATCAAAGGTTGGTTGAGTCGTAATAATCAAGTTGCCTCAGGTAATAACGTTCAGTATAAACAAACGCCATTGGAGTCTGGGCGCGTAATTTGGGACAGCAAAGAAAATTGGTACACATGTATGTATTAAAAAAATAAATGCTAATAGCTGACTTGTTATAAGAGAAGTCAGCTATTTATTTAGACATATCATATTGTTTTATGACATACCACTCATTCCCAATTTTATGCTGAAAAATTAGCAATTATTATTTCTAAGATTAAGATATATGAAAGAAATCAAAAGTGTAGTTAAAGAGCAGTTCTTACATGTTATTGAGCGACAAACAATTCTAGTAATGTTTACTCCAAAAGACATATGGACACAATTTAATACAATCTCAGATCAAGTGAAAAAACAGACTTATATCCTCATCCAAGATCTAGTGAAACACGGTTATTTAAAAAAAACTACTGATCACGATGGGAAAAAATATTATTCGGAAACTTCAAAATTAGAAGAGTTCAGATTTGACCATTGCAAATTAAAAGCAACCGAAATACTAACTAAAAAGCTAATTGAAATTAAGCAACAGGAATCAGAAAGAAACCATCAAATTCAATTAACTAATGAGTTGATTAAAGAAATTCCTGAACTAGATTTTTGCTTAGAAAAGTATATAAACAATATTAACCTTGACGTAAAAAATATTATAAAGAAAAAAAATAACATATCTAACATTATTAAAAATATTGAATCTTGTATTTACTAAGTTTATCTAAAAAAACACCCAAAAATTAAATAATAAAAAATTCATGTATATTTATAAAAATAATATTTTATTTTAAAACATATACCACATTAATTATAAATAATTTATTGATAATTAACACTAAAAACCAATAATTCAAAAAAAGCATTGACAAAACAATGCTTTATATCAATCATACTGTAATAAATAACTGTGATTTCAATATGTCATATGTAATAAAAATTTATGTAAATTATAAAGATTGTACTTCACATACAACAGTAGCCTTACCCTGCATTCTTACTGAAAATGGAATTATTATCTCCCATTTACGTTATTTGGCTTGGTTTAATTCTAAAAGCGAATCTTGGAAAGAAAGATCATGCTATGCACTTAAACTGTTACTTGAGTATATAAATACTGTGCCGCAAATTGAGAATGCTACTAAATTACTCAAAGCTTTCACTGAGGCATTAATCACAGGCACAATTGATTCAACAACCCACACTGATTCTCTTGATCTTTATTGGCGGCCACGCACGATCAGAGATACCAACAACCTATTATTTCATATTACTCATTACACAGATTTTCTGACATTACAGGATGAACATTCAACAATTCGTGTAAATCCATTTCGCAAAGCGACAAGTTATGAAGAACGTTTAAATTGGTGTGCATATTATCATAAGCAAGCAAATGTCTTTCTAAATCATTTAACTAAAAAAGATCTATCACAACAACAAGTTCGGTTGGTTGGTTCGTTCAATGAGGAGCTGATTGATTTTGAATATGCAGTTCGTTTTCCTGAAGATCAAATAGAAAGACTTTTATATTTAGGATTTTATAAAAATGGAGTTTACGACTATAAATCACAAGCAATTACTATGTTAATGAATTATGGGGGGCTTCGGAAAAGTGAAATTTTTCATATTTATATATCAGACATTACATTAAACCCAAACCACCCCAAAGAGGCACTTGTTCGTGTTTATCATCCTGAACTAGGTGTTGCTCCAGATCCCTATTTCAAAAATAGACGTGAATTTCTCTTATCTAAAACATCCTACAAACCTAGAAATAATTATTTATTCACTGAAAGACTTTATGCAGGCTGGAAATCCCCTTTATTGATTTCTAAATTAGGCTATTTTGAAGTTGCTTTTAACCCTCCTGAAAAAGCCAAAGATTTCTTATTAATTTGGGCTAATTATCTTAAATATCAACGTGTAGAACCCTCAAAAAATAATCCGCACCCTTTTGCATTTACTAATACTTTGGGTGAACCTGAAACAATAAAAAATTTTCAAAGACTGCATAAAAATGCTGTAGAAGCCATTGGATTATCTTGTAAAAAAGCTCTTGGAACAACTGAACACGGCCATCGACATGCTTACGGATTTCGAGCACGTCAAGCTGGTTTGAATCAAGTAGAAATCCAAAAAGCTATGCATCACAAAAGTCCTACTTCGTGCCTCGTTTATATAAAACCAACAATTGAAGAAGTCAAAGAGAAGTTGAGAGCCATTAAATGATTAAACCTCAAGCAATTAGACAAATTGAAAGTAAGCAATTTAATAAAAAATTTTCAAATTTTCCAAACTTGGAGTCTTTGAAACAGTTCTGTAAAAAACTAGGTATAACCAATTCAGTATTATATAAAAAAAATTATAAAGAAAATGGATTGCCAGCACATCCAGAAAGAATTTATGAGGAATGGATAAGTTATAAAGATTTTTTTGATATTGTTGATTTCATACCTTATAAAGAATTAAAAAGTTTAGTTAGAGATAAAAATATCAAAACTTCCGCAGGGTACAAAACTTTTATTTCGAAATTAAATGATCCGTCACTTCCACTTGATCCTCAAGGTGTTTATAAAGAAGAGTGGGAAAACTGGTTCAAATTTTTAGGGAAAACTGAACCATTTAAACCTGATTTTATTTCACCAGACTATATAATTTGGGCTATTAAAATCAGAGAATTCATGACTAAAGCCCGTGGTGGGAGCACTAAGGAAACTCAGCTTTGTCGTTTCGTACGACTATATATCGAACAATTTGATAAAAGCAAGACACCACACGCTTTTCTCATACAAGAAAAATTCGATGTAAAATCCTTTCGGGATATACTTGAAAATATTGAATCTGAGCCTAAGAAACGCTCACTAGTTGTTTATGTTAATGAATTTTTAGATTACATTATTGATAATGATTTAACGATTGAAGATGAAGAAACAGGTGAAATTGCACTGATTGATAATGCTCGTAATCCATTTTCTCTTTTATTAAATCAACAAAATATATCATCTAGCTCAATTCATTCTGAAACAACAAAGCCATGCCTACAATACCATTTTGTCAAAAAAGCCCAAGAATGGATTCTCCCATTCGATGCAAAAAGCTTTCAAGATTTAGAACATCTTCATAAATTTGATGCTGATTGGGTAAAAGTAAGCTTTGATCTATTAGATTTACATGATTTAGATTGTGTTTACCGTGTAATAGGTAATCAAGCATATTTATGGTGTCCAACAGAATGGATTCATACCTACGCGCTCACTAAAGTTCCCTTAAGAGGACGACAAATCGGTTATAATGATTCAGGTGAAGCCGATGAGTATATTGCAGATTTAGATCAACAAAACAAAATAATTTGGCAAAAAAATAACTCCCCTTTTTCTGGCTTAACTAAAGAACAATCATTCATAAAAAAAATGCCTGATGGTCAAATAGGCATCTTTACAACTACAAATAAATCGAAAGACAATGGGCAGGGCTATACAATTCCATGGATACCTGAAGACTTAGCATATTGGTTAATTAGGCTAAGAAAATGGCAACAAAAATATAATCCTATCGCATATCCTAGTGCTTGGATTGATTGCCAAAGAACATATTTCAATGAGGTGCAAAGAAAAGCTAAAGGATTAAATTGTTTTCTTTTCAGGCGTTTCAATGATTTTGAACCCGCAAATATCTCAAATGCTTTAACCCATAGGTTAGCAGCAGCTCTTTATAATATACAGCATTCAAATCTTTGCTTAACTACACTTGAAGGAAATCCAGCAACATTAAGCAATTATATATCTAAATATACCCCACATAGTATGCGCGTAAGTCTAATTACGGCTTATGTTTGTGAAATGGGTATGCCCGTCGAAATCGTTATGAAAATCGTTGGTCATAGTTCAATCATTATGTCTATTTTTTACTGTAAGATTTCAAACCAAGATATTAGACGTAGATTAGAAGAAGGTGAAAAAATAGCTTTAAAAGCTGAAGCTGAATCAATTCAGCGAATCATAGAGCAAAATAAAATTGAAAGTGTTAAAAACCAATTAATTGGTAACAATTCAGAATTACTGCAAAGCTTGTCTAACGAAGTACCTGCTGGTAATTATATTTTTAGAGACTATGGAATTTGTCCTTTTGCTGCAACTAGATGTGATGATGGTGGAGAAATAATTAAAAGCAGCTCTTTCTACACTCCAACACCTCAAGGTTATTTAGGTATCCAGAATTGTTTTAGATGTAGGCACTTCATTACAGGACCTGCTTTCATCGGTGGATTATTAGCAGTTACGAATGAAATTCTACTCCAATGCAATGATCAAGCAAAAATATGTTCAAAATTACAATTTGAAATTGATCAAATTAATCAGGAAATTTATAGTCTTGAAAAAGAAGAATATATAGCTAATGTGAAAAAGAAAAATTTTGACGGCTCATCAAAAAGATCAAAACTCGAAACTGTACTTCGTAACTTTGAATCTGAATACGAAACAGCTGCAAAAAAATTAGACATGCTCTTATGTGATATACAAGCAGCTTATAGCCATATTATGAAGTGCAATAAACTCATTAATAGTAATGCTCAATTAGAAAATAAAGATAAATTTGCTTTAGTTACTACCGCTGACGCTGAATTAGTATTAGAGTTGGAAGAAGTAAGTCATTTTCATCAATTACAAGAAGTTTGCGAAAATGCTGTTATTTATAAATCTTGTAATGCTGACAATGCAATTTATCCAAGAACACAACTTATCGATAAAATGGCTATGTTTAATGAAATTATGCCTGCTTTATTCACATTATCAAAAGAACAACAACTTTCTGCTGGCAATCAAATTTTTAAATTATTGATGAGTCGCCTCAAATCATGGAATAAAGTGCAAAGTGTGATGGATGGCGAGCTTAAACTGGTCGACCTTTCTGAGACTGAACAAATTTCAAAATCAGAAATTGAACTTATTCTTCATAATTCACTAACATTAATCGAGCCGAATCATGAGTCCTGAAGAACTATTAAGCAAATTAAAACATAATTCATCTTTGAAAGTTCAACAGTCGCTTGATGCAATCTATGCAATATGTGTAGAGCAACGAGAGCGAGGAATTCCTGATTTTTCTGCAAGTACAATCGCTAAATTAGGGTTTAAGCGCGGTGTACCCAAAGCGCAAAGTATTCGAAATAAAACTGGAGAAAAATATAGAGCACTTATTCAATGTTTTGAAGATTCTCCTTCTCAAAAATCTAATTTAAAAAAAACATCGCAAAAAGACAATGATTGGATTAAAGAGATTAAAAATCCAAAACATCAACTTTTAGTGCGTATTATGGCATCTGATTTAAAAGCAGCTCATCAAACGATTCGAGAGATAATTCCCCCAAAACAAAGAATTGATATTTATGATCATAAGCATATGATGTCTGATCAGGCTTTTAAACTGTCAGAGCAAGAAGTTAGAGCTTTGGAATATTTATTATCTACTGAGTTTCAAAAAAAGTGGAATTTTAGACCTACCGAGTATGGTGAACTTGTGGATGAATCAAATAAACCAGTTTTTAAAGTTTCAACATTAAATGCAATACGCAAGGCTTTGGAGTATTTAACTTGAATCGTAAATTGCTAACTGCTGAAGGCTATCAGCGCTTACAAGATGAGTTAAATGATTTAGTTCGTAAAGAACGCCCTGAAATTACAAAAATTGTGTCGTGGGCAGCCAGTCTCGGCGATAGATCGGAGAACGCAGACTACCACTATAACAAAAGAAAATTGCGTGAGATTGACCGTAGAATTCGATATTTAACTAAGCTTTTTGAGGTTGCACATAAAGTAGAATATAGTTCTGAACAAGATGGAAAAGCTTATTTTGGCGCTTGGGTCGAACTAGAAAATGATGAAGGTGAAACCATAAAATTCCGCATTGTTGGGGATGAAGAAATTTATGGACGTAAAGACTATATTTCCTTGCAAGCTCCTATAGCAAAGGCTTGTTTAGGTAAATCGGTAAATGATGAGATCCAAGTACATACACCTAACGGCAAAAAAAATTGGTATATTAGCCAAATTAACTATAACCAATAAACGGTTATAGTTAACAAGAGCTATTAATTTATGTAAAGCAATTACGCACTCTCTTTTTTTAGCATCTCACAATCTCAAAGTGCTCACTAAATTTAGGCTCGTCCGTAATGTCTAATGATGGCACTGAAATAAACAGTCGTTCCTTAGCACGGCTAACAGCAACGTATCGAATGCGATGCTCTTCATCATCGACTAATTTAGGAGATAGAATAAAATCTAGTTCCTTATATGACTCTAAAACCAGTAAAACATTATTAAATTCATCGCCTTTTGATTTGTGTATCGTCTTATTTTTACTCATATCATCAGGAATATTTATACAAGCACTCATTTGATTATAAAATGTACTTTCATAAAACTCTTTAACATTGCCTCTACTTACTCTCGTAAGAGGTGAATCTAATAGTCTCTGTATAACTTCAATAAAATTTATTAAGTTTTTATTTTGATATGATTCATATCCCTCAATAAGAGCCAGAATATATTCAATTGTTTTAGAAATTGAATATTTGCTTTTAGGAAATATTTTTTCTAACTCTTTAAAAGCTTCTTTAAATTTTTTTTCTCTTGCTAATTCAATAGCTTTAATACTACTACAAACAGCTTGTCTTCTATCTTTATTTGTATCTGCAACTAGTATCTTTTCAAATAAATTCTCCATATTAAACGACTCATCAAGTTCATTTTTAAGAGCTTTTACAATTAAATTATCTCTAGATAAAGTATGGAAATCTTTATCAATACATCTTTCCCGAACTATTTGAATAGCGTGTTTAGTAGGTCCCACAATTAAGCAATGATTTTCCCCTTCTATTTCTCTAGTAGGCTCTTGAATTAAATCTGACCTTATAAGATTAAGAATTTTAACGATTTTAATCGTACTACGATTATTTTTTAATATTTTATAATGATACATTCTATCTAAATTAAAATCTAAAAATTGCGCTACATCAGCCCCCTGAAACTCATAAATAGATTGCGCTGGATCACCTATACATCCAACTATAGTTTCAAATTCAGATATTTTTTTAATAATAGTCATCTGAATAGGATTGCAATCCTGAAATTCATCAATAAAAAAATAAGGGAACTTTGATCTAATTACTTCCAATATAAAAGGATATCGAGTAATCAATTGATAACTAAAGAATAAAACATCATCATGGTGAATATATCCAGATTTCCAATGTTCTTGACGATACGAGATATAACTATCTTTCTTGATAGATGCTTTAGGATTAATTGTTCCCAAATATTTTTTATTTTTAGGAAGCCTTAAATACAAAATACCATCAGATTCCAGTTGCCATTGAATAGTATTTAAAGCCTTCTTTACCTTATTTTCTTCACCATATAAATAAAATTGCCGAGTTGATTTTATCCAACTTTCCATTTTAGAAAATGAGTGATTAAGTTCATCATGACCGTCAAGTTTAGAATAATTAAGGCTATATTCATCAGCTATTAAGAAAACATATGGTTTAACAATATGACGATAAAGAAAACTATGTATTGTCGAAACATCCACCTGTGTTACAGAAGTACCTAATCTAGTCAAAATTGTTTCAACTGCTATATTCGTATAAGTTATACAGGCAATTTTCCGTATTTTACTAAGTCGATTTGAGTGATGAAGCACATTTCTTATATGCTCAACTAACCAATGTGTCTTACCTGCTCCAGGACCAGCACTAACTTTAAAATGATGTTCAATATCATCAAGTCTTTTATTAGAATCTATCTGTATTATTGACATAAAAATTCAATTGCCTCCTTAATATAAGTAGGGACAACAAAATCTTTAAAATCATCAGTGCCTTTTTTTTCCAAATTTTCTTCTAATATTCTTGCAAGTTCTAAAGCATTCTCACCTTTTCCTACTGAATTTAGATAACGTGAAGCTATAAGAGCTTTAATTTTATTATCAATAGTCCAATCAGGTTTTGTATTAGCTTTAATACTTTTAACAATTCGAGTATTTTCCTTACTTTTCTTTTTCAAAAGGCCAACAATATCTTCAAAGCTTTTTTCATCTTTGTAAGCTTGCATTAATTTTTTAATTTCACCTTGATTTGACATATAGTCAGTTATTAAAAAATCTGCTTTAGCATTAACTCTTAATATTTCATACTCTAAAGTTTTCCCGAAATTTTTATCTGGACTAAAAAATCTAATATTTGGATGTGTATCATAAGTAGGATAAATATTTTGTTTATATTCATATCCATCAGGATCAATCCCAAATTCAAATGGATAACATTTCTTGTAATTTAAAGTTTCATCTACAGCAGGATCAGCAGGATCAGCAGGATCAGCAGGATCAGCAGGATCAGCAGGATCAGCAGGATCAGCAGGATCAGCAGGATCAGCAGGATCAGCAGGATCAGCAGGATCAGCAGGATCAGCAGGATCAGCAGGATCA
>NZ_VPEW01000002.1:0-20199 GCF_013416965.1 Acinetobacter sp. YH1901134 | reverse complement strand
AGCAGACTTTATTTTTCTTTCTGGATCAATATCTGTGATACAGGCAATTTTCTTAAAAATTGTATTAGGTTCATTGCTATCAAATAAATGTAGAAAATGCGTGAAATATCTTCCACCAACATTTACTACCGCAACATGATGATCTTCCAAAGATTTATCAAGATATTTAGCAAAAATAGACATTAGTAATTGCTCAGCAATACCTTCTACAAATAAAATTTTCTGTGCAAACAAAATGTCTGATTTCGTAGCATCCAGAAACCTTTGTACATATCTCTTACTTTTTCCATCAATAGGAAAAATCTTATCTGGATAACTAACCTTTGTTTCATCAGCGTCTTTGTACAGACAAATGATTTCTGAAAGTGAAACAGCAGATGTAATATGGGTAGAATGTGAGGTTACAAAAATTTGTCGTACTTTTCCTTCTTTTTTATTTTTCTTTAAGAATTGTAGAAATTTATATTGCATTGCTAGATGGAGATGAGCCTCAGGTTCTTCAATAACTAATGTGGAAAATACTTTTGCATTATCTCCCATATACTTTCCGTCAGCATTGACTTGCATTTTTGCAAGTAATAAAGACATGAAAATTAAATTGTTATAACCTAAGCCATTATGAGTTGCTGGTATTTTAACCCCTGTTTCATATTCAATAATTAATCTTAGAAATGAAAACATTTCTATATCTGAAATATTGCCTTCAAAATTAGGTTTAGCCTTATTAAATGAAGCTCCTGTTTCATCAGCATAAGATAATATTTTTTCTTTCCCTAATTCTATACGTTCATGAATAGAATTAATTACAGGTTCAATGTCTGATAAGAAGTTATTCTTTCTTGTTTTAATTTCTATAATTTTATTTTCTTCAGATTTTATGGAATCACTTTTAATGTCATAGTCCATGAAGAAATCAAATACATTTTTTAATAATGTATTTTTTCCTGTTAGCATATCCCTCTCAACGTCTCGGATCGCATCTAAGAATTGAAAATCAAATTTGCTAAGTGATTCCCCATCTGCTACAGCACGATTAGCAATCTCGCCACCGTAAATTTTATAAGAATAAAGTCGTATGAAGTCATTTTTAATTGTTTTCCAAGCAATATTTCGACAATTTTCATGAGTTTCATCAATTTCTAACATGGCAGAGATGTATTTAGGAACTTCTTTTTCTGGAAGAAAAAATTCATAAGTCAGTTTAGCCTCAAAATCAGATTCTAGCTTAGTTAGCCAATTTGCAACCATAGCTAGATCATCTGGTGACGGATCACATCCTTTTTTTAAAGTAACTTGAAGACTTATCTTCGGGGGTGATGTCTTTAGCTCTGAAAATGCAACATTTTTATTAAAGTCATCAACATCTAATCTTTTATTTTTATCAGGATTTACAACTAATGAAAGAGCAGTCAATAAATTGGTTTTTCCAGCATTGTTATGACCAATTATTACATTTACACCTTCATTAAAATCTATTTTTTGATGCTTAAAATTACGAAAATTCTCTATTTCGATAGCTGATATAAACATTTATCCCCCACATATAAATTTATTATTAAGTTCAACTCTACAAATTTTTCATAATATAAAACAGCACTTGATAGTGCTGTTTTATTTAATATCTTTAACTTAGGTTGCTAACATTTGGTTAATTTGCTCTTCCAAACTACGTCCAGCCTCATCTTGCTTTTTAGCCATCAAAAATAGTCGCATACCATCACTATCTTTAGCCCACTGTTTACCAATAGCATTTTTAATTCGAGCATCATCAGCAGTATCTAAGTGACCACCTTTATACTCCAAAACAAAAATTGAGCCATCTACTAATTCAGCCACAAAGTCTGGATAGAAGTAGTCCCTCTCTGTTGGTAACCAAAACGAAGTATGTGGTTGCTTAGGAATATTACGTACCCAATATTTTACTTTAGGATGTATATCCAAGAGCTGAGCACATTTAAACTCTTCAGAAATCTTTCCTGATTCAGTCTTTTCTTTTAAATCATCAATCTGAGCATAGAAATGCTTTTTAAACTTATAGCTACCGCGATAAGGCTTTCTAACTGGGTAAATTCCACGCTTAAACTCAAAACTATTTTCTAGTTTTGATTCTTCTGCCACTTTCAACTCTGCAAATAAATCACTTTGGAATGCTTGTTTACGAGCAAGTTCAAAAAGTCGGTCAAGCTCACGAGAAACAGCTAGTGACAATTGGAATTGAGCACGATGTAGTTGAGTCAGTGTAAATCTACGCTCATTCAACAAGTGACTAATGAGCTTGGTTAAATACGCTCTTAACTGAATTTGCGTTAATCCTGCTCTTCTTGTTTTCCGATCTAACCAATTCAACAAATCATTTTCGGTGATTGGTGTTGGCATATCGTCAAATTGGATCTGTTGGCTATTGAGTAATTCATAACTCAACTGCTCTTCTTCAAGATTTAGGTCAATTGCAAAGCTACTCACAGTTTCACGTATGTTAAAACCTTCCAATTGAACTGGATAATCTAATAAATTCCATTCAACCGAATCTTCAATTGTTTCTTTGTCTGCAATTTGCCATTCACCATCAACGAATAAACCTAGCTGTGGAATAAGTGCAAATGTGGCATTCCAATTCTCAGGTGCTTGATGTGCTTGTCGCTCAGCACGAGCTTCTTTGAAAACTTCTTGTATTTGAGTTTTTTGTTTCGGAGTGGCTTTTTCAATTACAGCTTTTTCAATTTGATCAAACTCTTCATCAGTCGTCCCATTATTAATAATTAAGGACGTACCTTGGCTATTTTCTCTCGTTTGAATCGCTGGTTGTAAATTAGTGGGAATAAGTTCAGGTGTAACAACAAATGGAATAGAGACCATGACCTCAGGAGTCTTTGGTTGAGTAGTCCCTTGACCTGTAGTTCCTAGATCTAACTCAGGTTGTGGATTTACAACGATCGAGGCATCTGCTTCCCATTTATCAAAGCCCATATTCTGCACCATACGGTCTTTAAGAAGCATCGTAGCTTGAGCGATTGAACTTGATACAACGTGTGCATATGCTTTATTGAGTTCGTCATTCTGACGTAGTTTTGCATACGGCATACGTAAGACACGACCTAATAACTGCTCTACATCAGTTGCAGAGTTGATATTTTGCAAACTCGCAAGTACATAGGCAAATGAGCAATCCCAACCTTCTTTCAGTGCTTCGACTGTAATCACAATTTTGACTTTACTCTGAGGACTAAAGAGATTTTCATCTTCAAGCTCTTTGGTTTGCCCTGTAGAGATCGCAATCCAATCTTCAGTTATATTTTCATATTCACTTAACAAATGCTGTTTAACAGCTTCTACATTCGCCTCACCATTTTTATCTTGGGCTTGGATCAATAAAATTGGGCGAATATATTCTTTTTCACTTTGTGCAAGGACTTCTAACTTTTGTCGTTGAATCAGCGCATCACGGATACAATCTTGCCAACTATTTGGATGTTCAGTTAATACGACTGGCAGCTTAATCATTTCTGCTACTTTCAATTGCGCAGCAGAAACTGAGTAAAGAACATTATTATCTTTTGGTGTTGCTGTCAGCTCTACTAAGCAACTTGGGTTGAGACGCTTCAACGTTGGGAAGAATGTTTTTCCACCACGGTTTTTATGCGCTTCATCCACAACAATAATTGGTCTATGCAAGTTAAAGAAATTCACTAATGAATGCTTGACTCTTCCAATATCTTTTTCAGTTAGGAATGGCTGATATTGCAAAGTATCAGCAGTTACTTTATCCATACTTTCGGCTTGCTGTGGAGTCAATTGAGTAAAGTGTTCACTCAATGATTCGTCAAAAGCATAAGCATTGCGCTGATAGGTCTTTTCTTTATCAATATTGAATATCTGAATAGTGGTCACAATGACAATACATGACTGTCCAACATCATGCTTGTTGAGCGATTGAAGCCCTTCAATGTCACATATTTTGATGCGATCGCCATAATAGCCTTGTAAGGCTTGTCTATAAGGGTGATTGACATTAGCAAGCGCAGCAAGTGTTTGCTGTCGAATCATATCTGTTGGTACAAGCCACAATACAATAGGACTCTCAGTATTTACATAACTCTGTGCCACTTTAGGAATACTATGCGCTGCAAGCAGCGTCTTACCACCACCTGTAGGTACACGTAGGCATACGCTTGGTATTCCCTCCAATCGGTCGTTATAAGCAATATTTTCGCCTACACAGCGTTTAAATGCTTTCTCTGCCCCTAATGATGCTGCCAAAGTAAAGAATTGCTCTAATGCTTTTAAAGAATCTATTTGATACTGTTTTAATTTAAGTGACATACGCAATCCTTACTGAGCTTGGTTGCCATAAAGCGAATATGGAATTTGTTTAAACTCAATGTCTAGAGCTTCAAGTCGCGCATCTCCAAGTCGTGATGCTTCGCCTATAACGACTCGTTTACCTTCATGTGCATGACATTCATTTAAGTAGTTTAAAATTGATAGCGTCAAGACATTACCACCATTCGGACGTCTATCACCTAGAATACCGTTATACAGAAGATAGTAAGCAACTCCATCATGTGTACCTAAATATGGATTATCAAAGCTCTCCGTTTGATTTAGAGCTGTTTTCGTCTCAAGCCACCAAACATAACTTGCAAGGTCTTTAAACTTAACATCAGCATTTAAAAAGCCTTGATCATCAAACACTGGATTGCCTAATTTATAGAAGCTAAAACCGCCTCCACCTTGCCAATTCACAGCCTTTGAAATACCACCTTGTTCACCACTAATGACTTTTTCAAGGCGTGGAATAACATGGGTCTTTGCATGCTCGCCCATTTCAATCCCGATATAGCGTCTTCCCATTTTATGGGCAACAGCTGCTGTTGTGCCTGAGCCTAGAAAAGAGTCGAGAACTATATCGTTTGAATTAGTAGCGATATGAAGTATTTTAGAAATTAACAATTCAGGTTTAGCGGTAATAAAATCATTAACTAATGATGTACTATCAAGAATATTTCGTATTTCTTTTCTAGATAAGTCAGTATGCCCTGCAAAATCAAAAGACCAAAATGTACTCGGAACAATCCCATCATTCTTTAAATTATGTAAGTATCTTTTAAAAGCTGGAACTTTACCTTTTCCATCTTTGCCCCAATAAATCATATCATTCTTAACATGCTCAAGATGCTGCTCATATGAGTAACGCCAGACAGCCGTTTTTTTAGGATAAATTTTTTCACCTGTATTAGGTTGAGTAACTTCATAATAAAGGTTAGGTCTTTCTTCAATTGTTTTACCACAGGTATAATTATCTGGGCGAAATAATCCCTTTTCATCACTCAATCTATATTGTTTATTATTTTCTTCTGTTCGCGGCAAAAGGTTTCTAAGCCACTTCTCAGATTTACGATAGACAAGAAGGTGATCGTGAACAGGTGCTATTGTTTTATGATCGTTAGCGATAGAATATTTTTTTTGCCAAATAACATTAGCTACAAAGTTAGACCTTGTAAAAACCTCATCACATAATACTTTCATATAATGTGCTTCGTTATCATCAAGCGTAATCCAAATAGATCCATCTTCAGCTAGAAGGTCTTTGAGCAGTTGCAGGCGTGGATACATCATCGACAGCCATTGAGCATGTTCCAACTTATCGTCATAGTGCTCAAAAGCTGATTGTGTATTGTATGGTGGATCAATAAAAATACATTTCACCTGACCGCCATACAGTGGTAAAAGTGCTTTAAGTGCCTGTAAGTTATCGCCTTGAATGATAAGATTTTCTTTTGCCTGCTCAACATCACCATATGATTTTTCGAATTTTAAAAGGTGATATGGAACTTGAGTGGCTGTTTCTTCAGCTTGGTTGCGGTTCACCCAATCTAATAGTGGCATAACAATAGTGAGTCAATAAAAAATTGAGTCAATCTTATCAAAAATAGTGAAATGAATAAAAAATTTTAGGTATTAAAACAGATCCATTTCGAATTTATTCTTCTAAATCATATTCCACGGCATCTAACCAACGAGATAAAATTTGTTTTGGTGTTAATTTGTCCCATTTTTCAGCACTCCCTATAATGTGAGCACTGACAAATTGCTCAAATTCAGACTGCTCCCAAGATAAAGGTAAGGGTTTTGAATAATGTTGATCTGAACTTTTTTGCTCCATGCGAGTTATAAAATAACCAATATTTTTAGTAAAAAGCTTATTTTTACTAAACTTTAAAGAGTCATGTTCAGAAACACTTATTTTATAAAGAGTAGATGTAGTATAAGTCGCTTGATAATTAAAAATATTATAGATCTGCTCTAAATTATATTTATCAGCTACTCTGATAAATTCAAACTCCAAAGCATTATTTTTGAGTAGTGGTATCTTATTCACCTCACAAACAAACTCTGCAAGATCATATATTTCTGAAATTCGCATATTAAGTAAAAATTTCTCTATATCTTTGATATCATCTAATTTTAATTTATGACCTTGAATATCATTAAATAGTTCCATAAACCAATCATTAATATTTTCAAACTGAAAAGGAATCAATATTTCTGTATGATACTCAAAATTAATCTGTAGAAAATTAAATATTTTTTCACTCAAAGAGCTATCAAAAATACTTTTATTTTTTTGATATATGACTCCCAAATTATTTTTTCTATTTATAAATTCTATATTACTATCATGATTAAAAATAAAACCTTTTTCAACCAAGCCTTCTAAAATAACATGACAGGAATAACCACTAAGAGCATGTGAATAATACCAATTTTTTCCTACTCGAAAATATTTAATATAATTTTCGATCAATAAATATAAGTGTATTTTTTCTAAATAACTTAGCTCTTGTTTTTCAATTAAGTTAGGTGCTGATGGTTTATAATTTTTTTTATAATATTCTAGCGTATCCAGAGCATATTTTATATATTTTTCATTAGTACAGTCAATACACCTATTATCAACATTTTTTAATCTATCTATATAATAATTAAAATTGTTTCTAACATAAAACTTATGTTTATCAAAACATTTGCCGCAATTCTTTAATCTACTTACCTGTAAAAAACCAATTTTACTGACTTCTTTCGCTAAGATTGAAGGCGTTTGAATACTATACTTCATAAGTATTTCTTTAACTGTTAGTGCGAATTTCTTCTTTTCGCCAAATTTCCAATAATCCTGCAATAGCTCAGATATTTCTACCTCTTCTGAAATAATCTCAAACTCAAACTTTTCTTTAACCATGCTGAATAGGTCCAAAATTTAGAATAGTATATGTGAATAGTATATATACTATTTATAAGCATTTGATTTAATTAAATTAAATGTGAAATAGTATATAAAATGGGGTTATAATTGCAAATCCGCGTTTTCCGAACGATCTCCAAGACTAGCCGCCCAGTTCACTTTTTTGGTAATTTCAGGTCGCTCTTCATGCCATAAATGTTGAAGTTCAGCGACCAATAAATCGTGTCCACCACGGGTAACTAAGTTAGATTTCATGATGATTTTTAGGCCTTGAGCAAGTGCTGATTTTTACAAAACATGCCTATTTTATCCTCCATTTCTACACAGGCAAAGTATATAAAATTTATTCCCAAACAAAATCAATTGTTTATGTTACATATTTTAATATTTTTTCGTACAAAATTTGACAAGTATTTTTTTGCTCATTATTATGCGCACATCTTTTAGGCTTGTTTAATTTTTATCCAGTGTAGATTTTCTACATATTTCCCGAAACCCCCTAGTCATTTTTGAATGACGTCATGACTGCCCAACCCTTATTGAATTTATCAAACTTGAAAAAGTCTGAGGCCTGTTTGCCTTTGCTTTTTAGGGCATAAATTACTTGTAGCGGAGACAACATGCACAGTAGTTCAACTTCTGGGTCGAGGCTTTGCCTTAACTCTTTTAACTCTCTCCCATTTAAAGCGCTTGCACTTAGTACTGTCTTAATTCCTTTTCACAGTATTAATGCCAGCAAAACAGCACATCAATATGATGCTGTCGTCAACAGTAATAAACTCACTGTTGTTGCAGTTGCCAATCCTGCCATTGTTTTTCAGGATGGTAAACATCGACATGGTTTTGGTTACGACCTTGCACGTAACTATGCAGAAAGTTTAAATGTCCAATTAGATTTTAAAACAGTGAATGACAATGCCACTGCTTTAAAAATGGTTGCCAAAGGTCAAGCCAATTTTGCTATGACCACTGCCGAAATGAGTACCATTGAAGCCAAGCATTTGACGTCATTTTCAGCCAGTTGTGGTGATACCGTTTCTTTAAAAAAGAATGGTTTAAACAGCAACTTAAACTGGGTATTTAAAAATGCAGATGATCCACTAAGCCAAACCGCGAGTGGTTTTATTTGCCGTACCAAACAAAATGGCGCAATTGGACAGTTGGCATCATTCTACAACCGTAATGTGGTCAAACAAGATTCTTGGAATGTGATTCAACGTGATTTAAGTAAACGTATGCCGATCTATAAGGCAAGTTTTAAAAACACGGCCAAGCAATACGATCTAGACTGGCATTTATTGGCAGCGATTGGTTATCAAGAGTCTTACCTCAAACCTGACTCGGTATCCCCAACGGGTGTTCGTGGCATTATGATGCTGACCAACAGTACAGCAAAAGCCATGGGTGTGAGCAACCGTACAGATGCGACTCAAAGCATTCAAGGTGGTGCAAAGTACTATGACCAAATGCTAAACCGTTATAGTAACATTCCATACCCAGATCGTAATTGGTATGCCTTAGTGGCTTATAACATGGGTCCTGGTGCTGTAAGTCAGATTCAAAAGCGCATCCAATCTCAGGGTAAAAACCCAAATAAGTGGGTGAATTTATATGCTTATCTAGACCGTAACAAGGCGAGCAATGGTCGTTATCGTCAAGCTGTGCAATATGTCACGCGTATTCGTGCGTATTTGGAACATATTAAAACCACACCTCAACTTGTGAATATCTAATATGCGTCCACCTAACATTTACATGTGAGCGCACAAAAAAAGCTTACCTTCGGGTAAGCTTTTTTCGTTTTAAACTTAAGCAGTTTGCTCAAGTACTTTTTTGAATAAATCTTTTTGCTCAGTACTTGGTTTTGCTGTTTGCAATGCCATCAATTGTGACATATCACCTTGTACTTTTATTTTGCCCGTCATAAACGCTTGCATCGCTGCAGCCATATCAAACTCAAGGAATACTTTACGTAAAGTTTCAGCATCCATGTTCAACGTTGTTTTCGCGTTTGAAGATAAACCTTTTTTAATTGCACCACCGTCTAATGACAATTCAGTATTGCCTGCAGCGTCAGCAACCACAAGGTTAATTGCAAGATTAGCCAATGCAGGTGGTAAGTTTAAATCACCAGCTTGAGCTGTCAGAGTTTCTACAGTTGAAAACCAATCATCAGTTAAAAAAGCAGGCATGATCTTTCCTCAATTTATTTTGTTCGTGTGTGTTGCCGTTCCGGACAACATCAGTGCAAGCATATTTTGCTTGAGGTTTGTTATAGCATGATCATTTGTGAAAAGGCTAAAGTTTTTTGTACGCACCGTTCAATATTTAACTGTTTAATAACAAAATGAGAAAAATCATAAGCATAAAAAAGGCATTCCGTAGAATGCCTTTTGCGTGATGAGGTTTTCGGCTTAATCTGCCATAAACCCTAAGTTCACCATATTAATGCGTTTGCTTTCTGACTCACCTTCTTCAGTTGAACAACTTTCGCTATTTTTAAAATCAAATTCGCGTTGTTCATCTAGGGCTTCAAAGTCGAATAACTCACGGTCAGCCAGTTGTGAGGGCGAAACATTTTGCAAAGCACCAAAAATACTGTGTAAACGTTTAGGAAATTCTTTATCCCAAGTACGCAGCATGTCATTTAGCATCGCACGTTGTAAGTTTTCCTGAGAACCACACAAATTACACGGGATAATTGGGAACTTACGCATTTCTGCATATTTGATAATGTCTTTTTCTTCCACATAAGCCAGTGGACGAATCAAAATGTTCTTTTTGTCAGAAGACAATAATTTCGGTGGCATGGCTTTTAAGCTGCCGCCATGGAACAAGTTCAAAAAGAACGTCGCCAAAATATCATCACGGTGATGACCTAAAGCCACTTTCGTCGCCCCAATTTCTTGAGCAAAGCCGTATAACGAACCACGACGTAGACGCGAGCACACTGCGCAGTACGTTTTACCTTCTGGTGTTAAACGTTTGGTAATGCTGTAAGTATCTTTTTCTAAGATGTAATACGGAATTTTGTTTTCTTCTAAATAACGTGGCAATACGTCTTCAGGGAAACCCGGCTGTTTTTGGTCAAGGTTGACCGCAACCACATCAAAATTAATCGGCGCAATACGCTTAAACTGCAACAAAATGTCGAGCAGGGTATAACTGTCCTTACCGCCTGAAATACAGACCATCACTTTGTCACCCTCTTCGATCATTTTAAAATCACGAATAGCATGACCGACCTGACGGCGTAGCTTTTTCAATAAACGATAATACGCAGAGCTAGTTGGTAGTTCTGGTTTGAAATTAAATCCTTGTTCGGACTCAACTGGCGAGAACATAGACGAGTTAAACCTAAAAAAAAATACCGCGCAATTTTATCCGATTCGCAGACTTCTCGCATCAAAAGAATGTAATTTCCGAAAAAAGTAGAAATACTGTCATGATCACGTAATCTTCAGTGCAATATTCTATACGGTACAGTTCATTTTTTAGCCCAAATGCTTATCTTTTGGACTTTTCCACAGTTGTCCACAAAAGCTGTGGATAACTTTGTGGATTCTAAATGACTTGACAAGGTGAGCCGCCCTTATTTTAAGGCTTTTATTTAAATTGATCATTTTTTGATCAATTTAAATAAGTTTAATTATCAATGACTTAATCGTGTCAAGTTAAGATCAATAAAAAAAAATAAATATTTTTTTTGATTATTGAATCATCAAAATGACTTGATTTTTACAAAGTAAAGAAGAAATCAGTCTATGAAGCCTTTTCATCTAATTTTTTTTTGATACACTCTCTTTAACTGTTTGGGGACAGAATTTTTCTTCACAATAAAATGAAAAACATTACTTGGACTTTGGGGCTGTTATTAGGTGGAAGTGTGGCTATCAGTTTAGCAGCACCAAACATTTTTGCTGGCCAAACGATTTATCAATTGCGTGAAAGTAATGGCACAACGTTACTGACCAATAAACAAGGCCGCTATAGCAATCTAAAAGTTGAGAAAAAAACCTACTATCCGGACAGTAATATCCATAGTTATAGTAACTGGGGCTCAAATGAAGCGTCTGTGTTACCCAGCTATAGTAGGAATAAAAATGCCTTTGACAATATTATTAAACAAGCAGCGGCCCAACATGGTGTTTCCGAAGGTCTAATCAAAGCGGTGATGCATACCGAATCAGGCTTTAACACTAATGCTCGTTCACCTGTTGGGGCTCAAGGTTTAATGCAGCTCATGCCTGCCACAGCACGTCGCTTCAATGTAACAAATGCTTATGATCCTCATCAGAACATTATGGCTGGTGCTCGATATTTATCTTGGCTACTGAAACGTTTTAATGGCAATACGTCTCTTGCTTTAGCAGGTTATAACGCAGGTGAAGGCAATGTCGCAAAATATGGTGGTATCCCACCTTTTCGCGAAACACAAGATTATGTCCGCCGTGTCACTAGCCGCTACAACAACCTATATGCTGGTAGTTTAAGTGTATCAGGTTCGAGTAATTCCAATATCGCTTCAAATAGTGGTCGGATTATTGCCAGTTCGGATAATTATCATGCTGCTGCCCCTACGGTTGCTAAATCATCGGCACGTCAAATTATTCAAACAGACAATGGTAGTTTTACCGACGCACCTTCAGGTTCATTTGCCACAGCAAATGCGTCTGCTTCAGCGCGTATTTATTTCAATGAATAAATTCACTGATTTTGTAAAATTGCATCTGTTTTACTAATTTTTCCTTGAAATTTTAAGACTTTCACCTCATATTGAGTTTAATGATTTTTATTTGTAAATCAGATCATTTTTCTATAATAAGAGGATTTACCCAATGATGCGGATTGGTTTGTTCTTGCTGACCAACCTCGCGGTACTGGTTGTAGCTGGCATAATCTTGTCACTCTTCGGTGTCGGTAGTTACCATGGTGCAGGCGGCTTAAACTTAGGCAACTTGCTCGTAATCTGTTTTGTGTTCGGTATGGTGGGTTCAATGATCTCACTATTCATGTCAAAATGGATGGCGAAGAAAACCACGGGTACAGAGCTGATTGACCCTAATGCACCACGTAACCAAGCTGAAGCATGGTTACTTAACGAAGTTGCGCAACTAGCACAACGTTCTGGTATCAAAATGCCAGAAGTGGGTATTTTCCCATCGTACCAGTCAAATGCCTTTGCAACAGGCTGGAATAAAAATGATGCTTTAGTAGCAGTTTCTACCGGTCTACTTGAGCGTATGAACAAAGACGAGCTCCGTGCCGTACTCGCTCACGAAATTGGTCACGTAGCCAATGGTGATATGGTAACCCTTGCATTGGTGCAAGGTGTAGTCAACGCCTTTGTGATGTTCTTTGCGCGTGTAGCAGGTGACTTCATTGACCGTAATGTTTTTGGTCGTGAAGATGGTGAAGCACCGGGTATCGCATATTTTGTCATTACGATTGTATTAGATATTGTTTTTGGTATCGCAGCGTCTGCCATTGTGATGTGGTTCTCTCGCTACCGTGAATACCGTGCCGATGAAGCTGGTGCGCGTTTAGCAGGTAAACAAGCGATGATTTCTGCTCTGTTACGTTTACAAGCAGAATCTGAAATGCCAGATCAAATGCCAAAAGAAATGAAAGCCTTTGCAATTTCTGCGGGTCAAGAACAAAGTTTCAGTTTAGCTGCATTGTTCCAAACACACCCAACGATTGAACAACGTGTTGCGGCATTACAACAATTAGATTGCCCATAATCGAGCATCTAATGTATGTCGTAAAAAAGCCTCCCTATGGAGGCTTTTTTAAGTCTAATTTTTTCCGAACATTTATTGTCTTATCAATAATCTTTCAGCTGAACGATCTTTCAATTGAATAGCCTCTCAGTGATCGCGTTCAAGCAACAAGGCATTTCTATCTACAATACTCCATTGGCCTTTAGCCATTGCCAAAGCAATGAACCACCCATATAAATTGCAAAGATAAAGATTAATAAGAAAATCATCCCGAGTATATCTGGGATATGGATCCATATCCATGCAACCACAGGGTTGCGCCAAAAAGCAGATTGCTGTTGTTTCTGTTCTAATTTTTCATGTAAAAACGGATGTATCACATGTTGATCTGTACTGATTTGATATTCTTCACGAATGTGCGTATGTACAACATCTAAAGCTTTACGGCTCGGTCGAATAAACACATCAAAGATCGTCCCTGCAACAGGAATAAACCCCACGACAGCATCTATAACTGCGAGTTTCATCACACCATTTAATTTGGCTTGTGGTACGCCAATCTGTTTGGCTTTATAGACGGCATAACAGGTCAAGATAAATCCTGCGATATCACCAGCTACGGGAATGGTACTCAACGCTGCGTCCGCACCTACCCCTTGTCTGGTAAATGGAATCCGAACCACGGAGTCCATCATATTGGCAAACTTTGCGAGATCGCGTTCAAGACGAATGACTTCTTGCTTTGACATTTTTTGTTTTAATGGTTCAGCCATGTTTTATCCAATAAAAAACGTGTAAATCACTGAGATTAAAACATATTAGAAGTCTTCAATCTGTTGCAAAATGCTAATCTCTATAAATTGAGCAATTGTGAAGCAATCATCAAATACACCACCACGCCAGTCGCATCACAAATCGAGGTTACCAAAGGTGCAGAAGCGCTTGCAGGATCGAGCTTTAACTTATTGAGTATGAAAGGCAAACTCATGCCAATTAAACAACCGAGCAATACGATACCCATCATACTCAGTGCCAAGACCAAGGCCACGGTTGCATCACCACGGTAGTAGCCTAAAATCGATACAGCAATGGCCATGGTTCCGCCTAAGCAAAGAGCAACAAGCGTCTCTCTCCCCAACAAATAAAACCAATCACGAATCTTTACATCCCCTGTGGCAAGCGCTCGCACCATTAAGGTCGCAGACTGAGAACCTGCATTGCCTCCACTTCCGACCAGTAAGGGTAAGAAAAAAACCAAGACGATATGTGCGGCAATGATATCTTCATAATAGGAAATACCTAAACCGGACAATAAACTGCCAAAGACCAATATCACCAACCAAAACACCCGCTTTTGATACAACTTTAAAATCGGTGCTTTCTTAATGCTCATACCTGGTTCGGTACTCACTGCACTAGCTTTTAAAAAGTCTTCGGTAGTTTCAGCCTGTACCACATCCATCGCATCATCATAGGTGACAATCCCCATCAAACGCTTGGCATGATCCACAATCGGCAAGGCCATAAAATCATATTCAGCCAGTTTACGTGCAATACTTTCTTGGTCTTCGTCTATCCAACCAGTCACTACATCTTTGGTCATCACCTCTTGAATCCGTGCATCACGGTCGGCTTGCAAAATTTGCCGCAGTGAAATCACCCCTTTTAATTGAGACTGATCATTGGTGACATAAATTAAATACAGGGTTTCACGGTCATGCGGTTCATGGCGCAAGGCCTCTATGGCTTGTTGCATGGTAAAGTCAGCAGGCATACTGACATAGTCTGAGCTCATGATTGCGCCTGCAGACTCTTCTGCATAAGCAGATAACGCCTTTAAATGCTCTTGTGTATCTTGATCAAGTTGTTGGTAAATTCGATCTTGTTCTGCATCTGTTAAGCTTTTATATAAATCCGTTGCATCATCAGAATGCATGTCATCAAATAATTCAATTTGTAGACGCAGTGGATAACGCGAAATCAGCTGTCGCTGTGACTCAAAAGGGAAAAACTCAAAAACCAAACCTTGATGCGCTAAACCTGAAAGTAACTCAATTTGATATTCAATTGGAAATTGCTGAATTAAACGGGCCTGATCAGCATAGTTCAGAGGCTGTAAAACACCAACGGCCTCTGTATAATTTTGTTGTTGCAACAAAGCGGAAATATCACGCTGTCTTTGTATTAAATCCGCCATTCAACTCACTCAAATTTTAATCTTTATTTGTTAAACACATTTTGAAGGATAAAATGAAGAGTTTCAAATCACTTCAATATGATCTCTATATCTATAAAAGTTCTCAGTGGAATTTCTTCCCCGCCAAAAAATTCTCCAGAATAAAAAACCACCGTCAAGTATCCAAGCTTTAACGGTGGATTTCCGTACAACTAGATGCTGTCTAAAGTTTATTTCATAGACTCAGACACCGGTTTGATTTTAAAAATGGAACGAACCATGACATACATAAACGGAATAAAGATCAGCACCAAAACCGTACCGAATATTACCCCACCGAGTACGCTCACCCCAATCTCTTGGCGACTGGCTGCACCTGCACCAAAAGCAAGAACTAAAGGAACCACTCCCGCACCAAAAGCCAAAGAGGTCATCAAAATAGGACGTAAACGAAGTGCTGCGCCTTCCATTGCAGCTTCGATTACATGTTTGCCTTTTTCTTGTGCCATCGCTGCAAACTCTACAATCAAGATCGCGTTTTTACAGGACAAACCAATTGTTGTAAGTAGAGCAATTTGAAAATAGATGTCATTTGGAAAACCGGCCATGTAGCTAAACAAAATATTACCGCCTATCCCAAGTGGAATCGCACTCATGACTGCAGTTGGAATACTCCAACTTTCATATAGGGCAGCAAGACAGAGGAAAATAAATCCTATCGAGACCAAATATAGCCAAAACGCTTGATGACTTGATTTTTGCTCTTCAAAGGATAACCCACTCCATGCCACGTCCACACCCGGCACTTGATCAACTAAAGCTTTAACATCCTGCATGGCTTGTCCACTTGAGACATTTTTGGCTGTATCCGCTTCCATTTGTAATGCGGTATAGCCCATGAAACGATTAACAACTTCTGGACCGCCACTCCAACCAATGGTTGAAAAATTACTAAATGGAATCATTTCATTTTGATCATTTCGCACATGCCAATAAGCCAAATCTTCTGGTTTAGAACGAAATTCGGCATCTGCCTGCATCATGACGCGTTTAATGCGCCCACGGTCGATAAAATCGTTGATATAGCTACCGCCCCATGCGCTACTCATGGTGCTATTAATCGCATTTTGAGTTAACCCCAAGGCCATTGCTTGTTTTTGATCAATATCCACTTTTAGCTCGGCTTTATCGGGGTTTGAGCGTTTGTCTAAATTTTCGAAACTGCTGAATTGTGAAGATTTTTCTTGCAAGCTTTTAAATTGCGCATCGAGATAAGCACGGCCTTCACCATTCATATCTCGCAGCCAAAATTCCAGACCATCGGTTTGCCCAAGGCCACTGACAGAGGACGGCATGCTGACATTGATTTGTGCATTGTTAAATTTTTTAAAATGTTTCATAGCACGTTCACGAATCGCTTGCGCTGAATTGTGTTGTCCTGAACGTTCATCCCAATGCTTCAGTGCAATAAAGCCTTGCCCTAAGTTTTGACCCGTACCAGAAAAATTTCGTCCATAACGAATCATCACCAAATCAACATTTTGCTTTTCTTCAGTTAAAAAGTACTGCCTAATTTGTTCACCGACCTCACGACTTTTCGACATCGGTGCACCTTCTTGTAATTTAAGTTGCACACTCAAAATACCTTGGTCTTCACTAGGAATAAAACTGGTCGGCAAAGCACGATAAAACAAAGCAAATACCGTAATGAGCCCCGCAAACAAAACCACCGTCCATAAGCGATAACGAACCGTGGCTTGTGCAAGGGTCAAATATTTGGTTTTTAAAATCTCTAATTTGGCGTTAAACCAAATCGCCCAGCGCTGTGGTTTCGGATTAGGTTTTAAAATTAAGGCGCATAATGCAGGGGTTAAAATTAGCGCAACCATCAATGACAAGCCCATTGCAGCCACGAGTGTGATGGAAAATTGTCTATAGATCACACCCGTTGAACCACCAAAGAACGCCATAGGAATGAAGACAGCAGTTAATACCAAAGTAATCCCGATTAATGCCCCACTAATTTCATGCATCGACTCTATGGCTGCTTGTTTTGCTGTTAACTGTTGTTCATGCATTAAACGTTCGACGTTTTCCACCACCACAATCGCATCATCGACCAACAGACCGATGGCCAGTACCAATGCAAACAATGTGAGCGTATTAATGGTCATGCCCAAAGCATATAAAATAGCTAAAGTCCCAAGAATCACCACAGGCACGGTAATCGCAGGAATCAGCGTTGCTCGCCAATTTTGTAAGAAGATAAACATCACCAAAACCACCAGTAAAACGGCTTCAAATAATGTTTTCACCACTTCTTTAATGGATTCTTGTACAAATGGCGTGTTATCCCGAGGATAAACAATTTTATAACCCGCAGGTAATTGCTTCGCTAACTGTTCAATTTCTTGCTTAATTAAGGCAGAGGTTTCAAGTGCGTTTGCCCCAGAAGCCAACGAGATCCCCATCCCTGAAGATGGATAACCGTTAATGGTATTCACCCCTGAATAATTTTCCGCACCCAATTCAACGCGTGCAACATCTTTTAAATAGACAAAACTGCCGTCTCGTGCAGATTTGACAATAATATTTTCAAATTCTTCAACTGACTTTAAACGTGAACCCGAAGTGACTTTCGCATTGAGATATTGATCCGAAACACTCGGCAATTCACCTACGGCACCGGCGGCAACCTGTGTATTTTGTGATTCGACAGCCGCACGGATATCACTGGGCATGAGGCTATATTGCTTCAGTTTCAGTGGGTTGAGCCAAATGCGCATGGCAAATTGCGAACCAAAAACATCGACTTCACCGATGCCCTCAATTCGAGCAATGTCCTGTTCTAGATGCGTCATCATATAGTCGCCAAGTTCGATATTCGAACTCTTGCCGGTCTCATCATAGAGGCCGATAACCATATGGGTATCACCCAAAGATTTATAGACATTTACCCCTTGGCGCTGCACATCTTCAGGCAATCGATTGATCACCCCATTTATGGCATTTTGTACTTGTACTTGAGCGGTATCTGGGTCGGTACCATTTTCAAAACTGATGCTGATCCGGCTTCGACCTGAAGAGTCGCTACTTGAACTAAAATATAAAAGATGATCAATTCCTTTAATTTGTTGCTCAAGAACTTGTGTGACACTTTCCTCAACTGTTTCTGCTGACGCACCACTATAACTTGCGCTTACCGTAATTCGTGGTGGCGCAATATCTGGATAGCGCTCTACGGGTAAATTGAGGACAGCAAATAGCCCGAGCGCCATGACGATGATCGCCAATACGCCTGCAAAAATCGGTCGATAAATAAAAAACTTAGACAGCATCAGTCCATGTCACTTTTCAATTAATGAAATAAAATGTGTTGATTGATTTTTTCAAAAAATCTTATTGATAATCAATCACAATGTGCTTGATTACAAGCCTAGACTACATAAAAACCTTGCTTGAAGCGAAATATGTAGAAAATATGGAGAGCCTCCATTTCAGCTATTTTAGTAAATTTATGTGACAAAACCGCCTCTGTCATGAAGTCTTAGCCACTGCCCTGCAATGTATGCCTGCAACATCATTCATTTATATAAAAAGATGCCGAGGCAGCCATGCAAAAACAATTAACAAAGCAGTTGAATATAGCGACAACAAGTAAAGTAAAATCCTCATGGGGCGTGTCTTCACTGCTCCTTTTTAGCGTTTTTGGTTTATCTGCATGTAATTCGGATGACGATAAAACCCATGCCACCAAGCCCCCTGTTTTGCCTGATACAGGTTTTGTCATTGTTGGGCATCGCGGTGCCAGTGCTTTGCGACCTGAGCATACCCTTGCCGCATATCAAAAAGCGATTGACGATGGTGCGGATTTTATCGAACCCGATTTAGTGCCAACCAAGGATGGCTATCTGGTTGCGCGCCATGAAAGTGAAATTTCAGGGACAACCAATATTAGTACGCTGTCACAATTTGCGGATCGAAAAACCACCAAAAAAATCGATGGTATCGACTATACAGGATGGTTTACGGAAGACTTTAATTTGAATGAACTGACTCAAAATGTAAAAGCACGTGAGCGTATTGCTCAATATCGCCCTAATAACACTCAATATAATGATCAATACAGCATCCCAACGCTCGAACAAATCATTGAACTTGCCGAAGCTCATTATAAAAAAACTGGAAAAATTGTTGGTTTATATATTGAAACCAAGCATCCAACATTTTTCCAACAGCAAAATCTAGCCATGGAAGATCGTTTACTCACCACGCTTGCCAAATACAGTTATACACGTGATATCGCGCCTGTATATTTACAGTCTTTTGAAACCACCAATCTTAAATACTTACGTGATCAACTCACGCAAAAGAAAACCCTCAAACATGGCAAAATTATTCAATTATTAGATAGCCCAACTGCCATACCGGGTGACTTACAGCAACAAAGCTCACCTCAAAATTATGCAAGTTTAGCCACTGCAGAAGGCCTAAAATCAGTGGCAAAATATGCAGATGGTGTAGGTCCAAGTAAAACCTATATTTTTTCAAACACTGAATTTAAACAAACCAATTTTGTCAAAGATGCCCATGCTGCTGGTTTGAAAGTCCATCCTTATACGCTCAGACCTGAAAATGGTTTTTTACCTGACTATTTAAAATGTAGCTCAGTGGCAACCGAACGTTGTGATACCGGTGCGGCTAAAGAATTTGAAAACTTCTATAAAGCTGGTGTAGATGGTGTATTTGCAGATGATCCGGGACTGGCGCGTAAAACCTTAACACAACTGCAAAAGCCCTAATTTTCCTAAAATGAAAAAAGACGCCAAGGCGTCTTTTTTATTGTTAAACGGAAATCTTAAAGTGGGTTTGCCAAATATTCTGCGGCTGACTGCGTTGCCACTGGCTGAGGTGCTGGAGCTGTCGGAGCTGTCGGAGCTGTCGGAGCTGTCGGAGCTGTCGGAGCTGTCGGAGCTGTCGGAGCTGTCGGAGCTGTCGGAGCTGTCGGAGCTGTCGGAGCTGTCGGAGCTGTCGGAGCTGTCGGAGCTGTCGGATGT
>NZ_VPEW01000054.1:0-930 GCF_013416965.1 Acinetobacter sp. YH1901134 | reverse complement strand
TCTCCCGAGCAGGATGATCCAACGGGGGAATGACAATAATGCAAACAAGGTTTTAGCTTAGGAAGGTGATTGCTCTGTTAATCTAGCCTCTCAAGGGCACTGTGCGGGGGTATTTATAGGTATCTGAGTGCCCAGCGTCCAGTGTTAAGGACGCATGTG
Organism: Acinetobacter sp. YH1901134; assembly: GCF_013416965.1. Lineage (NCBI taxonomy): Bacteria > Pseudomonadati > Pseudomonadota > Gammaproteobacteria > Moraxellales > Moraxellaceae > Acinetobacter > Acinetobacter sp. YH1901134. The sequence continues at coordinate 771 of NZ_VPEW01000054.1, read as the reverse complement.
CCCTCAGGCACCTAGGTTATCCCCGGAATATTCCCATAAAGCGGGGTTACAGACTGTAATTACAGGGATGCCTTTACAAATTAGGCCCGTAATGCGCAGCGGCCACGCAGGGCCTGTTACAATGGGCCGGATCACACGTGGGCCTCTGAGCTGGACGAGGCCGCACGGTGCGATGACGACATCGCAGGCCTTCGTCTGGTGCCGAATGAAGCGAAGGGTGTCCCTGCCCGTTTTGTCTCCGTCAGACCAGCGACTGCAGCGAAGGCCTCGAGCGAAGGGTGGCGTCTTCGCCTTCGCCCCAACATTTGCCCTCCGAGGGACCAGTTCGACAAAGTCACCTGGTGCCGAAGACGTCGCTAGATGGCGGAGACGCTGCCCTCGCTCGAAGTGGTTCCGCGGGGGTTTTTGATGTGACCGTTGATGGACGGCGTACTGTTGGATTGCGGGTTTCCCGAAGCGTCGCGCCCTGTCGGATTGCGGGTTTCCCGAAGAGCCGCGCCCTGCCTATAAAAGGGGGCGGGGGCCGGCGCTGTTTGAACTTTGCCTTCCGCGCTCCGTGAAAACCCTAGCCGCCCGCCGTCTTGCTGCTCCTCTTCTTCCGCTGCCCTCTTGCTCGCCGGAGATCTGGCCCGTGTGAAGCAGACCGCCCGCCGCCGCCGACGGTACGTAGCGATGCCGACCTCTTCTTCTTCTGCTGCTGCTACGCCGTCGGCCGACGCGTCGTCTGAGGAGACGCTGAGCACTGTGGCGGCGAAGGAGTTGCGCGCCAGC
>NZ_VPEW01000053.1:0-1061 GCF_013416965.1 Acinetobacter sp. YH1901134 | reverse complement strand
CAGCCCGGCTCGCTTTCCCCCACCATCAAGCTGGAGGTCGCCATCTCGGGTGACCGCCGGTGAAGGGGTGCGGCCGGGCTGCCTGATGAAAATCCTTGAAGCCGAACGATGGCTGAGAGGTACCAACTCCCACGAAGTTGCGTTCCTCCAACGAGGAGGCGGAAAGACGGCGGATACCCCCCATCCGGGGGCTTGGAAGGTGGAAAGACACGATGCATAAGGGAGCGCGAAGACATGGTTGCCTTCCAAGGGGATCACCCTCCTTTTAAAGGCGACTCTCCCTACTTGCGTCCTCAGCCGTCGCGGGCTGAGTCTTCTCCAACACGCTCCAAGGTCCTCCCCCTACGACGCGGGGGCTGGGTCCCACACGTCATGCAAGCTGGCCCAGGGCAGAAGAAGCCAAACCGCCGCGCGTGGTGCGCGCAACTGCCCAGCGGTTACAAGCATTTCCTCCACTTTCGCCCAGACCAGCGGGTGAAAGGGCGGACCGCCATGCAGGCGGCATGCAACCGCACCAAGTGGGCGCACCCTTTCGACTCCAACGCGTCCAGCATGGAGGCCCAGGCCCACGCGTCATGCAACCGGCGCGCCGGATGCTGCGTGCGAGCAACTGCACCGCCACTTGCGCCACTACCGCGCCTCCTCGACTGCGGAACCAATACCGCGACTCGAGGCGACCCAGCGCACGACCCAGCAGCGCCAGCCTGGCGCGACGGTCAATGCGGCCAAAAATGGGCCGGCAGTAATGGCGGTGGCAGGCGGGCAGGAGCAGCGGTCACGTCGTCAGCCAAGCTTACGTCCCATCCGGGGGCAGCGAGAGAACCCTCTCTCACGGCGTGAAGACGACGCGCCCGTGTTCCGTTCCTCGAACGGCTCGCGCACGCGCAACGGCCGCCCCGCGAACCACTCGTCCCGTCGCATTAACTCTGCGGCGGGACAGGCGGCACCTTTGGCAGGCGAAGCAGGCGACGCTTCGCCTCCGCCATAATGACCGCATCAAAAAAGGTGCGCCACGTCGTTCGATTCTGTATCCTTTTCCTCTTCCTCTTTCTCTCTCTTAC
>NZ_VPEW01000052.1:0-692 GCF_013416965.1 Acinetobacter sp. YH1901134 | reverse complement strand
TAATCCATTTTTCCCGTCTCATGGACAAGGCATCCTCCCTGGATCCAAGTCCATAGACCAACATAGATCCCGTTATCAAGATGAATACAATCAATTCCTGACCTCGCGCGAGTGCTAGAAAAATCACTCGACTTCTACCGAGATCCTGATTTAGCAAAGCAGCTACTCGACCTAGCATACTAGTATCCATCTCAAAAGGAATCCTGAGTTCATGCAACTAGGGTTTCAAGCAACTCCTACACTTAAGTGCACAGTACAAGCCTACAAACATTAAGTGTAGTAAAATAGCATATATAACGGTTATGCATAAAACCGGGGCTTGCCTTCCAAAGCTGGGGCAGGCAGATCCTCTGGTGCAGGCTCTGGTGCTGGATCCGGGGCTACCTCCTGAGCAGCTCCTTGCTCCGGCACGAGGATGTACTCTCCGTCAGCGAGGTTGCAATCTATCGAATGCAATGAATAAGATATATGCATGCTATGATATGTAGAATTTAATAGCAATTATGCCTTAGTGCAGAAAAACTAAGTTAGTTAATCATTTAGGGTTTTCTTGTTATAAGGGGCTCTTAGGGTTTTAGGCTTCTCAATTTAGGTTTGAGTTTCCTGCCTAAGCATAATGGATTGAGACTTGGAATGCCCCTTGAATGTTTTAGTGGGTACTCAAGGGGTTTTGCTGGTTTGGTTAGGGTAAC